>NZ_JBFRLG010000094.1:0-284 GCF_041469785.1 Vibrio sp. 10N.286.48.F5 | reverse complement strand
CAGCAAGAGGTATCCCACTTAGTCGTTATCGTTCGAGCAAGTTCATGAAAGAACTCGATTTAATCAGTGGTCAATTACCAAAACATACGTACAAGAAAACACAGCAGGAGCACGTTCATATACCGAACCATCTTAATCGTCAGTTCGCGGTAACTGAGCCGAATCAAGTCTGGTGTGGGGATGTGACCTACATCTGGACAGGACAGCGATGGTCTTACCTAGCGGTTGTTATCGACCTATTCGCTCGAAAAGTTATTGGCTGGGCAATGTCTAACTCCCCAGAT
>NZ_JBFRLG010000093.1:0-695 GCF_041469785.1 Vibrio sp. 10N.286.48.F5 | reverse complement strand
GTGCTGTTCATTTGACACCTCTCAGTGAAATATTGAGTTCATTCTTGAACTTTATTTATGATTCATTCATTTTTATATTTCATATAATTACATTGATTTTATCTATTTTAATTAAAGTAATTTTTATAAATGTAGGGTGAGAGTATTAAAGGATAATAACAGGGATGACTAACCCCTAATACTCTCTAAGTAGGTAATTGTGATTAGGTTATTACTAAACGCGATCCGCGCGGTAGCAAGTCACATCTACTTCAACCTTCACGTCTACAACTAGGTCGCAAACCATGCAGATACGAGCCGGTGGGTTAGCACCGAAGAACTCTTTGAATACCTTATTAAAAGATTGGAAGTAACGAGAATCCGTTAGCACAACCTTTACGTGCATTACGTCTTCTAGGCCGTAGCCCGCTTCAGTCATGATATCGACACAGTTTTGGATCGCTAGGCGAGACTGGTCAACAATGCCACCCTCTACCACTTCACCATCTGTCATCGGTGTCTGGCCAGAAACGTATAGGAAACCACCCGCTTCAGTTGCGCGTGCAAATGGTAAATGTTGTCCGCCTGTACCTGTACCGCCTTCAACACCGTAACGTTTAATAGTCATTTTTTAACTCCACTTCTTTATAGATAATATTGGTTCTGTTCCAATATATTTAAATTAATTCGTCGTTTTCTTATTACTGTATATCTAA
>NZ_JBFRLG010000092.1:0-213 GCF_041469785.1 Vibrio sp. 10N.286.48.F5 | reverse complement strand
CATCGCCAGGCTTTAAATTTGAGCACTTGTCAGCGACGACAAGTATTCCACTGCGGAGTGGTAGTTCAGTTGGTTAGAATACCGGCCTGTCACGCCGGGGGTCGCGGGTTCGAGTCCCGTCCACTCCGCCACTTATTAGAGAAGCCCTGCTAGCAATAGCAGGGCTTTTTTACATTTGAAGAAAAGTGTTTGTTGTTATACCAATCCGGAAAA
>NZ_JBFRLG010000091.1:0-311 GCF_041469785.1 Vibrio sp. 10N.286.48.F5 | reverse complement strand
TCAGATGCTTGAGAAAGCAATTGCTCTTGGCTTAGACGAATCGAACCATCTTCATCGATTGAGTACGCTAGGTCACCCGATACAGGCGCATCATCAACCGCTGTTACGCTTACGTCGATGTTCGCTGACACTGTATCGGTACCGTCAGATACATCGAAACCGAAGTTTACATCACCATTGAAGTTTTCATTTGGAGCAAAGGTGTACGTGCCGTTACCGTTATCAGTAAGGATACCGTCGCCACCATCGTAGGTCACACCTTCAACAGTAAGGTTGTCACCTTCGATGTCAGTAGCGCCTGTTAACAGGTC
>NZ_JBFRLG010000090.1:0-237 GCF_041469785.1 Vibrio sp. 10N.286.48.F5 | reverse complement strand
CCTCCTTATACGAAGATATTTACGATGAGTACCCACACAGATTGATGGTTTAATAAGTTAAGAGTAGGAAATACTTTTCCAGATGGGGCTATAGCTCAGCTGGGAGAGCGCCTCGCTGGCAGCGAGGAGGTCTGCGGTTCGATCCCGCATAGCTCCACCATCTTTAAGTGTTCTTCCTTAAGAATCTTTAAAAATGGCTATTTCTTTTGAAATATCTAGCTCTTTAACAATTTGGAA
>NZ_JBFRLG010000089.1:0-233 GCF_041469785.1 Vibrio sp. 10N.286.48.F5 | reverse complement strand
TGGAGGCGCCTCCCGGAGTCGAACCGAGGTCCACGGATTTGCAATCCGCTGCATAGCCACTCTGCCAAGGCGCCTTCAATAGTGTTTTAAGAGAACAACTCTTTTGATTAATACCAAGCGAGGTAATAATCAAATAGATGGTGCCCCGGGCCGGACTTGAACCGGCACAACGCGAACGTCGAGGGATTTTAAATCCCTTGTGTCTACCAATTCCACCACCAGGGCACGCAATT
>NZ_JBFRLG010000088.1:0-406 GCF_041469785.1 Vibrio sp. 10N.286.48.F5 | reverse complement strand
ATCGCAGTAGCGGTTTGCGGCCCAATACCTCGAACTTTCATCACTCGTTGAACATTAGCGCTGACCTTAGCAAAAGAGTCGAAGACTTGTTCAGTATCGGCGATACGTTGATTTAATTCACCAAGGTGGTGATAAGCATCGGCAATCACCGTTCTAGCGAGATGTGGCAGTTCATTTTCTGCATCTTCGAGCATTAAGGGAATCTGTTTCATCAATGAAGAGCGGCCAACAGGAATGATTAACCCGAACTCAGAGAGTAGGGCGCGCATGCGATTCATAAGCGCGGTGCGCTCACGAACCCAATGCTCTCTCATTCTATGTACCGATAGGATGGCTTGTTGCTCTGGTGATTTTACGGGCACAAAGCGAGTGGATGGTCGCTGAACAGCTTCGCAGATAGCTACTG
>NZ_JBFRLG010000087.1:0-406 GCF_041469785.1 Vibrio sp. 10N.286.48.F5 | reverse complement strand
CAGTAGCTATCTGCGAAGCTATTCAGCGACCATCCACTCGCTTTGTGCCCGTAAAATCACCAGAGCAACAAGCCATCCTATCGGTACATAGAATGAGAGAGCATTGGGTTCGTGAACGCACCGCGCTTATGAATCGCATGCGCGCCCTACTTTCTGAGTTCGGGTTGATCATTCCCGTTGGTCGCTCTTCATTGATGAAGCACGTTCCCTTAATGCTTGAAGATGCAGAAAATGAACTGCCACATCTCGCAAGAACGGTGATTGCCGATGCTTATCACCACCTTGGTGAATTAAATCAACGTATCGCCGATACTGAACAAGTCTTCGAGTCTTTTGCTAAGGTCAGCGCTAATGTTCAACGAGTGATGAAGGTTCGTGGCATTGGACCGCAAACCGCTACTGCGAT
>NZ_JBFRLG010000086.1:0-226 GCF_041469785.1 Vibrio sp. 10N.286.48.F5 | reverse complement strand
ATCCCTATCCCTCCACCACTCTTAAAGATTAAACCGCTGTTTTTACAGCGGTTTTTTCGTATCTAAAGCCTCGAAAATCATCTCGCACAGAAAGGTAGCACAGATGTACTTATTGAGACTTCCAAATAGCGTATACTACACACGCATCGCCACCCCACTTTCACTGCGTAGCAGCGGTTATCCCAAAGAGTTTAAATTCTCTCTTCTAATACCAATCCGGAAAATT
>NZ_JBFRLG010000085.1:0-253 GCF_041469785.1 Vibrio sp. 10N.286.48.F5 | reverse complement strand
TCCAAATTGTTAAAGAGCAATGAGACTTCTTGTGAAGTTCATTTTCTAAAGACTCTCACAGTCGAAAAATCCAACCAGCGACATAAGAAGTGGTTTGGAGATTTAACTTCCAAGAATATTTAGAGAATGGTGGGCGATACCGGGCTCGAACCAGTGACCCCCTGCTTGTAAGGCAGGTGCTCTCCCAACTGAGCTAATCGCCCACGATAGTTTTAATTCCTTCGTGGAGAAAGAATGGTGGGTCGTGCAGGAT
>NZ_JBFRLG010000084.1:0-443 GCF_041469785.1 Vibrio sp. 10N.286.48.F5 | reverse complement strand
CGACCGTTGCCATCGATGAGACTAACAAAGCGGTAACAGCTTCAGGTACCCTCACCAGTACCGATGTAGACAACCCAGACAACACGTTTACACCGGATTCTATTTCAGGTACCAACGGTGACCTGACTATCGATGCTAATGGTCATTGGGTGTTCACCGCGAGCAGCGCGTTTAATCAGTTAAACGTCGGCGATAAAGTAGAAGAAACCTTCACGGTGTCGTCTGTTGATGGAACACCGTCCACTATCAAGGTGACAATTAACGGTACTAACGACACCGCTACTGTCAGCAGTGCGACCGTCGCCATCGATGAAACCGACAAAGCGGTAACTACCTCAGGTACGCTAACCAGTACTGACGTGGATAATCCAGATAATACCTTCACACCCGATTCCATTTCCGGTACCAACGGTGACCTGACTATTGATGCCAATGGTCATTGG
>NZ_JBFRLG010000083.1:0-353 GCF_041469785.1 Vibrio sp. 10N.286.48.F5 | reverse complement strand
TACCGAGGATCTGCCACACTTATGTGGTACTTAAATGCATCGGAGGCACCATGTCTGATTATTCTTATTTCTGCGGTATCGACCTAGCTAAAAACCACTTTAGTCTTCATGCCGTAGACCAAAATGGTAAGGTCATACTTCATAAGTCAGTAACCCGCTCTAAACTACTGACTACAATAGCAAATATGCCACTCATGCGTATAGGCGTTGAAGCGTGTGGTGGTGCACATTATTGGGCAAGAACACTCAATAAACTGGGTCATGACGCCCGCATCATGGCCGTTAAATACGTGGTTCCTTATCGAACTAAAGGGAAGAACGACCTTAATGATGCAGTAGCTATCTGCGAAGCT
>NZ_JBFRLG010000082.1:1066-1258 GCF_041469785.1 Vibrio sp. 10N.286.48.F5 | reverse complement strand
TCCCGCGTCCGAATGCATTGTTTAAGACAATGAGACTAAACCATTTTCATTCTGAGCAAAGCTCTAAGAATAGAATTTGGAGCGATACATCGGGTTCGAACCGATGACCTCAACCTTGGCAAGGTTGCGCTCTACCAACTGAGCTAGTATCGCATTAGTTAGTCGCTGCTCTTACTGCCTTGGGCAACAGAT
>NZ_JBFRLG010000082.1:0-163 GCF_041469785.1 Vibrio sp. 10N.286.48.F5 | reverse complement strand
CATCCCGCGTCCGGATGCATCAATTAAGTTGATGATTCTTCCCTCTCTCTTCGAAAAGAAAGTGGAGCGATACATCGGGTTCGAACCGATGACCTCAACCTTGGCAAGGTTGCGCTCTACCAACTGAGCTAGTATCGCATTCATTATTCGCTGTTCATACTGC
>NZ_JBFRLG010000081.1:1000-1217 GCF_041469785.1 Vibrio sp. 10N.286.48.F5 | reverse complement strand
ACTGCTCCATCCCGCGTCCGGATGCATTGTTTAAGACAATGAGACTAAACCATTTTCATCTTCAGCATAAAGCGTGAGAGAGAATTTGGAGCGATACATCGGGTTCGAACCGATGACCTCAACCTTGGCAAGGTTGCGCTCTACCAACTGAGCTAGTATCGCATTAGTTAGTCGCTGCTCTTACTGCCTTGGGCAATAGATAGCGCTTAACTGTAAT
>NZ_JBFRLG010000081.1:0-160 GCF_041469785.1 Vibrio sp. 10N.286.48.F5 | reverse complement strand
ATCCCGCGTCCGAATGCATTATTTAAGTCAATGACTCTGTTCTCTAAAAAGAGAGAATTTGGAGCGATACATCGGGTTCGAACCGATGACCTCAACCTTGGCAAGGTTGCGCTCTACCAACTGAGCTAGTATCGCATTCGTTATTCGCTGTTCATACTGC
>NZ_JBFRLG010000080.1:0-306 GCF_041469785.1 Vibrio sp. 10N.286.48.F5 | reverse complement strand
TTCTTCGACTTTATCGCCGATGTTTAATTGATTAAATGCGCTGTTAGCGGTGAAGAACCAATGACCATTGGCATCAATAGTCAGGTCACCGTTGGTGCCTGAAATAGAATCCGGCGTAAACGTGTTGTCTGGGTTATCCACGTCAGTACTGGTGAGGGTTCCAGAAGTTGTTATAGCGCTGTCCGTTTCATCCACACTGACTGTTGCGGTACTGACTGTCGCTGCATCGTTAGTACCGTTAATCGTGACTTTAATGGTCGAAGGGGTGCCATCAACGGAAGTGACGGTAAAGGTTTCTTCGACTTT
>NZ_JBFRLG010000079.1:0-287 GCF_041469785.1 Vibrio sp. 10N.286.48.F5 | reverse complement strand
AAGTGTCCACACAGATTGATATGTTTAAACAGTTAAGAGTAACCTATGTCCCGTTCGTCTAGAGGCCTAGGACACCGCCCTTTCACGGCGGTAACAGGGGTTCGACTCCCCTACGGGATACCATCTTTAAGCACATTTATTTAAGTGTTTTTAAAAATGGTTCATTTTATTGAATCAAGCTCTTTAACAATTTGGAAAGCTGACTGATTGATTACTTACGAGTAATTCAATCAAATTTAAAAGTTCTCAATGTTTATCTGCTCTTAGTTAATAAGAACGGTATAAAC
>NZ_JBFRLG010000078.1:0-608 GCF_041469785.1 Vibrio sp. 10N.286.48.F5 | reverse complement strand
GCCCAAATCGCTGGCGTTGATACTGGTTCAATAACCGAAAACAGCGCGGGTGTCGACATGTCACCCGACTATGCTCACTCAGGCATCGCCACACTTGGCAATACAACACTCTATGCTGATGGCAAGCTGACCATCACAGACCCCGATGTAGGCGAGTCAGGATTTGAACGCCAAGGCAGCAATGGTTACAACTATCACGGCACCTATGGCGATCTAATCTTACTCACCGATGGCACCTGGCATTACCATGCCGATGCTGGGCATCTATCAGGTATAGGTGCTAGACCCACAACGCGTGGCACTGCAATTGACCAACTTGGTGAAGGGCAAAGCTTAACCGATACGATTACAGTCCATTCAAAAGATGGTACAACACACGATATTGTCATCACCATTCACGGCAGTAACGACAGACCTTACTGTTCATCTGAAGTGGTGCTTGCAAATGGCAGTGAAGATACACGCCAAACCTTAACCACCGCGCAACTATTAGCGAATACCGTCGATGTGGATGCCAATGACGCCGGTAAACTAACCATTGAAAACCTGCATGCTGACCATGGCTCTATTCTAAACAATGCCGATGGTACGTTTACGTTTACCCCAGA
>NZ_JBFRLG010000077.1:0-1077 GCF_041469785.1 Vibrio sp. 10N.286.48.F5 | reverse complement strand
ATGAGAGTGTGAGTGATGGCTTTAAGCCAGCTAGCAAGTAAGGTTTGAACTTCTGGCCGTTGTAAGTTGCACTGCTTAATCTCTGGGTGGTAGAACCAACACCCTGCGAAGTTGAAATACAGCGATAACTCTTTTTGTGGCTTACCAGCAACCATCACATCAAAGGTGGCAATAAAGCGAAGTTGCCAAGGTGTTTTGCTTGATGTTCGCTCTAATTGAATTTCGATTGGTTGAAAGCGGCTATTGATATCTTTAGACCCTATGTTTAACGCTACCCGCTCGACTGTATTCGGGATGACGTTTTCAGACATAAGTGCTTCAAGAAAACAGTGCATGGGACTAACGAGTTCATCATTAAGTCCTGAAATAACAAATTTGTTCATACCCACCCCTTTTCTGCAAATGACACACAATCCTCACCCACAACGATGTGGTCCAATACTCGGATATCCACCAGCTTGAGAGCATCTACTAAGCGCTGTGTAATGCGTCTATCTGCTTGAGAGGGCTCAGCGACACCTGAAGGGTGGTTATGAGCAAAAACGACGGCAGCAGCGTTATGGTTTAGTGCTGCTTTGAGTACTTCGCGTGGGTAAATAGAGGCAGCATCGATAGTGCCAAAGAACAACTCTTCAAAACTGATCAATTGATGTTGATTATCAAGAAACATCACGGCGAACACTTCGCGGTCATGAGCCCCTAACTTGAGCTTTAAATATTCCTTAACATTGGTTGGATTAGTGAACGTGCCCTCTCGTTTGTATTTTGCAGCCAGTGCGTCGGCTGCACGTTCTAGCAGTTCATTTAACTCTGAAGTTTTAAAAGGGTAATCGTGTTGGTTGTTGGCGTTACGCATAAGAGCTCCTTGGGTTATCTGTTTGGTTATGCGTACTGATGAAATATATCTGAGAGCATTTTGAATCGAGGCGTGGAGGGGGGAGTATTTCCAGAGACAGGTAAAAAATAACTCTCTTGCCGTTGTTATGTAGCAATCGCAATAAAGCGACGAATGAACAATCAACACAACCAGCTGGTGCAAAGGATGTATCGGCTTTTTAGTCTCTGGAGAGTATAAAA
>NZ_JBFRLG010000076.1:0-220 GCF_041469785.1 Vibrio sp. 10N.286.48.F5 | reverse complement strand
TCGAGGCACCATTATTTGGTACTTAACAAATAATGGTCTTTATAGACCTGATGTTGAGACAAGTAATTCCCCTTTAGTTCAGTTGGTAGAACGGCGGACTGTTAATCCGTATGTCGCAAGTTCAAGTCTTGCAAGGGGAGCCATTTTTAAAGGACTTCATTTTATATGAGGTTTTAATTGAAGAGTTTAACTCTTTAAGCAAAGAATTTAGTGTGCCGAC
>NZ_JBFRLG010000075.1:0-306 GCF_041469785.1 Vibrio sp. 10N.286.48.F5 | reverse complement strand
GCCATCGATGAAACCGACAAAGCAGTAACGACTTCAGGAACATTGACCAGTACCGACGTGGATAATCAAGATAATGCGTTTACACCGGATTCGATTACTGGCACCAATGGTGACCTGACTATTGATGCTAATGGTCATTGGGCGTTCACCGCCAACAGCGCGTTTAACCAATTAAACGTCGGCGATAAAGTCGAAGAGACCTTTACGGTATCGTCGGTTGATGGCACACCGTCGACCATAAAAGTGACGATTAACGGCACTAATGACGCAGCTACTGTCAGCAGCGCGACCGTTGCCATCGATGAG
>NZ_JBFRLG010000074.1:0-10196 GCF_041469785.1 Vibrio sp. 10N.286.48.F5 | reverse complement strand
TCCAATTAGGAAACAAAGCCTGTTTCTGGTGAAGAAACTATTTCAACTAAAGTTAAGCAGACTGCTGTATTACCTGAATCTGAAGTAGGTGGAACTACTGTTCAAGCATCAGTAACGGTTATGGCTGACCTTGTTTAATTTGTAGAAAATTCCCGATTCAAAGGCTCGTAGTAATTACGAGCCTTATTTCTCTACGATGGTAGTCAATATGAAAAAAGTTTTAATACTATTGGCTTTCATGAGTATGAATGCCAACGCCGATTTCAAAGTGCTTTACATTACTACGAGCCTCGATGTAGGCAAACTTTATACAAATTCAATTAATTCTGTTGAATTTATTCCGGCAGTTCTGGAGTTGACGTCAAATCAAGACAAAACAAAATTTGATGATGTTAATACCACATTAAGAATTGAAACAGATATACCTTTTGAGTCTTCGGATATTCCTTATATTTCAACGTTAACAAAAAATACGTCAATTTGTACGGACTACTCTGGAGTGAGCAATGTTCAGGATGATTTCGTTACATTAACGATTGACGGGATAAGTTTGTCAGAGGGTGAATCCGTCTCTTTTTCAAATTTCAATTTAAATGATGGCGACAATAAGTATAGTGAGCATGACATTATATTAAGTTTTCAGTCATTTAAAGATATCATCACAGCGGGCCAAGCGGAGAGGTGTAATGGTGAGATAGAGTTCAATATAGAGGTAGATATATAATGTTCAGGTTCAAACTCATAACAATGGCAATTTTAGTGTTATTGCCTGTGTATTCGTATTCAAGTTATAGTCAAAATGTTCTTGAAGGTTTTGAAGAACTGTTTGAATTGAAAGAGTCAACAGTCCGTATACGTAACTTAGATGGTTCCCTTACTTCACCGATCCCATTTTTAACGTCGTTTAACACGTTAAAATTAGACTCGAATAATAAAAAAGCGATCGCACAGGTATCTGACTATTTAAATGATAATACAGTGTCGGCTGAGTACCAGCAGAAGATCATAGATCAATTAATGGTTGGCATACAAGATCAGTCTGAGTGTTTAGGTAAGCTCGATGAGTGTGAGTTGTACCCAGAAACGTTTGAGATCGTTCATAACTATAACGATCAAGAAGTCTATCTTTTTGTATCTCCACAGGTGTTGTCATACTCGAATCTCGATAAAGAACTGGTATACCACTCGTCTCTGAGTCAACACAATGGGTTAATCAATTCATTTGATCTGTACGTGAGTGAATATCAAGATCAAGACTCAATCGTTTCTTTAAATAATGAAACGACACTGGGGCTACCTTACGGATACCTCAAAACTGATTTCAATGCCAACAACAGTGATAACGGTTCTGAATTGTATGAAGCGGCATATCATTTAGATATCGATTCTTACTCAATAAAAGCGGGTCATTTTGAATTTGAGCCAGAGGTTAACTCAACTGACTTCCTGAATAACACCGCTCGAGTTGCTCAAAACTCGCTCACGGTAGGTACCTCTAAAAAGTTGCTCGTAGGCGGACATAATAACGACAAAGTATTGAGCTTTTATGCGCCAACAAGTGGCGGTGTACAAGTTCTTCGTGATGGTCGATTGATTTTTCAAGATAACGTACCAGAAGGGCAGAACTCAATTCCTTACAGCAAGTTACCATCTGGTCGCTATGAAGCTGTACTTGAGGTGACAAGTGGTGGGCAAGTTGTTAATACCCAGACTTATCAAGTATATAACACCAAAGGTGACTCTCTGACTCAGGGGGAAGTGGATTTCGTTGCCACTGCGGGTATGTTTTCAGGAAGCCATTACGACTACACGGAACATGGCATTAAAAATATTGAAGACGATGTTTATGGCAAGGCATTAGCTAACTACCAACTCACCCGTTCGTTGCAAGTAGGCTTGGGCGGCTTGGTCACGGACAGTGGCACTATGTACACCGTTGGTGGTGCATACAATCTGATTGATTGGGATTTGAGTACTGAAGCTGTGTACAGCCAATTCGAAGACGCATCTCACTTTAATGCTAATATCGGTATCCCTTATTTAAGTCTATCTTATGAGTCTCTCGATAATGAACTTGGTGATCCAGTTGCTTCTTATATGTACGGATATGCCGATTATTCACGTCTATCGTTGAATTCTTCGTACAGCTTCCGCGGTGGACAATCTATGTATGCGGTTTACTCGCTTAATAACGACAAGCAGTTAGACAATTTAGGTAACTCGGATGAACAGGAACAGCAGTTTATTTCCGTTGGTTACAGCACGCCCACAGTTTTAGATTCTCGAGTTAATATTAACGTCGATTACTCTGAGGCGACGGACGACATATCAGTTAATTTGTTATGGAGTGTCCCGTTGTCAGACACAGTAGAAACTATCGTGGGCCTGACGAGTGATAGTGATGACATTAATCAATTTAAAACAACAGTAAGACGAAATCAGTTAATTGACTCAGACTCCTTTAATACGTCGCTTGAGGTGAGTAACACCTACGATCGACAACAGGATGATATGTATCAAGATGCGTTATTGGCGACCAGTGGCACGACTAAATACGCTCGAATGAATGCCTCCGCCCATACGTCCACCAATGGCACGAGTGGTATCAATGCTGGCTTGTCTAGCACTCAAATCGTGACGACAGACGGCGTTTATATTACCGATAAAGCGGCAACGTCTTATACGCTTGTCGATATTCATCAGTCGCAGAATACAGAGCAGACGTTTGATGAAAAAGGTTACTTCTCTCTTAAAAAAGAAGGGCGAAACAACAGTAAGTTCATCGTATATAACGATGAAACCGTTGTGCCTTTGGAAGACTATAGTCAATATCGTGCGAAATTTGATTCAGAGAGCGTTGATCTTTACAACTCTGGTGATAGTAACGTAACCGTGTTTACACACCCAGGTACGGTTGCTTCTATTGAGCCAAGAGTTAGTCGCGTCGTTTCGTTTGTTAGCGCCTTTAATGACATATCAGAACAGCCGATTACAGAAGTGAAGTGTCATGGAGAAGGTTGTATTGAAGTCAATGAAATGGCCGACGGTGTTTATAGAGTAACCGTATTGGAAGGCATGAACTTTGAATTGTCAGCGAAAGAAAGCCAATGCTTACTGCCTTATGAATTTACTTCAACAAATCAGATGAACTTTGGTCAAAACTATTGTTTGCCAATAGCTCAAGAAAAGCAGATAGATTTGATTGATGCAGGTGAACGACTACAAGCGATGTATTTAGGTGCATACGAAAGCTCGATTGAACTGAATAAAGCGCTTAAAAAGCTCGAATTACACGGTTATCGAATTATTCAGAAAGAAGTGGGTTCGTTTAAGGCAATTTATATAGCGCATGAATCTATAAACATGGCGGAAACAATAGCGCTTCATAAAAGAGATATCGATCAGTTAAAACTGTTGGCAAAACGACTTTATCGCACCAACGCCATTACATACCCAGTCGCACAAGTTAATTAAGGAGTGGGAAATGAAATCCAATAAAGTTCTACTAAATTTAGTATCACTCACCGCTATATTGTTATCTATAAGTGTACAAGCTTTTACGGTAGATAAAATGGTTATTGTCTCTGATGATAAAGGGAACGGTATCGTTACGTTAACCAACGACGAGTCTCACCCAATTTTTATCCAAGCAAAGGTGGATGAAATAAATATTATTGATGGAGAACAGGTAGAAAAAAAACAATATACAAGAGACAACTTAAACGATTGGAAGGTGTCATTAACGCACCAGAAGGTAGTTTTGAACCCTGGTGAAGAGAAAGACATTGGCATACGTAGTTTATGCCACAACGCTGCATGCGATAATTCAAAAGATTTGATGTTTATGCTGTCTTTTTCTCCAAGTAAATACAGACCTGGTGAAGTAGTGAGTGGTGTGGAAATTAATTACGGATTCGCACCTGTTTATATTATTCCTACAACACAACCGAATTATTCTTACGAATTAACCAACAACGGTGATAGCCTTAGAGTCGAAAATAAAAGTAATACCATGCTCAATTTTTTTGTAGATGCATGTGTTGCTGAAAACAAAGCCCAATGCAAACAAAAATTTACGGTTGTATCGGGAAGGAATAAGACGTTCCCTTTAACCGAAACTATGCGAAATAACGAGTTGACCATTACCGTGACATCTCACGACAGAAGCTATTCAAAGAAAGAAATGGTGACGAGAGGTAAAATATAATGCCTAGACCTATCCTATATATTGTAGCGTTTATTGCATTAATGACGACAAGCATGGCTCAAGCTGCGTTTGAAGTTCGCGCGGAAGTGAAGGCTGGTGGTGTTCGTTGGGACAATGTGACACGTTACAATGGCAAAATGCTGCCAAGTACGTGGGAAACTCCTCCTATGTTGCAGGCTTCAGAAGCTTGGGCGGCCGCGACATTTTCGGGTACACCTCCAACAGAGATGACTTTAATTGGGGGAAATGGGAATACTTCACCGTCAATATCGATCGATATATCGGGCGTTCAATACAATACTACTGGAATTGAATTTGCCCAGTCAGCAAATACGGTAGGTGGTGGGTGCTCATTTGATGAAGTGTCACTACCGATTGTGACTGTTGAAGGTCCAAACTGTGTTTCGTCTGTTCGATTAATTAATAAACAAAAATCGAGCCCATTTATTTTCCTGAGACCTATTTTCGATATTAACGAAAGTGAAATAGTGTCGGCATTAAGTGGGCTACCAGAGGGGCAATATTCAGCTTCAGTGCCGGTAAATATTCGTTACTACTATGAAAATGACGGCATTATGACTTATCGCAACATCAATGAAGTGATGTTGTTTTCATTTGATTATCAGCCTGTTCAACTCGACAGTGTTTTTGTAAGTGGAGATGGTGTCATGACGCCAGTCTACGACACAATTGGCAAAAGAATAACATCGACAACGTCATTTGATATTACAGCGAACGGCTATTTTAATGACGGAATTGTTTTAACAATGCCCTTACAGTCATACGAATTGGTTAATTCAAGTAACCCTGGTGTGGTTATTCCTTACAGCATTCATTGCGATCAGTGCAGCTCTGGTAACTTAGTTGATGAAGGACAATTAATGCATCAAACAACGGCTATTTCAGAAGGAGCTGGAGTGCAAACAAGTATTAACTTTACTTTAGACTTTGATTACGATATTGAGGGCAGTTCTGCTGTTTCCGGAGATTATTTTGATGAAGTAACGATCATGTTGGAGCCTGGTATTTAAGATGAAAAAAATGAACTTAATGTCATCGATTATCGCTGTGTTCTTATCCATAAGTGTATCAGCAGAGGAGCTGCCTATCCAGATGAGTGGTGGCATGACGTTTTCTGCATTTGATGACAACATGGGACAGACTGAAGCACTTGGTTATAAGGCGGCGGTTGGATATAACATTAGTGAAAACGTACTATTTGAACTTGGCTATGCTGATTATTCTGCTTTTTCTGATTCGGAAATAGATAGTTTACGTGCGGTAATGGTTGAAACCGACTTATTGCTACCCGTCAGTGAATTTGCCTCCTTGTATGCAGGAGTCGGGGGCGCGTTTTCTAGTGACGACACCAATTTTACGGCATCGCTTGGTCTTAAATACCAATTGAGTAAAAATTGGAGCGCCGACCTTGGTTACCAAGGCGTCTTTGATTTAGCTCGTCAACAAGACGATCTATACGCATTTAATGCACTGTTGGTTTATCGTTTTTCAAGCAATGAAGCCGCAGAAGGCCTTTCAGATATTAACCCAAGGCCCAATGTTGACCAGCTTGTTGAAGAGTCGACCCAAGTATCAAGGCCGAAAACCCAATTGGCGTCTATTGTCCCAATTAAGAAGGCGCCATCGTGTCAGCAGCGTTTAGTTGAATACCGAGTGGTTCCTGGCGACTATTTGCTCCGAATTGCAAGAGCATTTGATAGCTCACTTGATGAATTAGTCGAAGCAAATCCAAATCTTAATAATCGTGATTTGAATTTGATTTACCCTGAAGAGAAAATACTTTACCCGAAAGTTAGCTGTTTAGATTAAATTGCCTTCCTTGAAACAGAAACACTGCCAATTTTTTGGCAGTGTTTCTTTGTTTGTAGCAGAGAGTATCTCGCCAATGTAAATGATATCTACACTTGTTTAGCTATCTCGCATCTTGCGTTTTTGAAATTCAAGAGTGCCCAATACCTTCAAACCTGAACGCGCGATACTGTTCACCAATCGAGCTACTCACCTTTATCGTTTGGGCTCGTAAATATGAAAACTAATACCTCAATTATATGCATGAAGGTCAAATATAAGAGAGCGGAGTAATGATCGGACCAAATATTTTAAACATGTATGTACTCATTCTTTTCGCGCTTGGTGTTATATACGCGCTGAGCAAAATAGACGAGTAGTATCCTAAAATTTATTATTTTTAGTAGAGAGAAATATGAAAATTAAATATAATCTATTAACAGTATTCGCAATTTGTTCAGCAATGACTTCTACTGCTGCCAATGCTTTTAATGTCGACAAGATGATTGTCGTCGCGGATAAAAAGGGCAATGGTGTCGTGACACTTATTAATGATGAGTCTCACCCGATTTTTGTTAATGGAAAAGTACAAGAAATTCAGTTTATTGATGGCGACAAAATCGTTCGTAATAGTTATACAAGAAACAATCTAGATGATTGGAAAATATCTCTTACGCACCCAAGATTAGTTTTAAGACCTGGTGAAGAGAAAGACGTGGGTGTTCGTAGCTTATGTCACAACACGTCTTGCGATAACAGCAAAGATTTGATGTTTATGCTGCCATTTACTCCTAGTCGTTATAAAGAAGAGGGAGAGAAAATTCACGGTGTCGAGATAAACTATGGTTTTTCACCGGTTTATATTCTGCCTACGACAAAGCCAAGTTTTGATTATAAGATTTACAATCAGGGCGAGAATTTACGCATCGATAATAATAGTAATACGCTAATTGATGTTTATGTTAACTCATGTACAACAGAAAAAAATACGCAATGCAAACAAAAGTTCACTGTTGTATCTGGTCGGGATAAAACGTTTTCTCTTGCGGAATATACGCAAAGTGAACAACTTAATGTAACCGTAACATCTTACGATAAAAAATACTCTAAAGAGATGCAACTGCCTATTCAGTAATAGGAACGCTGAAAATAGACATAATTATAGGCCTTCAATGATTAATGCTAATCAAGGACGATCAGCATTCATTACCCATGTTCAGTGCTAATTTTAGCCTACATGGCATCACTGTTATCAGCAAAGTGTAAATGCCCAATACAACATTAAATACAAATCATAAAATCAATTTTGAAATCAATAAAAAGTAAAGAGAAGTAATATGAACCTTTTAAGCAATAAGCCAGGAGGAAGCATTCCCCTGGGTTTTGTCGTCGCTACTACGCTTACCCTTTTTGGGTGTGGTGGAGAGGGCAGTGAAGGAAGCTCAGCAAGTGTTTCCCCTAATACTCAAAGCGCGACGCTTTCCGCTCAAAATGCTACCTACTCGACTGGCTATGCTGAATCGTTCGAGGTTGACCTGTCGTCAAAGGTATTTTCATCAACGGGTGGTGGCTTTGCGCTGAGTGAAGTCGAGGTCTTGTCTAATGATGATAGCTGCCAAGTAGAAAGTATGACGGAAACAGGGTTTGTAATTCAGGCCTTTGATACCAAGGTGTGTGACTATCGATATCATGTGACTCCTAAAACATTGTCGCCAATGAGCCGTATGGCTGAAGCGCCAATGAGTGATAGTAGTAGCTCAGAAGGTTCGAGTTCTGCGGTTACGCGCATTGCGGTAAGTAGTAATCCTAGCTCAACCGAACTGGTTCCAGTAAGTGCAACAACACTGATTAATGAAGATGTGAGTGTTTTACTGAAGGACGAATTGGAGAAAGTCGGCTTTACGTTAGGTGACGAGTTTGTATTAACGGAGCTTACACTACCGTACGGTCGCTCGAGCTCAGTTCAAATAAATAGTACAGATGACCAGACTATGGATTATACCCCGCCGTCAGGTTTTACCGGCATTGACCGTGTTCTTTATACGTTAGAAGACTCGGTTAATGGCCTTGTGCTGATGGGGGTTTTAGATGTTGCGGTGGGCTACGAAGCTAACCAAGGTTTTACGATTGACGATAATATTGTATATCCAGTTGTTGTCTACGTATTGACCGATGAAGAAATCGACATCAGCGGCTTTGTTTCCTCGGACGATAGTGATGATTATCAATTGGTGTATGTTGAATCGTTTAACGCAAAAGCGGTACCTAAAGATCCACTGGACACTCAGAATAAAACGATCGTCTTTCAAGCGTCACAACCAGGTTACCACTATATTAGTTTTGCGGTTAGTGATCATAATGGAGTGTATGACATGGGTTTGATTCGTGTTGAAGTGACCGATCCTAATCAGTCATCAAAATGGGACGACATTTCTCATTTGTTGGATCTCTATATTGGACCACCCACCGCACTTGATGCAGCCGGGCAAGGCTCGCCTTATGATATAAAACTGAACGATGATGGCTACAGCCCAGCGATTGATATGGCTGGTTTTCGTTATCCGTCGGCCGTAGCATACTGCGACACCATCGGTGGTTCAGTGCCGACGTTTGATCAACTTAAGCTGATGGCCACTGATACCGATGTTCAGGCGTTACATAACTGGCCTGTTAAAGCGCAATACCTCGCTTATGATGACGGAGCAGATCTGGTTAAGTGGGTGGATCTTAAAGATGGCAGCACCCTTACAGGCGATGTCGATCCAACATCGGCTTATTATGTGACATGTGTTAAGCAAGGTTTAATTACTGTATTGCCTACCTCAAGCACGGAAGTTGTCGCGGATGGAGTTGATGTTGGTTCTGTATTTGTTGAGTTAAAACTCGGTCAAGAAGTAAGACCAGATACCCTTGTGACGGCTTCTGTCTCTAGCCCAAATGTGACATTGGACAGCGATAACGTTACCACAGACAGCTATGGTATTGCCGAGTTTCGCTTAACCAGTTTAAAAGCGGAAACCGTCACATTAACCCTTGATGTGGGTGGCATTACTCAAGACTATGAAGTTAAGTTTATTGGTGATGAAAAGACGGCTGCAGTGTCATCAGAAGCAACGATTGACACGGTACCTTATACGTCAGTGGAAGGTGGCCAGGTTACTGCGACCTTGACCGATCAAAATAGCAACCCAGTAGAAGGTTACTCAGTCATTTCAGTGGTAAGTACAGAACAGCACCCAGACACCGCAGAAATGGTTACTCCTATCCTTGAAGCGGAAACGACTCAAACCGATGAATCAGGTGAGCAAAAAGTGCGGGTAAAGTGGGATACAAACTATCAAACCCCAACAACGACCATGACCTTTGATGTGGCGTCATCTTACACCACAACAACCAATACACAGACTAATGCGATTAGCCAAGTTACCTTTCATGCCTTATTGTGTGGTGGCCAAGTTGGGGATGATGATCAACAAAACGCCGCGGGTGCCTGTGTTAAAATTGCGGAAAGCGATGGAAAGTTGTTTACCGGTACTCCAAGTGAGAGCTTTTTAAACGCTGTTGGCTATAGTAATTACAACGGTAGTCATGTTGAAATTAGCCCTGATGATGGTCCTTCAGGATCGTTTGCAATGTTTAGTTTTACTGAAGCACATAGCCTTTGTGAACATTATAATACACTTGAGCTTAACGGGAGAGATGATTGGGCTTTAGCAAATATGGATGAGTTGATGAGTCTTTCTAATAACTTTGGTCACATGTACACCGCGAAGGGTTGGGCGACCAGCAGCTTCTACTGGTCGTCGACGGCTAGTGGTTCCGTCTACTACCGCGTGAACCTCCGCTCTGGCACCGTCAGCAGCAGCGGCCCATCCAATCTGTTCTACGTCTCGTGCGTATCAGGTTCTTAGGGTTCAACGTTCAGAGTTTGCGGCCCGCAGGGCCGTTTTTTCTTTTTATAGAGGGTAGCGGTTTATTTTCTAAACTCAGTAAGGATTAATATGGATATTGAAACAAAACTCAAGCTTAGTCAGCAACAAGGCTTTGTTTCCTAAATCAGGGAACTAATGCTTAAAGCTACGATCAGATCATCTAAGTTCACTCACATACTTAGAGCAATGCCAAAGCCTCGCTACAGAACAACTAACTGGAAACAATATAACCAAGCCCTAATCAATCG
>NZ_JBFRLG010000073.1:0-330 GCF_041469785.1 Vibrio sp. 10N.286.48.F5 | reverse complement strand
TTGATTAGGTTTAGAAAAGTTAAGAGACGATATTGGGTCTGTAGCTCAGCTGGTTAGAGCGCTCGCCTGATAAGCGGGAGGTCGGTGGTTCAAGTCCACTCAGACCCACCAATATCGACCTAGATGGGGCTATAGCTCAGCTGGGAGAGCGCCTGCCTTGCACGCAGGAGGTCTGCGGTTCGATCCCGCATAGCTCCACCATCTTTAAGCGTTCTTGTTCGACAAAAAGTCTTACGAGAGTCTTTAAAAATGGTTCAATTTATTGAATCAAGCTCTTTAACAATTTGGAAAGCTGACTGATTGATTACTCACGAGTAATTCAATCAAATT
>NZ_JBFRLG010000072.1:0-221 GCF_041469785.1 Vibrio sp. 10N.286.48.F5 | reverse complement strand
TTCCAAATTGTTAAAGAGCTTGATTCAATAAAATGAACCATTTTTAAAAACACTTAAGTAAATGTGCTTAAAGATGGTATCCCGTAGGGGAGTCGAACCCCTGTTACCGCCGTGAAAGGGCGGTGTCCTAGGCCTCTAGACGAACGGGACATAGGTTACTCTTAACTGTTTAAACATATCAATCTGTGTGGGTACTCATCGAAGATATCTTCGTATAAGGA
>NZ_JBFRLG010000071.1:0-3228 GCF_041469785.1 Vibrio sp. 10N.286.48.F5 | reverse complement strand
GAGATGCGAGATGCGAGATGTGATATTGATATGGCCCCTAAAAAGTAGACACAGGGGTTGTCCCGTATTTAATCAACACGGGACAGATAAAGTAGGGAGAGATTAACGCTTTAAGTCGATGTAAATCTGCTCTACCTTGGTACGAGCCCAATCTGTTTTACGCAAAAATTTTAAGCTCGATTTAATGCTCGGGTCTTTTTTAAAGCAGTTGATGTTCACCATGTAACTCAACTCTTCCCAACCGTAATGTTCAACTAATTCAGTCAGTAGCTTCTGTAGAGTGATACCGTGAAGTGGATTATTGTCTTGTGTCATGAGATGTTCTCGCCATTTATTTGAGCTAAGTATACCAGTTTCGCTTTATGAATTATCCGACCATTTGAGTTCGTAATCGGTGTGGATAATCGAAAGCTCTTCTCTACCTGTATCACCAAACAATTTAACTTGAGTCTGCATCCATTCTTCGAAGCGTTTTATCTTTTCTCGATGGAAGTAACCTGGAGGCGCGCATAAAAAGTAATTGTATTTAGGCTTCAGCGCGATATTACCGATTCGGACGAGTTTCTTTTCCTGCAAATAGCGATAAACCAAGCTGTGCTTAACCAAGGCAACGCCCTGAACGGATAATGCACCCTCTAAAACAAAATGTGAGCCGTCAAATTGCAATGATGAACGTCCTGCCTTCGCCCCAGCAACGTCTAACCATAGATTCCAATCCATATCAGGCCAACGGTCTTCAATTAACTCTGCTTTATGCAGATCGCTGATGTCATAGATTCCATATTTTTCTTTATAGATAGGATGACAGACAGGGTAAACAACTTCGTCCATTAACCAACGTGATTCAATATTTGGGTAGTTACCATGACCATATCGAACACAGACATCGACAGCTGAGTCTTCAAAGGTAACCAGTTTGTTGGTCGGTTCTATTAACATAGATAAATCTGGGTGACGGTCGCGGAAGTCGCCAATTCTAGGCACTAACCAATGTTGTGCAAAAGAGGGTACGGTCGAAATCGATAACTGAGTGGGGTTGGGGTCTTGGTTTATTCGTCTTACTCCATCTTGAATATGAGCAAAGCCTTTCTTCGCTTGTAGATAGAGCACTTCACCTTCATGAGTTAATACTATTTTTCGGTGCTGGCGAATAAACAGGTCTGCGCCTAACCATTCTTCAAGTTGGCGAATTTGTTGGCTGACTGCTGCTGCCGTGACAAATAGCTTTTCTGCTGCGAGCTTGAAACTGCCAGTTTCAGCCGCAGTATAAAAATAGTAGATCCCTTGGAATGGTGGCGTTCGCTCTCTCACATTAGTTTTCCTTAACTGAGTACCAGTATCTATCGTTTGTCGCTAATGCGTTACTGGTCGATTATTGACCATAATAAAGCAAAGCGTCAATAGGAGAGCGATTATGAACACGATAACAACGACATCAAATACTCATCATTCATTCTTATCATCATTATCAGGTAAGAAATTCTATTCTAAATTTAGGATTTATCTTCAGAATCGTAGGACGAGAAAACACCTAGCAGAGCTATCGGATCATTTACTTGAAGATGTTGGTATTACCCGAGAGCAGGCTAATGAAGAGATGAAAAAATCTTTTTGGGAGTAAATAAACTTCACGCACGTAACTCTATCTATATAAAAGGAGTTACGTGAACGCGGAGTGTGATAAGTAATGCTGAGTTATCTTTGCAAAGCCAAAGCCAAAGCCAAAGCCAAAGCCAAAGCTAAAGTTAGCTCTTAGATATTTCAGACACTTCTTCATGCAACCACTCAGTAAATGCCTCAATACGTTCTTTCCTCGGCGAGCTAGGGTCAAAACATAAGTTAACTTGAACCCCAGGTGTCATGCCTATATCAAAGGGTTTCACTAGTAAGCCGCGTTCGATGAAGTCACCAGCCAAGCTGTCTGTAGCTAGGCAAACCCCGTGACCCGCCATGACTGTGGTTAGACCCATATCAAATGTGCCTACTTCTACCCATTGGACAGTACTACTTTTGATTGGAACATTTACTCGTTTGAACCACTCCTCCCAAAGATAGTGCCCCCCTTTAAATTGGATCAGCCAACACTTTAGAAGCTGTTCTGGTGACGAAAACTTCAAAGAGTTAGCAAGAGCAGGTGAGCAAAAGGGATATAAAGGTTCATTGATTAGGACTTCAAGCGATAGACCTTGCTCAACAGGGAGATCCTCACCTTGAAGAATCGCGACGTCAATCTCATCATATTTTAGTTTAGGAGTATCATTCTCGGTGAGGAGTTTGATTGGTATTTCGGGGTGTTTGACTGAAAACTTCCACAACCGAGGTAATAGCCAACGCGATGCAAAAGATGGCAGACTTCGAACCACGATAACGCCTTGTAAGGGTTCAGACTGGATCTTGTTCAACCCGACAACAAGCTCTTTAAATCCATCTGACACATGTTGGAAGAGAGTCCGACCCTCTTTAGTCAATGCCATTTCACGCCCTTTCCTAATGAACAGCTTGCACTCTAGTTGTTCCTCTAACTGACGGATCTTTTGGCTGACAGCAGCTTGGCTAACAAAGAGCTCTTCTGCTGCCTTGCTGTAGCTACTCAAGCGAGCTGCGACTTCGAAGTAACGAAGTCAGGAAAGGTGGCGTAGTCTATTATCCATAACGTCTTCTTATAGTTCTTGTTAGAAATGGTTGTTCGCTTATCGAACAGGTTGTTTTCATAATAACGACAGAACGATGGCAAATACAAGAGAGTAATTATGGAAGCATTAATCCGTTGGACAAGATTTTATGGGACTAAGTTGTTTAAAAATAATAAGATCAAAGGAGGTAAGGCTAAGGCGAAACAGAATAAGGTTTTATGTGCAGAACAGCTGAGTCGTAGAATGAAAGAAGATATAGGGTTAGAGTAAGAGAATAACGATGCTTCTGATTATACTAAATGTTTATAATCATGACTTATGTATCCATTAGCGTGAAGGCTAGTTTCGCTGGTTCTATCTCGGCCACAATATTCATTTGTACTCGCTTAATCCAGCCTGACTTTACCCATTAATCATCGAGTACTTATAAAAATCCATTCCTACTAAACTAAATGCTTATTTTTCAATTTACGTTGTCTTATTTTTGAGACTTTAACTCTGATTTATATAAAAACAAGCGTCATAATGTTTTTTTCCTTTCTTTGTCTAATGGATATAAAACAGACAGTTATTTTTGGGATTAATAAATGAAAAT
>NZ_JBFRLG010000070.1:0-265 GCF_041469785.1 Vibrio sp. 10N.286.48.F5 | reverse complement strand
GTTGACCATCGATGGCATATTCAAGGTGACTGATAGTTAAAGCGTCGCCGTCTTTATCTGTGGCACCTACTAGCAGATTGAGGGTGTGATGATTATCGGCCCCCTCACTGACACTGTCTGTTAAAGGCGTCACATCAGGGTTGTCGTTAACCGCAGCTAAGTTGGTGGTTGCGCCGGTGTGGGTCACACCACTGTGTGCATCCTTAACGTCATAGCTGAAGTGTACATCGCCGTTATAGTCTTTCTCTGGGGTAAACGTAAACGT
>NZ_JBFRLG010000069.1:0-3423 GCF_041469785.1 Vibrio sp. 10N.286.48.F5 | reverse complement strand
TTTTACTTTAATTGGTATAAGACCGTGAGTATGGAACTCTGATTTGATCTTAGGACTTTCAAGTTCGTGTTGTTGATAAGAGCATGCTCAGCGGAAATCATTAAGAGTCCTTGAACTCGGATATATGTCTGCAATCTTTTACCTAAAACTTTCAGATTTACTACTTGCCAATAGGAAGTGTCCATATATGATCAAATCAGCTTGAGGTTCAACGACGCCATATTTGACTAATCGTTAGCTTCTAACAGGCATACCTAGTCCTATGACTTTGTTTATAGCTTTGACATTCGCCATGATATCTCCCACTTGAGCGTTGTAACATCTCAAGCTCAATTTACCGCTGGTTAGTCCTTTATATCGAGACATTGCGGTCTCAGATATTGAGCGATAGTGGTAACCAGACTCAGATTTCCACTCCGTTATTGTTCCGTTTTTAAGAGCCTCTACAGCTTCATTTCTGGGATGCCCATCTTCCCAAAGAGCCGCATTCTTTCGAGGTGGTATCAACGGAGTACAGCCCTTATTTTTCAGAGTCTCATGGCAACTTTTTGTGTCATATGCTCCATCAGCAGATACTGTATGGATCTTTCTACGTAAAGGGTTGAGTAATGTTGGCAGCACTTCGTTATCGCCAACACTTACAAGACTGACTTCTGCACTAATGGCCTCATGAGTTTCTACATCAACAGCTAAGTGCAGTTTACGCCAAGTTCTGCGTTTTTCGGCGCCGTGCTTTTTCACTTTCCATTCACCCTCGCCAAAAACTTTGAGACCAGTCGAGTCAATGGCTATATGGCGAATAGCTCCTTTGGATTTATTGCGATATTTGACCTGAACTGTCTTCGAGCGTTTACTGATACAGGTGTAGTCAGGGGACGTTAGTGGAACATCTAATAGCTCAAAGATAGAGTCGATAAAGCCTTGAAGAGCACGTAAAGGAAGAGAGAAGATGCCCTTAATCATCAAGGCGGTTTCAATCGCTGTATCAGAGTACTGAAAGCCTCTCCCACGCTTACCATGATGAGTTTTGCATCGCCATGCATCTACGGCTGTATCATCTATCCAGAACGTAACCGAGCCCCGTTTGCACAAAGCCTTATTGTACTCCGCCCAGTTAGTTATCTTCTTTTTCGCCTTACCCATGTTGTCACCGCTCTAACCATCATAAAGGATCAGATCGCAGGACTCGAAAAAGGTTCAATTGATTTAGGCAACAACGCCCATTCAAGATCGATTTGATGATCAGATTTAGGTGTGATCATATACTGTTTTTTAACAGCAGATATTTAGCCATAATGAATGGATTAAGCCTTTTGGACCATATTTCAGTTATTCGAGACCCTCGCCAAGCTTGGAAAATAGAGCACACGCTAACCGACATTATCTTCTTAACAATTGCAGCAGTGATTGCTGGTGCTGAAGGTTGGGAGGATATTGAAGATTTTGGTGAAGATAACTTGGAATGGCTTAGGCAGTATGGTGATTTCAAACAAGGCATACCAGTACACGATACCATTGCCCGAGTTATCAATCTTATTTCCGCCAAGCAACTGCAACGATGCTTTACTGCGTGGATGAAAGACTGTCATGAGACGACAGAGGGTGAAGTGATTGCTATCGACGGCAAAACTCTCAGAGGCACATACAACAAAGACAAGCGTTGTGGTGCAATCCATATGGTTAGTGCCTTTAGTGCAGCAAACCAAGTTGTACTAGGACAAGTGAAGACTGCGGATAAAAGCAATGAAATAAAAGCGATCCCTGAACTGCTTGAAATGCTTTCCTTGCGAGATTGTTTAGTGACTATTGATGCTATGGGATGCCAGAAGGATATAGCTGAAAAGATAGTCGCTCAAGATGCAGATTATCTCTTAGCGGTAAAAGGTAATCAAAAACGATTGGAGCAAGCGATTAGCCAAGTGTTTAATTCTAGTATGATTAATAGTTTTGAAGGTGATAAATACGTCACTCAAGAGAAAGGGCATGGTCGTACAGAAACGCGTTTGAGTATGGTTGTTCACAATACAGATTTCTTAGGCTATATAGCGTTTGATTGGGCTGAACTCTCCACAATTGGTATGGTCGTTTCAATTCGTCAAGAAGGTGATAAGCCAGCAGAAACAATGCAAATCAAGCACTACATAAGCTCAGCAAAACTAACGGCTAAAGCTTTACTAGAGAGCACGCGAGCACATTGGAGCATTGAAAATCAGATGCACTGGCGATTAGACGTTGGTTTTAAAGAAGATGAATGTCGGATACGTCGAGAGCAAGCCGGTGAGAATTTAGCAGTTATAAGACATATAGCTTTAAATCTGCTGACGGAAGAAATCAGCTTCAAAGCAGGGATCAAAAGAAAGCAGAAAAAAGCGAACCGCAATAACGCTTACCTTTCGCAAGTCCTTGCAGGGCAAGGGGCTTCGTAATCTTGCCCTGAGGTCGAGCTTAGACAATGTCGGGTCGGCCTCAAGCAGTAACTCAAGCATCTCCTGCTGTGTTAAACCTCGCTCCTTTCTGGCTTGTTCTAAGAAGTGTGCAAACGTGAGCGGCATTCTTTGTCCTCGATAATCTCTATTATGGTAAGTATTGTTCGATTGCTTATGTAATTCAATCTTCTTTTATTAGAATTTAAACTATAGCTTATCGGGCAGGTTTTTATTATAGATGTAGATAAAACGAAGGTAGGTATTACTAGCTTTACTGTTGATGGTTTTATCGAATCGGCATTTTCGGCAAATGGAATTTTCAAATGCCCAATATTTCTTTTCCAGTGTTCCGCATAATTTATTTCGTCCTGTCACCGATGAGCGTTAACAAATTTAAACGCAGGAGCGGGATTACTAATTTATGAAATATTTAATCTTTAAAGGAAAGTAAAATGTTTAACTTCAAAAAAAGCGCACTAGCATCAGTTCTTCTTATGGGTATGGCAGTAAGTGCAGGTGCTAACGCATCTTCAAATGCTACTGTTGTATGGAGTGGCACTGTTCCAGTAACTAACGCATCAGATGCACTTATCATCACTGGCCTAGGAGGTGATACAACAGCGCTTAACGGTACTATCACTCCAAGCACAGACGGTGTGTTTGAATCAGATACTATCGTACTTGAGTCTCACTTAAATGATGGTGATGCTGTTACTCCTGTTGTTGGTGCATTAGCTTCAGCTAACTGGACTCTAGTTGATGCATCAGTAGCTTTTGACGGTGTGGCAAACCCATCTCAAGCTGTTGAGATTAATGTAAATGGTGCACCAGTAGCCGTTGGTGATGTTGTTTCTGGGGCTTTGTTTCCTAAATCAGGGAACTAATGCTTAAAGCTACGATCAGATCATCTAAGTTCACTCACATACTTAGAGCAATGCCAAAGCCTCGCTACAGAACAACTAACTGGAAACAATATAACCAAGCCCTAATCAATCGT
>NZ_JBFRLG010000068.1:0-737 GCF_041469785.1 Vibrio sp. 10N.286.48.F5 | reverse complement strand
ATTGAATTACTCGTAAGTAAATCAATCAGTCAGCTTTCCAAATTGTTAAAGAGCAAGAGTTTTTAAAGCATTAAACTTTCAAAACCATTTTTAAATACACTCAGTTTTCTATTACTAAGAAAAGTGTGCTTAAAGATGGTGGGCGATACCGGGCTCGAACCAGTGACCCCCTGCTTGTAAGGCAGGTGCTCTCCCAACTGAGCTAATCGCCCATGATAGTTTTGATTCCTTCATGGAGAAAGAATGGTGGAGCTATGCGGGATCGAACCGCAGACCTCCTGCGTGCAAGGCAGGCGCTCTCCCAGCTGAGCTATAGCCCCATATTTTTATTTCCTTGGGAGGAAATGGTGGGCGATACCGGGCTCGAACCAGTGACCCCCTGCTTGTAAGGCAGGTGCTCTCCCAACTGAGCTAATCGCCCCAAATTTTATTTCCTTGGGAGGAAATGGTGGGTCGTGCAGGATTCGAACCTGCGACCAATTGATTAAAAGTCAACTGCTCTACCAACTGAGCTAACGACCCTTTTTACTTCTTGAAGGAAGTGGTATCCCGTAGGGGAGTCGAACCCCTGTTACCGCCGTGAAAGGGCGGTGTCCTAGGCCTCTAGACGAACGGGACACTGCAATTTATCTCTACTTTAAAAGTAGAAACAAATTTCGAAGAACTTGGGAGTTCTTCATCTCTTTACTTTTCTAAACCTAATCAATCTGTGTGGGTACTCATCGTGACTATCTTCG
>NZ_JBFRLG010000067.1:0-244 GCF_041469785.1 Vibrio sp. 10N.286.48.F5 | reverse complement strand
AATGGTGGGTCGTGCAGGATTCGAACCTGCGACCAATTGATTAAAAGTCAACTGCTCTACCAACTGAGCTAACGACCCAATGGTATCCCGTAGGGGAGTCGAACCCCTGTTACCGCCGTGAAAGGGCGGTGTCCTAGGCCTCTAGACGAACGGGACACTGCAATTCATCTCTACTTTAAAAGTAGAAACAAACTTCGAAGAACTTGGGAGTTCTTCATCTCTTTACTTTTCTAAACCTAATCAA
>NZ_JBFRLG010000066.1:0-1177 GCF_041469785.1 Vibrio sp. 10N.286.48.F5 | reverse complement strand
TGTCTAAAGAAAAATTTGAACGTACGAAACCGCACGTAAACGTTGGTACTATCGGCCACGTTGACCACGGTAAAACAACTCTAACTGCTGCTATCTGTACTACTCTTGCAAAAGTATACGGCGGTGTTGCTAAAGATTTCGCATCTATCGATAACGCTCCAGAAGAGCGTGAGCGCGGTATCACAATCGCAACTTCTCACGTTGAGTACGACACTCCAGCACGTCACTACGCACACGTAGACTGTCCAGGACACGCGGATTATGTTAAAAACATGATCACTGGTGCTGCACAAATGGACGGCGGTATCCTAGTTGTTGCTGCGACTGACGGCCCTATGCCTCAAACTCGTGAGCACATCCTACTTGGTCGTCAAGTTGGTATCCCTTACATCATCGTATTCATGAACAAATGTGACATGGTAGATGACGAAGAGCTACTTGAGCTAGTTGAGATGGAAGTTCGTGAACTTCTTTCTGAATACGACTTCCCAGGTGATGACCTACCAGTTATCCAAGGTTCTGCACTTGGCGCACTAAACGGCGAGAAGCAGTGGGAAGACAAGATCGTTGAGCTTGCAGAAGCACTAGATTCTTACATTCCTGAGCCAGAGCGTGCAGTTGACCAACCGTTCCTACTACCAATTGAAGATGTATTCTCAATTCAAGGTCGTGGTACTGTTGTAACTGGTCGTATCGAGCGCGGTATCCTACGTGTAGGTGACGAAGTAGAAATCGTTGGTATCAAAGAGACTACTCTTACTACTTGTACTGGTGTTGAAATGTTCCGTAAACTGCTTGACGAAGGTCGTGCAGGTGAGAACGTTGGTGCACTTCTACGTGGTACTAAGCGTGATGACGTTGAACGTGGTCAAGTACTTTCTGCGAAAGGTTCTATCAACCCACACACTAAGTTTGAGTCTGAAGTATACGTACTTTCTAAAGACGAAGGCGGCCGTCACACTCCTTTCTTCAAAGGTTACCGTCCACAGTTCTACTTCCGTACAACTGACGTAACAGGCGACATCACTCTACCAGAAGGCGTAGAAATGGTAATGCCAGGTGACAACGTTCAAATGACTGTTGAGCTAATCGCTCCAATCGCAATGGACGAAGGTCTACGTTTCGCAATCCGCGAAGGTGGCCGTACAGTTGGTGCTGGTGTTGTAGCTAAAATCTT
>NZ_JBFRLG010000065.1:0-293 GCF_041469785.1 Vibrio sp. 10N.286.48.F5 | reverse complement strand
AAGCGCTTGAAAAAAGTTTTGAAAATAGTGGTTGACACTAAAACTTAAATCGCTAAAATGGCCGTCCGATTTGAGCGAAGCTCAAAAAGGAAAAGCTCTTTAACAATTTAAACCTATCAATCTGTGTGGGCACTCGTTGATGAATATCAAAAATTGATTCTTAGGAATCACATTGATTTCAATGAACTGAGTGACCAATCGATAATTTATTATCGGCACAGTCAATTCATTATCATTCTGTTGGAATGGTAATAGCTTTAGAATTACTTTTTGTAGTTTTGAAGTCAGTATTC
>NZ_JBFRLG010000064.1:0-344 GCF_041469785.1 Vibrio sp. 10N.286.48.F5 | reverse complement strand
TATTATACGCGTCCTGCTTAAGTGCTAAGGCACTGAAAGCGTTCTCTTTTTAGAGAACAAGCTCTTTAACAATTTAAACCTATCAATCTGTGTGGGCACTCGTTGATGAATATCAAAACGTTTTATCTTCCCTTTTTTAAAGAGAAGTAAAACAGATTCCTCGGAATCAAATTTGGTTTCAATGAACTGAGTGACCAATACGAATAACTACTTTCTCTTGTAGAAAGAAGGTATTTGGCACAGTCAATTCATTATCTTTCTGTTGGAAAGATAATAGCTTTAGAATTACTTTTTGTAGTTTTGAAGTCAGTATTCATTGAGCCGACAAAATCTTAAATTGAAGA
>NZ_JBFRLG010000063.1:3882-4155 GCF_041469785.1 Vibrio sp. 10N.286.48.F5 | reverse complement strand
TGATGCCAATGGTCATTGGTCGTTCACCGCGAACAGTGCGTTTAACCAATTAAACGTCGGCGATAAAGTCGAAGAGACTTTCACTGTCTCGTCTATTGATGGCACACCGTCGACCATCAAGGTGACGATTAATGGCACTAACGATGCAGCGACAGTCAGTACCGCAACAGTCAGTGTGGATGAGACTGATAAAGCGGTAACGACATCAGGAACGTTGACCAGTACTGACGTGGATAATCCAGATAATGCATTCACACCGGATTCTATTTCAGG
>NZ_JBFRLG010000063.1:2792-3044 GCF_041469785.1 Vibrio sp. 10N.286.48.F5 | reverse complement strand
TCCACTATCAAGGTGACAATCAACGGTACTAACGACACCGCTACTGTCAGCAGTGCGACCGTCGCTATCGATGAAACTGACAAAGCGGTAACGACATCAGGAGCTCTCACCAGTACCGACGTGGATAATCCAGATAACGCATTCACACCGGATTCGATTACTGGCACCAACGGCAACCTCACCATTGGTGCTAATGGCCAATGGACATTCACCGCCAACAGTGCGTTTAATCAATTGAACGTCGGCGATAAA
>NZ_JBFRLG010000063.1:0-2050 GCF_041469785.1 Vibrio sp. 10N.286.48.F5 | reverse complement strand
TCGAAGAAACCTTTACCGTCTCTTCCGTTGATGGCACACCGTCGGCCATCAAAGTGACGATTAATGGCACCAATGACCGCCCTACTATCTCAGGTACCTCAAGTGGCGCGGTGATCGAACAGGGCTTGAACACGGCAGGAAACCCCGATGCGACAGGGAGCTTAATCGCGACTGATATAGATAAGTCCGACACCGTTACGTGGGCAATCAATCAACCCCAAGGTCAATGGGGAACGCTGTCGATTGATCAGCATGGTCATTGGCACTATCAGCTAGACAATTCAACCGGCGGTGCCGCGGATAAACTCGCGGCTGGTGAACATCAGTCTGAATCATTCTGGATCACCGCTACCGATTCAACAGGAGCGACAGTCCCTCATAAAGTCGTTATCGATGTGCAAGGCAGCAACGACAAACCAATTGTCAGTGCGTGGACTCAGCTTCCTGCGGGTAAAGAGGATCAACCCGTAACCATCAAGGCTTCTGACTTGCTAACACATGCAAGCGATGTGGATAGTAGCGATGTATTGCACGTGACAAATTTGCAAGCGACACACGGTAGCCTGACTGATAATAAAGATGGCACTTATACCTTCACGCCAGATAAAGATTTCAATGGTGAGATTCGACTCACCTATGATGTGGTTGACGGCCATGGGGGCAGCGTCAGCACTCAAGCTAAGTTTGATCTTATCGCAACTCCAGATAACGCGATTATTACCGACGCACAAGCCAATGCAGACTTACGGGGAGTAACTGAAGATCGCGGCTATATAGATACCCACTACCAACTGCATTACGACGGCAGATTAAACATCCAAGACCCTGATAAGGGAGAGGCACAGTTTGATCCGAATATAGGCTCACAAACCTATCAAGGTATTGGCTACGACACCAAACTGGGTGGGCACATACTGCTCATGCGCGACGGTCACTACACCTATACCCTCGACAACCGCAATATACAGAACTTAGCGCAAGGCGAAGTTAAACACGATTCAGCCATTATACGCTCAGCAGATGGTACAACACACACGATAGAGCTAACGGTTCATGGTACCAACGATGCCCCAACCATCAATGCTCAGTCCCACTCAGTGACTGAAGGTGGAAGCGTTCTAAATGGACAAATGGTTGGCCAAGATATTGATACCGGTGCGGCCTTGACTTACAGCGCACCGCAGATTGATGGCTTGGTGGTTAATCCGGACGGCAGTTATAGCTTCGATCCTGCTCACTCTAGCTATCAATCGTTAGCATCAGGTGTCACGAAGACATTGACTGTTCCAGTAACAGTCACAGACGAGCATAATGCGAGCAGCACTCAAAACCTCTCAATAACGATTACAGGGGTTAATAATTCTGCCGTTATCGGCGGTGTCTATACTGGAGATGTTCATGAAGGGCATACCTATACAGCACCAGATGGTACAATGTCTGGTGGCTACGTCGATGATCGCTCACCAGATCATATGCATGGAAACATCGGCAAATTATGGAACGACGAAATACACACTGATGGTCACCTGAACATTGTTGATCCAGACTCCGGTGAAAGCCATGCCCAAACCGGCGTTTATTACGGCACTCATGGTCGTGTCATACTTCAGAGTAACGGAGATTGGAGCTACTACGCTTCCATAGGCCAAGACGCAACAGGTAGAAAGATTGATCACCTCGGCCAAGGTGAATCGATAACGGATACTGTCACCGTCAAATCGGCTGATGGCACCACTCACGATATTGTTGTCACCGTTCATGGCGATAACGACCGTCCGTATTGTTCTGGTGAAGTGCAACTGAACAGCGGTAAAGAAGATCTTGCTCAAACCATCACAGCAACCGAGCTAATCGCTAATACTGTTGACGTAGACGCCAACGATGCAGGTAAGCTCACTATCGCTAATTTGCATGCTGACCATGGCTCGATTCAAGACAATCACGATGGAACCTTCACCTTCACTCCAAGCCACAATTACAACGGCAGCGTCCACTTCACCTACGATGTGAAAGACGCGCATGGTGGTACAACACACACTGGCGCATCAAC
>NZ_JBFRLG010000062.1:11197-11613 GCF_041469785.1 Vibrio sp. 10N.286.48.F5 | reverse complement strand
TCATCGATGGCAACGGTCGTGCTACTGACAGTAGCGGCGTCGTTAGTGCCGTTAATCGTCACTTTGACCGTTGACGTTGTGCCATCAATAGACGACACCGTGAAGGTTTCTTCAACTTTATCGCCGACGTTTAATTGGTTAAACGCACTGTTGGCGGTGAACGACCAATGACCATTGGCATCAATAGTCAGGTCACCGTTGGTGCCAGTAATTGAATCCGGTGTGAATGCATTATCTGGATTATCTACGTCGGTACTGTTCAATGTTCCTGATGTCGTTACCGCTTTGTCGGTTTCATCGATGGCGACGGTCGCACTGCTGACAGTAGCTTTATCATTGGTGCCATTGATCGTCACTTTTATGGTCGACGGTGTGCCATCGATGGATGACACCGTGAAGGTTTCTTCGACTTTATC
>NZ_JBFRLG010000062.1:0-10471 GCF_041469785.1 Vibrio sp. 10N.286.48.F5 | reverse complement strand
TTTATCGCCGACGTTCAATTTATTAAACGCGCTGTTGGCGGTGAACGCCCAATGACCATTGACATCAATGGTGAGGTCGCCATTTGTGCCTGCAATGGAACCTGGCGTGAAGGTATTGTCTGGGTTATCCACGTCAGTACTGGTTAGCGTACCTGAAGCCGTTACCGCTCTGTCGGTTTCATCTATACTGACCGTTGCTGTACTGACCGTCGCTTTATCGTTGGTGCCATTGATATAAACATTAAGTTCAAATACCGATCCATCTTTTGTATGTATTTTAAAGCGCTCGGTTAGCGTGTCGCCATTATTCAGTTGTTCTATATTCGGATTGTTATTGTTAGCAATGTAAGACCAAGTGCCTTGACTCGTAAGTTTTAATTCGCCATAAGCCCCATGTAGATTCTCAGGCAAAAATGTTGATTCGTTGAAGTCTTTATCATCAACATGTAATTGACCGCCGGTATGTAAATGGCCATTTTGCACATTTACATCCTCATATATGGTTTTCCCCAGTCCCGAAGGAGGTGCACTAATATTTGCCTTTGAGGGGAGGTGTGGAGATTGACTGCTTACTACTGGATTATCATTAGTGCCTCTCACGTTGATAGTTACGTTGTGAGGTGTACCGTCGGCAGAGTGAACAGTGACGATGTCTGTCGCAGTTGAACCTTGGCCAAGTCTTTGAACTACTGGGTTATTGTTGTCTAAATTGTATGTCCACGCACCGTCTTTGGTGATGCTTAGCGTACCGAAATTGCTAGTTACTTGTGATGCCTGAAAATGATCTTCTCCAAGATCAGAGTCCGTTACCGAAAGCTGCCCTTGAACTTGTGTCGTTAAATCTTCAGTTAACGTGCCAGCATCCACACCCGTAATTACGGCATTGTCATCGTTGCCACCTATTGTCATATCGATCGTTTGCGGTGTGCCATCTTTGGTGTGAATTGTGAAACTTTCATGCAGTGAAGTGGCTGCGGTTAAAGCTTGAACATTAGAGAGCGAGTTATCAACTTGATACTGCCAATGTCCATCAGCATCGATAGTTAATGAACCATATTTACCTGAGATAACTTCCGGCGTAACCGAACTTTCATTTTGGTCAGGGTCTATGACATCGATTTTGCCGTTCGCATGTAACAAGCCTTGTGAATCAATATTGTGATCTTCTGTTACCACACCTGTTAAGTCTCCAGAAATATTTGGCGTGTCTTGCTTACCTGTTACCGGTATCTGAACAATGATGCTCGAGCCATTAGATAGATGTAACGCAAAATGATCAGTACATGGTTGGTGCTGGTTTAACAGGATGTATTGAGGAGAATTTGGATTCAATACGAATGTGTATTGACCATTTGCATCAACATGAAGCTCTCCGTACGTACCTTTTATGACTTCTGGCATAAAGGTGACGGGTAAAGCGGGTGTCGTCGGCGCATTTGAATTAGTCGGCTGACCGTTACTTCCTGAGGAGATAGTCGGCATCGATACCGAAGGAATGTAATGGACTTGCGGGTGAGAAAGCGTCGACAAATGATGAGAAGGAACCAAGTTAGAGCTCGAACCATGGGCGGCATGACTTGCACTTAAGGTTGAGTTTACGTCGTTGTCACTCGCCTGAGCGTCTTGGAGAGCAACCGCTGATGAGTCCGCCTTGCTATGGTCATCGGTGACATCTTTTTCGGTCACGTTATTTGCGGTTACTTGATCTGCAGCGTCGCTGGCATTGTCTATACTTTCTGCAGCAGCGTGTTTAGCCAATGATGGCAAAATCATCATGAGTGACTGAAAAAGTGGGATATTCACTTTTAGATGTGAATGCAGTCTGCGCTTCTTTTTTTGTGTTGGTTTCTTTTGTTCTAGCTTGTTACTTTTCTTATTTTTGATTTCTGTATTTTTCTTGTTTGCTTCGACGTTTTTTTTGTTAGCCATTTTTATCATCCGTGAATCGTGGTTGCACTATCTTAAGTAAAATACACAGATAGAGGTTTCGCTAGCTAATTGGATAATTTTTAAAGAAAAAACTGCAAAGTCGAAGAATTATCTCATTTTGATGAAAGAGAGGATGAATACTTTTTCAACGGTCAGGCAAATATCGGCACAATGGCATTGACCTTACCCTAAGGGTAACGTTTATAGTTGCGGTGTAAATTCAAAGGTAAGCTATGACAAACACATTCCGAAAAACTTGGATTATTGTTTTCAGCATCATTGCGATGTTGATGTCTAGCTATGCCTCAAGCTCCTCAGCCTTGATGACTGAAGTAATGATGATGGAAATGGGGTCGAGCAAGTCGGCTTGTTACCACAGCGATACTTCGGTTAATGATTCAATGGCGGGGTGTCATGTGATGAGTGAAGAAGTACACGCTGAAGACTCTAACATGAGTGCCCATGCTTTGATGGCTCAATGCGATATGTCTTCAATGAGCGAAGACGGTAGCTCGATGATGGGTAACCATTGTTCGAGTGTCGATTGCTGTGCCTCAATGTGTTCTGCAAGTCCCTATCCAATTCAGGCTGTTCAAGCCGTTGATCAACTTTCCTTTTCATTAGCTCGTTTTCAATCGGTCACGATTGGCCAGAAAGTCGCACGCGCTCAATCTTTGCTACGCCCACCTTCCGCATAAATCTATATCTAAAAATACAGCTATATCAGTTAGATAAATCTGATAAGCCATTCTTTTTTATGCGCTAATTAGCGCTAGATATGGACATTCATTGTGAATATGAAACCAACAACCTCTGTGTTTGTCATGAACACGAGCTTAGTGGTTGCTGCTGCCTTGCCTATGGCCTTGTTTTCAAGTGCTACGCTCGCGGCTACCACGGCGTCAGCTTCAAATGCTCAACACATTTCAGCACATGACCAAGCAAGCTCGACGCAGCAACTCAATACACTGATTGAGATTGCTTTAAGCGAAGATGGAAATCGCAAACAGTACTTTGCTCAGTCTCAAGCGATGCGAGAAACGGGCATTGCCAACTCGACCTTAATGGATCCTAAATTAAAAGTTGGATTTGGCGGTTTGCCTGTCGATAGTTTTCAATTCGACGAAGACCCGATGACCAATATATCGGTAGGGTTGATGCAGCAGTTTGAGCGTGGCGATACGCTTAACCTTCAACAAAAAAAGGCAGGCCAACAGGCTGATGCTTTAGCTTTGCAGGTGCAAGCAAGAGAATTGACGGTTGCGAATAGCATGACGCAGCTTTGGCTTAAGTTAGGTTATCAGCAAAAGGCTGAGTCGGTGATTCGTCAAAATCGTCGTTTGTTGGTTGAGCTTGAAAACTATGTACAAACCAATTACTCGATTGGTAAAAGTGAAGCGCAAGATCTGCTTAACGCTCAGCTTCAAGTGAGTAAGCTTGATGAGAAACTTCAGGCAAACAAGCAGGTTCAGCGCCGCTTAATCTCTCAGCTTTCTGAATGGTTGGGTTCTGATTGGCTAGGCTCTCAGGTTCTTGATTCTCAGGGCACACTGAATGCAACTAACCAAATCGATTGGTCGTTGTTGGAAAGCAAATTAGCGACCAATATCGATTCAACCAAGCACTACCAGCTACTGACTGACCATCCTTTGGTTAAGATCTCCGATGTCAGTATTTCCTCCAATCAAACTCAGGTCGAGTTAGCCGAGCAAGCTTATACCCCGCAGTTTGGGGTGGAAGTGATGTATGCACACCGTCAAGCCAATAACATGGCGGGTGAACCTGCTTCTGATCTGGTGAGTGCTTATCTGACAGTCGACATCCCGCTGTTTACAGGGAGCCGACAAGATAAGAACTTATCGGCTGCTCAGTATCAAGTTGGTGCGGCCAAATCTCAAAAAGACACCTTACTTTCCCAAATGAACGCGCAAGTGAACGCATTGCTGGTGGACAGATCAAATCTGATCCAGCGATTAGATCGCTATCAAACGTCCTTGCTTCCTCAAACCGCAGCCCGAATCAGCGCGGTTGAGAGGGGCTATCAAAACAATACCGCCCAGTTTAACGATGTCATTTTAGCAACGACCGATGAGCTGGCGCTTCAGTTAGAGCAACAACGTTTGATCACCGACCTCAACATCGTTAACAGCAAACTGGCGGCGTTAGTCAGTGGGTTTGAATACCAAGTAAACCAACCACAACTCAGCTCAAGCGCAACTAAACACACAGCCAATCAATAAGGGAATAGACAATGAGTACAGTAAAAGTAGCAACAATCGCTTTATTGGTCGGTGGTGCATTGGGTTTTGGTGTGAACCATTTTCTAATTAATCCAACACATAACATGTCAGCAATGGCAACGAGTACAGGCGCAGATGTAAGTAAACAGGCCAGCGATGAGCCTTTGTATTGGGTAGCTCCGATGGACCCAAATTATCAGCGTGATAAGCCGGGCCAGTCGCCAATGGGGATGGATCTTATCCCTGTGTATGCAGACGATGTGAACGGCGGAGCTAAAGATAAGCCCGGAACCGTGTTTATTGATTCTTCCGTGGAAAATAACCTTGGCGTGAAAACCGCACAAGTCACACGAGAAGCGCTATCACCGCGCATTGAAACCGTGGGTTATGTGGCGTTCGATGAAAGTACATTGTGGCAAACCAACGTAAGAGCAGCTGGTTGGGTTGAGAAGCTCTACATCAACGCAGTGGGTGAGAAGGTAAACAAAGGTGATGTACTTTTCACACTCTATTCTCCAGAGCTTGTTAAAGCACAAGAAGAGTTGATCAGTGCTTATAAAACGGGTCGTAAAGGTTTGATCAAGGGCTCGACTGAACGCTTGGTCACCCTAGGTGTAGATAAAGCGCAGATACGATCCATCGCTCGTAAAGGGAAAGCCTCGCAAACCATCGAAATCAAAGCGCCTGCGGATGGTGTCATCGCTAGCCTGAATATTCGAGAAGGTGGTTATCTTTCACCTGCACAAGCGGTGATCAGTGCTGGCCCATTAGGCGAGGTATGGGTTGATGCTGAGGTGTTTGAGCGCCAAGCACACTGGATCTCATCAGGCAGCAATGCCGAAATGACGCTAGATGCCATTCCCGGCAAAGAGTGGTTGGGTAATGTCGATTACGTTTACCCAATCCTTGACCCAAAAACTCGAACCTTGCGCGTTCGTTTGAAGTTCTCCAACCCAAATGGCGAGCTTAAGCCAAATATGTTTGCCAATATTGCGCTGAAACCCATCAGTGATGAAGCCGTTCTTACTATCCCAAGATCTTCGGTGATTCACTCCGGTGGTATGACTCGAGTGGTGATGTCAGAAGGTTCTGGCAAGTATCGCTCTGCTCGTATTGAGGTTGGTCGTGAAGCTGGCGAAAAAATAGAGGTGCTTCAAGGGCTAGAGCAAGGTGAGAGTATTGTCACTTCTGCACACTTTATGTTGGATTCTGAATCGAGCCAATCAGCTGATCTGTCACGCATCAATGGTGTTGAGGAAGAAGCGGAAACCGTATGGGCAAACGGTGAAATTTCCGATGTTATGCAAGGCAGCCGTATGGTGACGATTAACCATCAGCCTGTTCCAGAATGGGATTGGCCGGGCATGGTGATGAATTTCACCTTTGTGGAAGGCTTGGACATGAGTGACGTGCAACGTGGTAAGGCAATTGACTTTGAGATGAGAAAGACAGAGTCAGGGCAGTACGAGGTTGTGGATTACAAGGTGAACAAACACAAGATCGCTGGCGAAGTTTGGGTAACGGGTGACATCACTATGTTGATGGCAGATTTTGGCATGATCACCGTAAAACATCAGCCAGTCCCTGAGTGGAATTGGAAAGCGGGTGAAATGAATTTCCAAGCCAGTGATGACCTTGATTTATCTGAGTTTTCCGAGGGTCAAACCATTCGGTTTCTAGTGGCGAAGCAAGGTTCTGATTATGTGCTCAAATCTCTCGAACCGACGAATAGCACGGGTGAGGGCGAACTATGATCAATGCAATCATTCGCTGGTCTATTAGCAACCGCTTCTTAGTGTTGGTTGCTACTGTAGCCATCGTATTTGGCGGCTTATACAGCGTTAAAAATACACCTGTCGATGCCATTCCTGATTTGTCAGATGTTCAGGTGATCATCAAAACCAGTTATCCGGGGCAAGCCCCACAAGTGGTCGAGGATCAGGTGACCTATCCATTGACCACCGCCATGTTAGCTGTACCGGGTGCTGAAACAGTTCGTGGCTACTCGTTCTTTGGTGATTCCTATGTCTATATCATCTTCAATGACGATACCGATATGTACTGGGCGCGTTCACGAGTGTTGGAGTACTTAAGCCAAGTTGCACCTAACTTGCCATCGAGTGCCAAGCCAACACTAGGACCCGATGCAACCGGTGTGGGCTGGGTTTACAGCTACGTGTTGCAAGATAAAACAGGTCAGCACGACTTAGCGGAACTTCGTAGTTTGCAAGATTGGTTCTTGAAGTATGAGTTGCAAACCGTAGAAGGTGTGTCTGAAGTGGCGACCGTTGGCGGCATGGTGAAGCAGTATCAAGTACAGATTGATCCTGCCAAGTTACGTGCTTATGACCTAACACTTCAACAGGTCAACAAGGCGATCCAAGATGGTAATCAAGAAACAGGAGCGTCTGTTGTCGAGATTGCCGAAGCCGAGCACATGGTTCGTACGACGGGTTACCTGACAAGCATCGAAGACATTCAATCTCTGCCGTTAAAAGTGACAGACAAAGGTACACCGCTACTATTAGGTGACATTGCTGACATTAACCTCGGCCCGCAAATGCGTCGTGGTATCTCGGAGCTCAACGGTGAGGGTGAAGCGGTTGGCGGCGTTATCGTGATGCGCTTTGGTGAAAATGCCAGTGAAGTGATCGATTCGGTTAAATCCAAGCTTGCGGAACTGCAAGCAGGCTTACCTGATGGTGTCGAGATTGTCACGACTTATGACCGTTCTACTTTGATTGATTCAGCCGTTGAAAACCTTTGGAAGAAGCTGGCTGAAGAGTTCATCGTGGTCGCCGTGGTGTGTGCGCTGTTCTTGTTCCATATCCGATCATCACTGGTTATCGCGCTAAGTCTGCCTGTTGGTATCTTAGGTGCATTCATTGTGATGCATTGGCAGGGTATTAACGCCAACATCATGTCTCTTGGCGGGATCGCGATTGCGATTGGCGCCATGGTGGATGGTGCCATCGTAATGATCGAGAACGTTCATAAACACATTGAACGGACTCCGCTTACTGACAAAAACCGTTGGCAGGTGATTGGTAAGGCAGCAGAAGAAGTTGGCGCACCGCTGTTCTTCTCTCTGATTATCATTACCTTGAGCTTTGTGCCTGTGTTCGCGTTAGAAGGCCAAGAGGGCAAGATGTTCTCGCCACTTGCCTTTACCAAGACGTATGCGATGGCGGCAGCGGCAGGTTTGGCTATCACGCTTGTGCCTGTGCTAATGGGTTACTTCATTCGCGGCAACGTGCTACCTGAACACAAAAACCCAGTAAACCGCAGCCTAGTGGCGATGTATAAACCGCTTCTGAACCTCAGCCTAAAGTATCCAAAGGTGATGATTGTTATCGCACTTGGCTTAATGGCGTCTGCTTATTACCCAACCAGTAAACTTGGCAGCGAGTTCATCCCTCCTTTGGACGAAGGAGATTTGATGTACATGCCAACCACGTATCCGGGTATTTCAATTGGTAAAGCGCGTGAGTTGTTGCAACAAACCAATAAACTCATCAAAACCATTCCAGAAGTCGAAACCACGTGGGGCAAAATTGGTCGAGCAGAGACAGCAACCGATCCTGCACCACTGACTATGATTGAAACGGTTATTCAGCTTAAACCAAGAGATGAATGGCGTGACGGTGTCACTACTGGGTCGCTACGAAAAGAGTTTGATGATCTGATTCAATTCCCCGGTTTGACTAACGCATGGGTTATGCCAATCAAGACTCGGATCGACATGTTAGCGACCGGTATTAAAACGCCAATCGGAATCAAAATAGCAGGGCCAGATCTGAGTGTTATAGAGGACATTGGCTCTCAGCTCGAACCTATCTTAAATGGTGTTAGCGGTACGGCTTCTGTGTATGCCGAACGTGTGGCTGGTGGTCGCTATGTCACGATAGATATCAAACGTCTTTCTGCTGCACGATATGGCTTGAGCATTAAAGAAGTGCAACAGGTTATTTCGACTGCGGTTGGTGGCATGAACGTGGGCGAAACCGTTGAGGGGCTAGAGCGTTACCCAATCAATGTCCGTTACCCACAAAGCTATCGTGATTCTGTCGTTAAGCTGCAGAACCTGCCGTTAGTGACACCTAATGGAGCGCGAATTGCTTTGTCTGATGTCGCGGATATTCGCTATGAAGATGGGCCACCAATGATTAAGACGGAGAACGCGCGTCCTAATGGCTGGGTGTTCGTTGACATCGAAGGTCGCGACCTTGGTTCTTATGTGGCAGAGGCGCAAAAAGTCGTTACAGATCAAATCGTCTTGCCTGCCGGATATTCACTGGCATGGTCTGGTCAATACGAATACATGGAGCGCGCCAAAGAACGTTTAAGTGTCGTTGTGCCAATTACCATCGCCATCATCATGTTGTTGCTCTATCTAAGCTTCCGCCGTGTCGGTGAGGTGATGATGATCATGCTGACATTGCCACTCGCGATGGTTGGCGGCCTATGGCTGATGCATATCCTCAATTACAACTTCTCGATTGCGGTGGGGGTGGGCTTCATCGCGCTTGCCGGGGTTGCTGTTGAGATAGGCGTCATCATGTTGGTCTACCTAAACCAAGCATGGCACTACAAAAAATTGGATGTGGAGCAGAACCAGCAAGCACTTCAGAGTGAAGACTTAACGGATGCGATTCGTGAGGGTGCAGGACTGCGTGTTCGCCCTGTGATGATGACAGTACTTACCGTGATCATTGGCCTCATTCCAATTATGTATGGCGAGGGAACGGGTTCTGAAGTGATGCAGCGAATTGCCGCGCCGATGATAGGCGGAATGGCTTCGGCATTGTTGCTTACCCTACTGGTGCTGCCTGCAATCTTTAAGCTCTGGAGACAGCGTGAGATTACGCATAGCCAAAACGAGACAAACAAATAACGTATTGATTATTAGCCCTTACTTGCCAAAAAAGAGTGGGTAAGGGCGTACCACATGAACATGTGAAACTAACAAATGAATAACTGAATTAATCTAAGGAACGATCATGAAAAAGACACTTATTGCGATTACACTGACGTTAACTACTTCAACGGCTTTTGCTGAAATGGACCATTCAAATATGGACCACTCAAATATGGATCACTCGATGATGAAGAGTGGAGAGATGGATCATTCAAAAATGGATCACAGCATGATGAAAGGTGGAAAGATGGATCATTCAATGATGATGAACATGGACGGTATGTCTGAAGTAGGCATGCCTGCGACGGGTGCAAAACCGGATAAAGTGGTTCATGTTTTACTAAGTGACGATATGAAAATTACCTTTAAGAACAAGGTCGAAATTGAGCCGAACGATGTTGTGCAGTTTGTTGTGATGAACACGGGCAAGATTGACCACGAATTCTCGATTGGTTCTGCCTTAGAGCAGCTAGAGCACCGGGAAATGATGAAAAACATGGGTAATCACGATCATGACTCGGGCAGCACAGTGACAGTTAAGCCGGGCAAAGCGAAACAGATGCTTTGGCATTTCCATGGTGATAATAACGTAGAGTTCGCGTGCAATATTCCTGGTCACGCTGAAGCGGGTATGGTGAAGTCGTTAACGCTTTATACGTTAATCAATAGCGCTTTGTTGAATTAGAAATTCAATGAGGGCTAGAAAATTAAAGATAAGTCTTAACTTATACCTAAAGCGTTTTGCTGTGAGGGATTCGCTGAGGCTTATCTTTATTTATAGTCACTGTAGCAAGATAGAAGTTTCAAGCAGATGGTGTGCTTCGCCGCTCAGATGCGGTAGCTCTGCCATGATCTTTTTAAACTTGTCATCGATTGACTCTGCTTCATTCAGCGATCGAAAAGCCAGTACAGCCTGTTCAGGCTCGCTGTTCACATAACCTTTCAATGTATCTAGCTGAATTTTATTGGCATTTTCAACTTTTGCTAGCGCGACATTAATTGCTTCGATGCTAATTGTTAACTCATTGCTTTTAAACATTTTTTATTATTTATGGGTTGTTGCTAATGCGCGCACATTAACACAATGATTTTTGCAGATATTGACCAAGATTATTAAATTGGAACAATTTTGAAAATCATTAAAAGCTGAACTGCAATGTGTGATTTGGATAGGTGTCAGAAATACGAAGCGAATTAAGGAGTTAATAGCTTTGGTTGGTCACTTAGCGTCGATTCGTCAATCTAAGCTTAAATAAAATAAGTTTAGTCAGTATAGATTTAATGATTATGGACTTAGCAAACGGCGAAAATTTTTGAATAGGGTGTCGCTGGAAGAAAGTGCGTAATGAAGCTTAAGGAGAAGTTGGAGCGTGCAGCGGGAATC
>NZ_JBFRLG010000061.1:0-313 GCF_041469785.1 Vibrio sp. 10N.286.48.F5 | reverse complement strand
TTTTTATTTGCTTTACGCCAATTTCGACGTTTCCAACCATCAAGCCAGTCATTAAAACCATCAACGCAATAGTCACTGCTTGAATAAATAATATCGCCATCACAAGCACGCTCTAGCCCAAAAGCAAGTGCTGATAACTCTGCGTAATTACGGTCTACGATGCTATCAAGGAACAACCAGTCTTCACCCGCTATTCTTTCATAGTCATCGAATACAACCTGCCCTACCCCAGCAGAGAGTCGTCCTCTTCGCTTCTCTACGATGGCTGCTTCTACATAAATTTCTTTTTTCATTTTTATACTCTCCAGAGACT
>NZ_JBFRLG010000060.1:0-539 GCF_041469785.1 Vibrio sp. 10N.286.48.F5 | reverse complement strand
ACGTTTACGTTTACCCCAGAAAAAGACTACAACGGCGCGGTGCACTTTAGCTATGACGTCAAAGATGCACACGGTGGTGTAACACACACCGGCGCAACCACCAACTTAGCTGCGGTTAACGACAACCCTGATGTGACGCCTTTAACCGACAGTGTCAGTGAGGGGGCCGATAATCATCACACCCTCAATCTGCTAGTAGGTGCCACAGATAAAGACGGCGACGCTTTAACTATCAGTCACCTTGAATATGCCATCGATGGCCAACCTCAGTCGGGCCAACTTCCAACGGGCATTACCTTAGATGCTGATGGGCATACGTTAATTGTTGATGCCACTGATCCCGCATTTAACCATTTGGCCAATGGTCAGTCGCAACAAATCGCTATCACTTATCAAGTAGAAGATGGCCATGGTGGAAGTACGCAACAAACCGCCACGCTTACCATTGCCGGGACAGATGATAAAGCCACACTGGTTTCTAATGTCATTCAGCTCACTGAAACACAAGCGCTGGATAGTGAATTTAAATCCTATAGAGG
>NZ_JBFRLG010000059.1:0-1208 GCF_041469785.1 Vibrio sp. 10N.286.48.F5 | reverse complement strand
TATCTTGTTGTTTATCCCTTCTAGGGTGCAGGTGTTTAGCGGATAACTTGCCGATGCGATAATACCGTGAAGATAAGGACTCAGTTTTCGTGCGAACTCTTTCAATGGCTTAATTCCACTCTCTTGTACTTGTGCCCACCACGCCTCCCAGAGCCCTTTAGCATGTGCTTCTGATTCACAATACCAAAGCTCTTTGAGCTGTGCCCCGAGTATATAAGTGGTCATTAAGTCCTTATTGATATTCAATATTTCTGTAAGATAGCTGTCTTGCCGTGGATTTAAGTTGCCTCTATTTTTCAACAACACCCAGCGTGAGCGCTTGACCCATTGCCTCGCTTTTTTATCTTGCTTGAGCTTGTTGGCTTGGTCGACTCTGACTCTATCCATGACCTCACGACCGAACTTAGCGACAACATGGAATAAGTCGTAAACGATTTTTGCGTTCGGGCAATGCGCTTGAACTTCAAGGTCAAAAGCCGTATTCATGTCCATCGCGACCGCTTCGATATTATTGCCATGCTTGCCTAACAGCTCGAAGAACGGTCGTATGTCCTTGCGGCTACGGCCTAACCCTATCCAAATAACTTGGTGAGTCTTAGCGTCAGCGATGACCGTGGCATACCGATGTCCTTTAAAGATAGCGAACTCATCCATGACGAGTTGCCTTAGCCCCTCCCATTTCACTGACGGTACCACTTGGCGAAGTCGGCGTTTATCTATCTCTTTAATGGTGTGCCAATGTACGCTTGTTAACTGGGAGATATGCTTAATGGGAAGAAGAGGCAGCAGTTGTTCTATATAACTTTTTAAGCGCTTCGTGATGCGAGCATAAGGCTCTAGCCAAGATAGAGACTCTGTTTTTATGCCGCAGTCACGACACTTGATTCTTCGTGTTTGAACGGAAAGTTCAACAGGAACACCGAGCAACATGGCCTCTTTTACATGACGCCATTGATACTCATGAATAGCCTCGGCCTCGAGACCACAAAGGCACTTAGCCTCAGAGTTAGGTTTAAGAGTCAGGGTAATAAGTGATGCTGTCTGGTGAGACTTTACTATTTGAAAGCCTTCCCAGAATGAAGATAGGAAAGTATGATTCGGCATGAAAACGGTAGTTTGTGTATGATTTTTGTTTGGCGACTAAACCATATCACTTACTACCGTTTTTGTTTTTAGTTCCCGCTAATCCGCGATGAACCATAAAAAAG
>NZ_JBFRLG010000058.1:0-24878 GCF_041469785.1 Vibrio sp. 10N.286.48.F5 | reverse complement strand
TGGCGTAAAGCAAATAAAAAGCCGATAGCTCATCAAGACCTTTGGGAGCTAGTGGATAAACGAAGTACAGATAAGCAAGTTGAGGTAAGAAAAGTCGCTGCTTGCTCCGCAGGAAAAGATGCCGCTTATAGATACGCTCTTGCAGCTGCGAATCGTCAATTGTAATGATAAGGAATCACTTGCTGGCATAGCCAGCAGGTGTTTTTTGTTGTTACTGGGTTTGAAGTTGGCATTGAACACCACAAGGTACAAAACGGTATTTTTCTACGTGCCAGGTAATCACATGGGAACCAATAACATAGGAGGACGTCCCATGAGATTTCTAAAGCTAAAAGAAGTAATGCAAAAGACCGCCCTTAGCCGTTCAGCGATTTACCGAAAAATGAATGAAGATCAATTTCCTCAGTCTATCAGTCTGGGGGGTAGGGCAGTAGCTTGGGTTGAAAGTGAAGTTGATGCGTGGATGGAGGAGTGTCTAGCTTTAAGGTAATTCAATGCCGCTTTGTTTTTAAGGTAGCCGTCACACTCTATCAGTCTTTTGTCATTTTTCAGCCAGTCCCTAAAGTCTATGATAATCAAGGCAAACCAGTAACTGAACAAGTGTCCCATCAGCCCTTGAACTTGACGTGAATCGCCTTACCAATGCCTGAATGTTCATATCATCAACTACTGAAAGTTACTTTCGAAAATACCCTTCTCCACCTTTACTTTAAAGTGGAGGCTTCTCGTGGTTTTGTCAAAGAAGAGCAACGAAATAAGATCATCATTAACTTCTTAAAGTCAAAGGTTAAACAAGCTAGGTATAGTGCGATTAAAAAGAGATTGAAGCTCGATAATCCTGAAGGCTTATCTGCTTGGGAGCAATTTTACGCACTAGCAACCTAATTGCATCTGAAAACCAGTACATTTGTTTGCGGAACAACCCTTTAAGCCATACATTCAAAGTATGGCAATACGGCATCACACACTTATCAATCAAAAAACAATTCAACATCATTTTAAACTATCAATAAGTCTGAATTATTATCCACAAATATATTAAATTTCAATAGAATATAATCAAAAGAACTTTATGGTGAGTGGTATTGTCAATGAGATTTATTTTCATTATATTCTAGGCCAGTCCTCATTTAAAAACCATGAAGTCATTACATGTTAAAACTCAAATCAAGTCATGCTGTACCGTGTCTGTTTAGCCTGACCTTTATACCCGTTTCTTTTGTTATGGCGGAATCGGCAATTGATGAAACCGTGGTTGTCACCGCAAACGCTGGCCAAAACACAAGTCTACTAGAAGCCCCTGCAACCTTGACCGTGATAGACGTTCAAGAGCAGAGTAAATATCAGATGACAGGGGACGTAGGCGATCTGCTTATTGACGCACCAGGCGTTAGCGTGTCGACCCAAGCAAATGGCTCTCGTGGTGTGCGAATTCGTGGTTTAAATAGTGACTACACGCAAGTGTTATTGAACAGCCGTCGATCTTATACCCGAGAAGCATTATGGCGTGGTAGCGACAATGCATTGAGCCTAACGCCAAGTATTGCTATCGATAATATCGAAGTGATTCGTGGCCCAATGTCCACTCTATATGGTGCCGATACCATGGGCGGTGTGGTCAATGTCATCACTCGTCAGCACAGTGGTACCGCAGAGGGTGCGATAAGCGTTGAAGGGCAATACAACCAAGGTGACAAGGGTGGTAGTGGACAAATTTATGGTCTGTATTTTTCAACCCCTATTACCGATGCTTTGGGTTATACCGTATATGGTAACTATTTAGACACCGACGAATCTTTTTATTCCGAACAGTCGAGCTTCACTAAACGTCGTGCGCAAGAAAATTACAATTTAGTGAACTCTTTTGATTATGCGCTGAACGACCAACACACGATTGACTTGGAAGTCCAACTGTCGAATGAGGATCAATCGGGGACGGCAATGTATCGTGGCCGCTCGTATGAACAAGAGCGTCAACTCCAAAGTTACACGTTAGGGTATGATTACCAATCGTATCTTGTGAGTGTCGATGCCCACCTCTACTACAGTGACTTTGATGTTAAATACGACACCCCAAGTTCAGACATCACCGAACAAAACTATGGCGGTGATGTACAAGCCGTTTTCTTTGTCGATGATCATACAATGACAGTGGGAGCCGAGGCTCGCAATGCCGAAATCGAAAACGTCGGCATTACAGGAGGCTCTACCGATAGAACCAGTACTGCTGTTTATCTTGAAACCAACTTAGCCGTTGCCGATTCGACCATACTGACACTCGGTGGACGTTTTGATCATGACTCCCTGTTTGACAGTGAATTTACTTATCGTGGATACATCACACAAGGTTTAACCGACAACTGGAGCTTAAAAGCCGGCGCTGGAACCGCATTCAAAGCACCGACCATGGCACAGATCTCACCGTCTTATACCGCGCCAGCCAGCGGCCCAGCTTGCCCTGATAGACCCGCGGCTTGTAACGTCTATGGCAACCAAGATCTCAAAGCAGAAACCGGCACCTTCAGTGAAATTGGCGCCTACTATGCCAACGAAGCCACCTCTGCTAACGCCACCGTATTCTATAACCGCGTTGACGACATTATTCAGCAAGTTGAAAGCTCCAATGGGAGCGACGGCTACTATACGTTTATCAATGTGGATAAAGCGACGCTCAAAGGCTTAGAGTTGTATGCCGAACACCAGTTCAAGCACGTTGGATTTGACGCTTCATATACTTACCTTGATGCGACAGACGACACAAGCGGCGAACGCCTTGTCGGCACCTCTGAACATGAAGCTTCAGTAAAAGCCAATTGGTATGTCACTTACGATACCGATCTGTTTGCAAGAGCCCATTACCGCAGTGAAGTACGTGGTGAGCTCGGTAACAATGATGTCTCTGACCCATACACAACCTTTGATATTGGCATGCGTCATACCCTAATGGAGGAACTGGAACTGAAACTCGGTGTCAACAACGTGATGGATGAAGATGTATCAAGCCCTGAGACTTATACCGAAGTCATTCAAGGCCGAACGTATTACGCTGGCTTGAATTACGCTTTCTAACCTGATGCCAAATACATTTTTTGATAAGTTAGAGCGATGGGGAAATAAACTTCCCCATCCTGTCTTCTTGTTTCTATGGTTGTCGTTGATAATCATAGTAACCTCATTCTTCACGTCCAACGCCCAAGTCTCTTACACACTGCCCGGTGGAAACATTGAACACGTCAACAACCTGTTGTCTTTAGAGGCGGTAAGAACTTGGCTCGGTGGCAGCGTCAAAGAGTTCATCAGCTTCCCACCATTAGGCGTCGTCATTATTGCCACCATTGGAATTGGCTTGGCGGACTCTTCTGGCCTCATCAGTTACTCCGTTCAGCGGTTAGTCAGTAAAACCGGCAAGTGGCAGCTGACAGTAAGCATCATGATCTTGGGCATTTTATCGAATGTCGTCGGTTCTGTAGGCTATATTGTACTCATCCCCTTGGCTTGTCGAGCATACCAAGCCGCCAATCGCCCGCCGCTTGCTGGGCTTGCCACCGCATTTGCGGGGGTAGCAGGGGGAACTCACGCCACCGTATTCTTAACCACTTATGACGTTGTGATTGCAGGCATCACGACCTCTGCTGCTCAACTGATTGATCCGACTATTATCGTCAGCCCTCTGGCTAACTATTTTTTTATGAGTGCCAGCGTATTCGCTCTCGTTTTAGTAGGCTCGTTTGTTTCGATTAATATCGTTGAAAAGCGTCAAAGTCGATTCGCATGCCATTATGCTACGCCTGAACAAAGGTTCACTGACAGCTATGATTTCGATAACAACAAAGCTGCCAATAATGACAAAGCCATGTGGGCCGCAGCCGTTGTATTCGTCATGGTTGCCGTGTTTGTTGTACTTTCAACCGTCCTACCCAACGGCTGGCTAGCCCCATACGAAGGCCAACCTTTAGGACGCAGCGAAGTGATGCGTGGACTACCTATTATTATTGCCGTTACATTTGGTTTAAGTGGATTAGCCTATGGCTACCTCTCTGGAAGCTTCAAGTGCGAGCGCGATCTGCTGAATGCTTGTCAAAAAAGCATGAGCCAACTTGGAGTGTTTTTACTGATCATCTTTGTTGCGTCGCAGATGATCTACCTCTTCAAGCTCAGCCAGTTGTCGGGTGTATTAGCCATGTCGATGAGTAGCTTAGTGACAGAGGTACAACTACATCCAGCAATAATTCTCTTATTGGTCGTTATTTTGTGTGCCTTTCTGAATATCTTTATGGGATCTCCGATTGTTCAATGGAGCATGATAGCGCCCGTATTGATCCCTTCATTGTTCTATGTCGGCATTCCACTAGAAGTGACACAGGCGGCGTTTCGGATTGGAGACTCAGTCACCAACATTATTAGCCCACTGTTTGGCTATCTCGGGTTAATTTTAGCGGCCGCACAAGATTACGATAAGGAGGCTAAATTAGGTACCCTGATGTCATTAATGTTGCCTTTTAGCTTGGCGTTTTTGTTGGTGTGGACGACCTTACTACTAGTTTGGGTATACGTATTGCAGTGGCCGATGGGGTTATAGACTTGACTAATTCTGTGTAAATCCATTGTTATATTGATGTGGGTGATGTGGATTGTAATAACCAACTGGAAAAGCAGGGGTAGACTCACTTGCTCGAGAAGTTTCAGACAAGTATCATGTCGCTACTGTAATGGAATTGTTATGTATAGGCGATTAGATTATGAGCTTTTTTAACAAAATTATTTTTATTTCTTTGACCACTCTATCTCTATTGGGTTGTAACAATAATGAACAACCGTCATACTGATCTGCACCAGTCAGACTGGTGCAGATCACTTGGTTTATATCCGTCACTTTCAGGTATTGGGTAAGCCTTGATAGCATCGAAAGATGTGACCAAGGCGCAGATGTGGTTTAGCTATTTGGGGAGTTTCGTAGTAGTGGTAATGGCTACAAAGATCGTACTGCCGCCGCGGCAATGATTCCTGCTGCGATTGCTGGTAGAGGTTTTTTGATGACGAACATGACGACAGCTGTAGAAAAGAGTGCAGCTCTAGCTCCGTTGTCACCTTCTACGGCAAGAGGTGTGAGAAGGGCGACTAATACAGAACCTGACATCGCTGTAATAAAACGTTGAACACGCTCGCTAATTGGAACAAATGACATGACATATACACCACCCCAGCGTGTAGCTAATGTGACCAATGCCATTGCAATGATTATCAATAAAGTACCACCAACATTTGTTTCAATACTCATGATTTCTTCTCCTTCCAACAAGCACCCAACACCCCACCAGAAATAGCACCAACAACAACATGGCTGTTTTCAGGTAAATACCAATATGCCAATATTGAAGATGCCGCTGCTGTGGCCCAAATAATAAAGATTCTTGAGTTTTTAGGCCCAACGACGACCATGGAAAGTAAAAAGCAGCCCATAACCATATCGAGCCCAAGCCCCACTGGATCTTGGATTACGCTGCCAAAGTAAATGCCAACCCAAGTGCCGATGATCCAAAATAACCAAAGTGCTAAACCACCGCCAACGAGCAATCCAAAACCGGGTTCCTTCCTTCCAAAGGCATGGAGTGCCATTGCCCAGTTTGCGTCCGAAGCTATCAACATCACACCATATCGTTTTGTCGGGGGGAGTTGACGTAACTAAGGATATAGCGTGGCCCCCATCAAAAGGTGGCGAGCATTGATCGCAAATACGGTAATAAGAACTGGAATAAGGGGGACTTCTGCTCCCCACATATCCAACGTAGCAAACTGTGAAGCACCTGCAAAAACAAGTGTGCTCATTAACATAGTTGGAAAAGAATTCAGTCCAGTTTGTACTGCAGCGACACCGAATGCGAAACCAAATACGATCACAAACATAGAGAGAGGCAAAAGTTGGGTGAAGCCGCTCCAGATGTCGGTACGTGTAAACTCGTGTAACTCAATCGAGGAGCGTTGAAGGTGTTGAGTGTTTTCTGTCATAGAGGTCCTAGCCAGTAGGCAAAAGAGCAGATCCATTGAAGGATCTTTGTTGTTATTTTTTAAGCCGCATGTTTAACATCAATTAGTTAGGCTTTCAAACGTTATGTCACAGATGAAAAAACATAAACGGTGGTGAAGATAGGATCTTGAAAGGGCTTTGTACGTAATTCAGGAGAAATAAACAAGCCCCTACGATCTGAACAGCTGTTTGGGGGATGGAAACTCAAAAATAATGCAGGCTTTCGTGATTAAGGCTCTAGTCACGAAAGCCGCATTTTCATAGACTAATTCACTTTTGAAAGTTTGAGATCTGAACTTTTCTTCTGGTTAAGTAAGATGCTAACTAATGCTAACATCGTAAAGACTAAGCTTGATAAAAATAGATTTTCTACGCCGAATTGAGAGATAAACCATCCCGCGATAACTGAGCCAAGAGTAATTCCTAAGTTAGAAAAAGACACAAAGAGGCTATTTGCAAATACTTTTGAATCACCTGCATTTTCCATTATCCATGTCTGGCTCACGATCAATCCTGCAGAATGCACTGCACCCCAAAACGCGACCATGCCGATCATAAAGTAGAATGAGAACCCCATGAAGTAAACAATTATGAAGGTAAGACCGAATATTATAGGGTACAGCATCACTGTTTTAAGAATATTTTTACTGAGTAGCTTACCAAAAATGAAGTTTCCAAAGATACCAAAGATACCAAACACCATCAGCATTGCACTAATCCACGTACCGTTCATATTCGTTACAGTACTTAAGTATTGAGTAATAAAACTGTACGAAGAAAACATCGCTGCAAAGATGAATATAACGGTGAATAATGACAACCACATTGATTTGCTGCGTAAGATAGTTACTTGAGAGCCGAATGACATTTTTTCCTTAACGGGAGCACTTTCCATCAAGAACATCACACTCACTAACGCAATGGCGCAAGCGGCTAAACCAAAGTAAAAGGCATAAGCGAGAGAATATTCTTCAGCAAGAAAAGCACTAATCGGAATACCAAAGACTAATCCTACGGCTACTCCACCAAAAACTTTAGCAGCGGCGTTGCTTTGTTCTTCAACTGGAACCATTGATGTGACAACCACTAAAGCGACAGAAAAGAATACAGCATGTACTAACGCCGGTAGAACGCGAAATATCATCATGGTTGTGTAATCTTGCGTCATAGCGTACACAAGGTTAGAGACAACGAATAGAGACAAAATGCCGACTAGAACATGCTTTCTATTCCATCCAGACATCATTAACGTAATAAAGGGGCCACTCACCGCGACGACAATAGCGTAGACACTGACTAATAGACCAGCTTCTTGTACATCAATATTGAAGTCTTTCATGACTTGTGGAAGGAGACCAATAATACCAAGCTCTGTCGTGATAACGCCAAAAACGGCTAAAGATAGAGCAAAGATAAACAAGCTTTGTTTTTTCATTGTTTCAACTCAAATTATTAATATGCGGTAATTACGTACCGTCGATATTGGTTGTTGTTAGAGCCCTAAGTCCAAGTGTTGGAAAAGTGGCACAAAAATGTTGTTTTTTATCCAATAAAAATGCCGTTTTCAATGTGATTGAATTCGGCAACGTATCAGAATTCGTATTATCAAAGGGTGGAGACTTTTTTCTTACCCGATGACATGTGCTTAGAACTGTGTTGTAGGCAACGTGTAAATGACGACTGGTTTCTCGCTTTCCATGGTTTTGTGCGGTCATTTCAATAATCCTATTTCGAATTCCTGGTTTGCAGGCCTCGTAACAATAATTCACTTGAAAGGTACGGCGGCAAGCAAGACAGCGAAATCGTTGATGGCCATTGGGGCCATAACCATGCTTTATGACACTGTCACTCTTATGACAGAAGCGGCAGTTGGGTTTATTCGTTGTCACATGGAACCTTAAATCTCACCAAAAGATATCTGTAGTCGTTTAAATTTAATTATCAACTTGGACAGCATAATAACGGATAAAATGAATTCAATTAAGTCTTAATGTTTATTAATAGATATTCCAATTGGGACTTAATGTGTTATTTAGAGGTATCGGTCGCCAAATCAGAAATAGAATGAAACTAGTTAAGTTATTGTTTTTAATGTTTTTTATATTCAATTTTTCTTTGGTGGCTGTTGGGAGGATTAGTGCGCGAAATGAAGGCGTTACTCTAATTTGTTAAGAAATGTCCTGTTGACTGCTCTGAAACATCATGACACATTTTGCGCCCTGCTTCGGTATGCCATTAACTTTAAGTGCATATCGACTTAACACGTTATGAGATGATTTAACTTTATGAAAAAATGGAAGAAAACACTTTTAGTCGCATCGGGCATTTTACTTTCCTCAATGGCTTTTGCGGGTAATGAGCAGAGTCAAGCGGACAGTGAGTTTCCAATTCCTTCTGGTTTTGAAAGCAGCTTTAAAGAAGTTAACGGAGTGAAGCTTCATTATGTAATTGGAGGGGAAGGGCCTTTATTGGTAATGGTCCATGGCTTTGCTCAGTCATGGTACGAATGGCACCAGTTAATGCCTAAATTAGCAGAAGATTACCAAGTTATTGCTATGGATCTTCCAGGTCTTGGTTTATCTGAGCCGCTAGACTCCACTTATACAGGGCAGGACGTATCACCTTATATCCATTCTTTAGCTAAGACCTTTAGCCCGGATGATAAATTCAATGTCATAGCTCATGATATTGGTGGCTGGGTCACATATCCTATGCTAGCTCAACATCAGAATGATATTGATAAGGTCGCTCTACTGGAGACCATCGTACCAAGCGACTTAATATACACGTTCCCAGCTTATACTCCTCAGGGAGAGTCGACCGCGTGGCACTTTAGCTTTTTCTCTGCGAAAAACGAATTGGCTGAATCACTTATATCAGGCAATGAAGATAAGTTTTTTAAGCACTTCATTCTTGAGCATGCAGAGAATAAGAATGCATTTTCAGATGAACTGTTCGGTATGTATGCGGAATCTTATAAAAAACCTCAAACTCTAAACGCTGCTTTTGAGTATTACAGAGCACTTCCTGAATCTGTGATTCAAAATGACAATCTATCAGAGAATAACTTGTTGAAAATGCCGATTCTGACGATATCAGGTAATGGTCAAGGCAGTTTAGGAGCGACTCAATTTAATCAAATGAAAGAATATGCTAATGATGTTCAAGGTCATGTGTTGGAGTCATGTGGTCACTGGTTGATGGAGGAGTGTCCAGTCCAGGTTGAAGATCTAGTTATTGATTTTTTTAACAAAAAATAACTTACAAAACGAGAGCTAAGTTTTGTTGACAATGCAGTCTTGATTACTGTCGTAGATTGCCTATCATTGTTAATTCGTACCCTAGAGCCACTCTAGGGTATTTTTATATTTGAACTGCTTATAATTTGTACTCGGTTATGTAGCAATATAACGAGAACTCTTTATCCGTTGTCTATCTCAGAATGTACCCAGCGAGAAAACGCTTGGAACTTCGCTCTGGTTTCCATTCCTTTAGGGCAAACCAAATCGTAGCCTTTTCCTGATTCAATATGTGGAAATGGCGCGACTAACTTACCCGCTTGAATTAAAGGCAGCGCAAATTCTAATCGAGCAAGAAACACACCGAGTGATAATTCCGCTGCTTCCATCGCCAGTCTGTTATCACTATAGAAATCACATCGCTTTTCGCAGTCGATGCCTACACTTATCTCATCTAACCAATACTGCCACGCACTTGTATCCCCTCTATGGATAAAATTAACGTCTGATAGAGTATTGATTCCATTGTTAAGACAATGCTCCTCGGCGTAGTCAGCACTGCACACAGGTGTTCTCTTTCCAGAAAATAAACGCTCACTGTAGTGATTTGGGTATTCTCCTTTACTATAAAAAATAGCTACATCGTATGGCTCAAATTCAAAATCAGATTGGTTTTGTTTGGTTTGCAGCTTGATGCTTAAGTGTGGGTATTGCTGACGAAGTGAGGGGAGTCTCGGGATCAGCCAAGCAGAGGCGAAATAAGGTGATGTGGCTATATGTAAGCTACCAGTCAGCTCTCCGGTTTGAATGTCAGAGAGGGTGGAAAATATGGACTCAAATGATGAGTTTAAAACACTCAGAACTCTTTGCCCCTCTGGGGTGAGCTCTAGCTTTCGGGTCTTTCGAATAAACAGATTGAATTGAAGCTGTATTTCCAGTTTTTTTATTCTCTGACTGACTCCGCTTTGAGTAATAAAGAGCTCCTCTGCTGCTTGGGTAAAACTCAAGTGGCGCGCTGCAACGCTAAAAGTATGAAGAAGAGAAAGCTGTTGTTGTTGATTGGTCACTAAGTTCATGCATTACTCTAGTTAATTTATATTGAAGTTTTGTTCGTTTGTCAGAAGCTTTTAGCTATTATAGAGTAATTTTTGTAATGGGTCATGGGCGAAGTGTTAAATTTTACTCAATCAACAAACGCAAAGTTGTTGTGTGAGATGTTTAAAATAGACGTCGGGTCTTATAGATACGTTACAAGAATTGATTATTTATAAATTGGACAAGATACGATGAAACTTATATTAAACGCTGATGATTTCGGTCTGACGGAATCTGTAAACTTGGGTATCGCTGATTGTTTTCGCGCCGGGACCGTAAAATCGACCACCATAATGATGAACCAACCTGGTGTATCTCACGCGTCACAACTCTATCAGCGTGGTCTTATTCATGAAGTTGGACTGCATTTTACAGTGACATCAGGTAAATCAATATCGTCCCCTAAATTAATTCCAACACTGGTTGACGAGAATGGTCATTTTTTTGATAGAAAGGCCCTGTTTAATAAATCTGATGTGTCTTCTGATGAAGTCTTTAGAGAGTGTATGGCGCAATATCAAGCGGCTTTAGACGCGGGATTTAATATTAATCATATCGATAGCCACCATTTTGCTGGTGCCTACCGTCCTCTTAAGATAGGTTTCACGCAGGCAGCGAATGAAATAGGTCTTCCAGTTAGGCGTATTGATAGCTTTATACAGGGTCAAAGTTTACTGTCGGTTCCTACCCCAGATGCGTTTGATATGGGCTTTCATGCTGAAGGTGTCAATATTGAATACCTCAAAGCAGTATTGCTGGCTTATCAAGACAGCATGCCTAACAGTACGATTGAATTAATGTGCCACCCAGCAAGGACGCTAACTGAAGAGCTAGAGGAAATCTCTAGCTATGCTCATGCTCGTGTTGAAGAGTGGAAGATTTTAACCAGCGATGAGTTTTCTCTCTGGCTAAGAAAAAATGGTATTGAATGCGTTGGTTTCGATGCGCTTCATGCTTAAGTCCGCGAGGTAATCTTCGTAGCGACAAGATAAACCATCTGCCTTGTTAGGTCGTTAAAACAGTTCCTTTCGGTTCAATAAGTCAACACAATAATAAAGGGTGACATTGTGGTAAATCCTACCGTACTTTCCCAAGTTAATATCTATCCAGTCAAATCCATTGGCGGGCTTTCTCTCTCTTCTTCATGGGTCGAAAAGCAAGGCCTTGTTTTTGATCGTCGCTTTATGTTGGCGTTAACTGGTGATGATGTCTCCGCCTCGGCTAAATACCCAACCATGGTGACGGCGCGCCAGTATCCAAATATGGTGAAGGTGAGTTCTAGTCTAATGCCAACCGGTGTCATTTTTTCTTACCCTGGGCTGGCGGCACTAAAATTACACTACTCTACCTTCAAAATGCAGGCGACAGATGCCAGTGTTTGGAGGGACAGCTTTTCAGCCTACACAACAACCGATGAAGCGAATGACTGGTTTAGCCAAGTAATTGGGAAGCGAGTTGAGTTACTGTTTACTGGCGAGCAATCTAAGCGTGTGAAAGAAAATCTTGGTCATAATGTGAGCTTTGCCGACGGATTTCCTGTTTTGCTTATTAGCTCTGGCTCATTAGCGGAGCTAAATAGACGCAGCAGCGAAGTTCACACCATGGAACAGTTTCGTACCAACCTGGTGGTGCAATCAGACGAACCTTTTATCGAAGACTCATGGAAGCGTATCAAAATAGGTGATGTCGAATTTGAAATTGTAGAGCCGTGTGAGCGGTGCATTTTAACGACACTTGATCTGGAAAATGGAGAGTTTAGGAACAGTAAAGAGCCATTGACGACCTTTTCGCGCTTTAGAGCCAACGAGCAAGGCAAAATATTTTTCGGGCAAAACCTTGTAGCGAAAAACGAAGGTGTTGTCTCCATCAATGATGCTATCGAAGTACTTGAGTATAAATCCAAGGAGTTTTATGAAGATCTCGATGCCAAAAAACAAGAGTTGATTTGCGTTGAAAGAGAATCAGTGGCAAGAAGTTTCGAGACATTTTGGTTTGAGCCCAAAAGCGGCATGGTGCCTGAGTATAAAGCGGGGCAACATCTTCCTATTGAGCTCATGATTAATGGCAAACTGACCAAACGAATGTATACGCTGTCATCTAGCCCCTCTCGGCCAGAACGTTTGTCGATTTCAGTGAAACGAGTCCATGGTGGTGAAGTTTCCAACTGGTTGTTCAACCACTTACAAGTTGGCCATACCATTATTGCGGATCAACCCAAAGGCACTTTTCATATTACTAAAGAATCGAATGAGCCGCTGTTGCTGCTTTCTGCCGGTAGCGGTGTGACGCCCATGATCGCTATGCTTCGGTATTTGACAGACCAACGAGACACGCGTGATATTGCGTTTTATCATCAATGTTTGACGAAAGCGGATATTCCATTCATGGAAGAGCTCCTTATGCTAGAAAAACAACACGCCAATGTCACTGTGACTCTAGCCCTTAGCGAGCCATCAACTGATTGGCTAGGCGAAAAGGGGCATTTTAGTCGTACTCATTTAAATCAAATTTCAGAGTTTCACAAACGTCAAGTTTTTGTATGTGGTCCTAGTGGTTTCATGGAGAGTGTAAAGCGCTTGATGATAGAGAGTGGGCTGCCCGAAGAACAGTACCATCAAGAGACATTTGGCGTTGCAAGAGTGGCGGACGGGAGCGAGAAAAGGGTTCAAATCAACCTTGATGGTGTCGTGTTTGAAGGAAGCAACCAGCGCACCGTTCTGGAGCAAGCTGAAGCAGCAGGGCTTTCTATTTCGAATAACTGCAGAGCTGGTTTCTGCGGCGCCTGCAAAGTCACTGTGAAATCAGGAGAGGTTTACCAGCCCGATGCCCCAGGAATTGAAGACAGTGATAAGGCGAAAGGAATGGCCCTAGCTTGCTGCGCGATACCTAAGACAAATGTAAATATTGTTAGCTAGTATGTAGGTTTTATGATGATTGAGGCCACTATCAAACTTTGATAGTGGCCTCAATATCGTTGATCTAACTAAAAACAATGACACCTAAAATATCTGATTTACTCTTATTTTAGGTAGAATGTAAGGCGTTTTTATCTAGATAAAAATGATCGCTCCTTTCCTAATGCTCTTATCTAAGTAGCTAGCTCGAGTCACAGGAGCACCCCGTTACTGATAAAATCAGTAGGGCGACGATTAAAGGTGAGCGATAAATCGAATGACTCGAACTTGGATGTTAATTCTAGTAACTTGGGCAAAATTGCTTAACTTCGCTACGATAACCAAGTGACAAACTTCTATAAGCTGACTTTGTATTTACAATTAGTTCCTATAGGGACTTTTTGATTTTAACTTTAAGGACTTAATAATTGAGATTTAATCGGTTATGATGCAGACATTAAAAAGATGATTCACATTGACTACTTTTAATTAAGGCAAACATAATGAACAACTTAAATAGATTTAAAGGTAAGGTTGCATTTATCCAAGGCGGCAGTCGCGGTATTGGTGCTGCGATTGTTGAGAGATTGGCTTTAGAGGGCGCGTCTGTTGCTTTTACGTTTGTGTCATCCCAGGGTAAAGCAAAAGACCTTGCTGATAGCTTAATTTCAAAAGGTGGTAAAGTTATCGCGATAAAAGCGGATAGCACGAAGCCGGAAGATATCAGAAATGCAATCAGTGAAACCATCAAGCAACTTGGTAAGATTGATGTTGTCGTAAACAATTCAGGTACGCTTATCTGGGATAATATAGAAAATTTGACGATGGATGATTGGGACAAGACCATCAATACTAACGTACGAAGTGTATTTGTAGCTATTCATGAAGCCTCGAAGCATATGAATAATCATGGCAGAATAATTAATATCAGTAGTACTAATGCTCAGCGTATTCCTTTTGCTGGCGGTTCTATATATGGAATGAGCAAGTCTGCACTAACCGGATTGGCCAAAGGTCTCTCTCGCGATCTCGGCCCTAGAGGTATTACGGTCAACAACATTTTACCTGGTCCGGTCGATACTGACTTAAACCCAGACAATGGCGATACTTCAGAGCCTGTAAAAGCTATCGGTGCACTTGGTCGTTATGGTCAAGTGGAGGAGATTGCTAGCTTAGTAGCATTCGTCGCTAGCTCAGAAGCGGGTTACATCACTGGTGCTGATTTGATGATCGACGGTGGCTTTTCCGCTTAATAAAAATATGTGGTCGAGTAACTCGTTACTATCAGTCTAACTTCATGTAATCATCAATACGTGATGAGTAAATATAAGTATGATGATTGGCCTATTTCATAGGTCAGTCATTTAGAAGCTATTGGTTTTAATCTGCTCCAGTAGGAGAGACCCCCGCATTAACCGATACCTTACTTTAGAGTTTTTCGAGGATGGTGGTGGCTCTTTGTCCAGTTTCTAGTTCTTCTGCCCATTCGATTAGCTGCCGTTTGAGCTTGGCAGCATCTGCTGCTAGCTCCTCGCTCTTGCTGATTAGTTTAGAGTCTTCCTTCGAATTCTTTCACCAAGCGTCGATTTGATATTCATGTAAATAAAGCTGTCTTGTTGCCACAGCCCTTCTCACTTTCTCTGCTAGTTTTGTTGCATCTCCTTTTAATTTAAGGATTCTAGTTTCCTTAGACGTCGTTGTTTAAGTCGTTAGTGATCACTTAATTCAGTGTCTAGGAATATTGGTGTAGACCTCCCAGGTTACTCTAACTTTTTATAGTCGAACGATGGCCGTTATAGACCACTACAGTGATGTTAAGTATGGTATTAAAGGTGTTAGAGTTTCTCTGAACGTTCTTTATTACTCTAAGTCTATGATACGACAGCGTATGGAGAGTGTGCTTACGGCTGCCGCAGAAGATAAGCTTCGAATAAAATCGAGTGCTTTTGTTAAATCTTGAGTTTCAATTTTTAATTTATTATCAATTCGACCATCGTTAGTCATGTCTGTGTTTACGACACTTGGGCATAAACAACAAACTTTTACACCAAATGGGAGAAGCTCATGATAGAGCGACTCGCTATAACTGACAATGGCCGCTTTTGAAGCTGCATAAGCGGCTATTTTGGGGACTGGCGTCAAACCTGCAGTGGAACCGATGTTATATATTTCTCCAAACCTTTGTTTTTTCATTTGTTCTGCAACGATATTACAAGCAGTGATGGTAGACAGTAGGTTTACATTCATTAATTCAGAAAGTTTGACTAAAGGTAGTTTAGTGTTGCCTGCTGCCAAAATACCAGCGCTATTGACCATGACCTCAATGTTTTTATTTTTTTTGATGATTGATGTGATTGTTGCTTCTACCTCGGACGGGACGTTGAAATCGATAGGCACTACTTCTACGTTGCACGATGGAAAGAGTGTGTTTATTTCTACTTTTGCCTGTTCAAGATTCAGCTTATTCAAGGACATTAAAATTAAAGAGTATCCTTCCTGAGCGAAATAGTGAGAAATTTTTTTCCCGATACCGCGGCTAGATCCTGTAATTATGGCAACTTTAGTCATGGTGAGCTCCTAATTTAACGTATGAGACGTTGTTGAAGTAACGTATCTAAGATTTTCTTGAATACGAACATATCTCATAAAAAATAGATAGTAGTGCAAATTTTTGCATATAATAAACAGTTGGAGGTTATGTGTCACATTCTTAATGACTTGAGAGGGTAATGGTTGTTACTTATAAGTATGTAGAGGGACAGTCTTAAACCAATCTATTATTTCCGACTTAGTCATATGCTTGGTTTGTTCAATCACTACTTTTGTGAGGTGTGGTGCAAGCTTTTCGATAAAATCATACATGTATGTCTGCAAATACACGTTTTTACCAAAACAAAGCCATGCGTAACAATCGGGAAAAAATCCTTCTAATGAGCGTACGGTAAAAGAATCATCTATTGAGTGGGCAGCAACTGACGCTATGATACCAATACCGACCCCTTTACTGACATATTCTTTTATTACCTCTACATCCATTGCTGTGACAATATAATCTGGGGTTAGGCCTAGTTGAGAAAACGTATTGTCTATAGCGATTCGCCCTGTTGATTTTAATTCATAGCTAATGAGTTTTTCTTTTGCTATTTGTTCAAGGGTTAATGTGTGTGTCTTTGATAGTGGATGTTCAGAAGGGATAATTAAGCTCAATGACCACTTGTAAACTGGGAGTACCGTTAGGCCTGTCATCTCTTCAATATCCTGAGCCACAATCGCAATATCACCGGGTCCAGCCGGCAAGGAATTATTAAGATGACTTGGTTCGATTGTCGACATGTGCAGAGACACATTTGGGTAGCTTGTCAGTAAGTAACGGACGCTTTTAGGTAGTATGAAATTTGCAATGGCGTTAGTTGTAAAGATATTGAGTTTCCCTTTTTTTGGGGATGTAACTTCGGATGAAATAGCCTTGATTCTATCCTCAATCTCTAAGATTTTAATGGCTTCGTTTAGGATTTCCTTACCGACATTTGTAGGACCAGATAAGTGTTTACCTTGTCGATCAAAAATTTTCACGCCCAGTTCATCCTCTAAAAGTGAAACTTGTTTACTGATACCGGGCTGAGACGTATATAGCTGATGTGATGTAAGAGATATGTTATACCCATTTTTTTTTATTTCATTAATGTAACGAAGTTGCTGTAGTTTCATTTTCTGCTCCTTGTTATATATGGTTTTATAGCGTGAACTCTAGCTGAAGGGGTGTATTAATTAAAAAATAGGTATTAGGCGCAACGCCACTGTAAGTTTTTTTAAAAGTAAAATTAAGTTAAAAAATAAAAGTGTCTTTTTATAAATCATTCACTTAATTTAAAGTTAAAACCAGGAAAAATATTCAACTTTAAGGCGTCACCTTTTTCAGTCATCATTAATCATTTTTTCTTGTTAGTTGGAAGTGTAACTTCTGTTCTAGATAATCTATTGTGAGCTCTGATTACTTTGTATAATGTAAAAGATATTTCTATTGTTTGATATTTTTTAAACATTTTTCATGATGTTAAGTCATCTCGCTACGTAATAAAATTGGGAGCTGAATTGTAATGGTATATACCGTTTTCTTTGAGGAATGTGTCATATTTCCTCCCATTTGGCAAGGCGGTTTTTATGTAAAATTAAAATACTATCTAATTTTTTTGTACCACTTCTCTACCAGGGTACTTCAGTTTAAAATATAACAAATCAATATAAAACAGGTGCTTAGGTTGGGTGTACTTGTCTGACTTTGTTATTAATGATTAAGTCCTGCGGGGACTGTGTGTTTATTTCTATGTGGTCTTAATTGACGGTTAGATTTGAACTATGATGCCTGCTCTTTAAACAATTCTTTGAAATAAAAGATAAATGGTAGTAAGGGTACTAGTAATGATTTTATGGGAGTGAGAATGAAAGTGGTAACCGAAAAAATATCTAGACAAATTTGTAATGAAAATTTTTCTTATAACTCTGTGTTGATATTTTAAACTGGTTTTAATAAAAATTGCTAATTTAAATAAGGTATTAAAAAATATAAGCCAGGTTGGTTTTTTATTTGCAATGCATTGCGTGAATGGTTTATATACCTATAGATTTAATGGGTGAGAATCAGTCAGTCACTCATTTATTAATTTAATTAAGATGAATTGGCATGCGTGGACTATTTAGATTTTCTAAGTGGCACTTATTTTTAATGTTTTAGTTCGTTCGATTGATAACGATCCAATAAAACAATAAATTAAAAAACTAGTATTTTCTTGAACGCAGCGCCGTAAAAAAGGCCATATTAATCATGACGTGTTTCTATTTTTCATTAAAGTGCCACATTAAAACCTTGCCAGCAGAAACCAAAGGTATTATAGCATCTATTCTTTGTTCATTTTTGTTTGCATTCATACCTGTATATGTCCAGTTTCAACCACCACTGCCCCCAAGTGAGATTACAGGGGGGGAAAGCCATTGGTTAGCAGTGCAGCGTATACTGTGGAGTACAATGTTACTCTGCTTATTATTATTTATCTCCAAAAGAACTCACCTACTACTGCAAGCTTTAAAGGTGTGGAAAATGTGGCCCAAATACTGTGTTTCAGCACTTTTGGTTGCACCGCAATACTGGTTGTTTGTTTGGGCGCCTGTGAATGGAGAGACTTTGTCTCTTGCATTAGGCTATTTTACGATGCCAATCGTAATGGTTTTAATTGGTCGATTGGTATATCGAGAAACGTTGTCTTTTTATCAAAAGCTAGCGTGTTATCTCGCACTGTCGGGTACGCTTTATACGTATGCTTTATCCGACGGAATCTCTTGGGTGGTACTAGTGATAGCTTTGGGTTACCCAGCTTATTTTATGCACCGAAAAACAATACCATTAGCTACCGATATTGGATTGGCTGTAGATCACCTATTCCTTATGCCATTGGCTTTGTTCGGTTTTTTCTTGCTCTATCCATTAGACTTTTCTTTATCTCTTTCTGTCGGTAATTATGCATATTATGCTGGCTTAGGTATCGTATCTGTAATACCTATGCTTTGCTATCTGTACGCTTACTCTAAATTGTCAGTTTCTGTCTTTGGGTTGCTTGGTTACGTTGAGCCTGCTTTTATTTTTGTTGTTGGGTTATTGATTGGTGACGCTATTACAGTACAAGAAATACCAACTTATTTGTTGATTACGTTATCACTGTTCGCACTCGTATTAGATGGGATTAAAAGGTTTAGGTAAACTAGATTAGTAAAATTTGGGTACGAGTTAATAAGATCTATACCCGTGATCATTGAAGATGCTTGATTTTAGCCAAAATGAGGATCATGCTAGGTGACATGAAAATAACTCTATCCAATGAACAAAAGCTTACGCTGATTAACCAACATGATACAACTCGTGATGATCGAGTTCGCGACCGTATCAAAGCTGTTATTCATGCCAGTAACGGGTGGAGTCCTGAAGAAATTGCCGATGCACTACTTATCCATGAAACAACGGTTAGACAGCATCTCAAAGATTACTCGCTATCGAACAAGCTCAAGCCTGAAAACGGTGGCTCAAAAAACTACCTATCTCAGCAGCAAACCCAAAGTTTAATCACACACCTAACCGTGCACATCTATCATCATACGCGTGAGATTGTTGCTCATGTTTTCACAGTTTATCGAGTGCAATATAGTGTTGCAGGGATGAACAAGTGGCTTCACCAAAATGGTTTCAGCTACAAGATGCCCAAAGGCGTACCTCATAAATTCGATGAAACCAAACAGAAAGCTTTTATTGAGGCTTATGAAGCGCTCAAAGCAAGCTGTAGTAAAGATGAATCGATTTTATTCATTGATGCCGTCCATCCTACTCAAGCAACCAAAATATCACATGGTTGGATACGAACAGGGCATGATAAAGCCGTTGAAACAACGGGAAGTCGAAGTCGTCTCAACCTCATTGGTGCTTTGAATCTTAACGACATTGGCGGCACTATTATTAATGATTACGAGACCATAAACAGTGAAAGCATCGTTCGATTTTTCTGCCAAATTAGAGAACGTTATCCATTGGAACACAAGCTCCACATTATCTTAGATGGTGCGGGGTACCATCGTAGTGATTTAGTCAGAAATGCTGCTTTTGTCTTGAATATTAAGCTTCACTACCTTCCACCTTATAGTCCAAATCTAAATCCAATCGAGCGGCTTTGGAAGGTGATGAACGAATATTCAAGGAACAACGTTTATTTAAAAACTAAACGGGAATTCAGAGAAGCAATCGAGAATTTTGCACCGTGACTCTTCCAGAGATCGCAAGCTCTTTGACGTCTCGAATAAATGATAATTTTCAGGTGTTCAAGCCAGCATCTTCAAGTTGATTGGGTATAGTACCTGGTTACTCAACGACTAACCGAAGCTGTTTGATGATTGGTTTCATAATAAAAATTCGAAATAGGTGAACTAATTGATATCAAACAATAATATTTGAATTAGTGGCTGGTTTATTATCTATTTAACTTATTTAAGGGAATATATGAGATTAGATAAGGGGGCTCTAGGTTTAAACCGATTCGAAAAATTAGGAGAGAACTTAGAGGTGTCTTGCTGTCCTTATGGATTTTTCCGTCGCTTACAAATTAGCACTTTTTATCATATTGATGATAGGGTTTTTCTATTTCAGTCAATGGTTAGATTTTAGTTTGGTATTCATTGCGACCGTATTAGTCCAGTATCAGAAATGTTTAATACCGCCATAGAAGCACTATGTGACTTTGTTGAATTAAATCAAAATATTAAAATAGGTCGAATCAAAGATGTTTCTTCTGCCGCAGTAGGTGTAAGTATATTTGTATCGTTTATAATAATCGAAGTATGTCGAGTTTTTTCTAGAGTTGTTTGATTGACATGGGCAATAACGTTTCACTCGATAGATTTTTAATTTTCAGAATTTACATTATCGCGGTTGAGTGTTTAAGAATAATAATGTGCATGATAACAAGAATAGGTTCTTGCCTGACCGCCGATAACGGTAGTGAGTTTGCGAACCACAAAGAGATAGCAACAGCATTAGACGCTGAATTTAACTTTGCTCATCTATGCGGTTCATTGGAGCGTGGATCCAATGAAAATACAAATGGACTCCTTTGTCAGTATGTTCCGAAAGGGAAAAACATAAGAGAAGTTGGCGATGATGTTATCTTGTTTGCTATAGCGAGGATTAACTATAGGCCGGAGAAGTGTTTGGGTTTTAAGCAACTTGCGGTTATATTCAAAGAAATTTGCATGGCTGCTTAAATGGCGAAGTGTCGCACTTAGGACTTGAATACGGGCTATTATTTTTGTCATAAAAACTAATGCCCTAATTCATGTAGCCCCCTAACTACTAAAATCAGATTTCTGCTAAGGGGGTATTTACACTTGTCGGTACAAAAAGCTCAAATATTTGTTGTTCCACCCTGCTTATCGGTGGAGGAACGTTCGTACTAAGAGAAAGTAACATCGATACATATTGAAAGATAGTAAATAGCTTTTCGTTATTTCTACAGCTATAGACGATTAACAACTTATCACTATCACTATCTATTGAACGTCATTCTTCTGATTGTCGAAAGCGAAATCTAATAACTTTCTTATGTAAGGCGCACCTACTTTAGAGCCGCCATTACCATTTTCAATTACGACCGTTGCGATATACTGTGGGTACTCGTACGGTGCAAATGCAGTATATAGCGCTTGGTCATGTAAGCTCCTCGCAAGTTTTTTAGAGTTATAAACCTGGCCTTTCGCAAGATTGAAGACTTGTGCAGTTCCGGATTTACCACCACTTATATATTCTACATGCTTGAAAGCATTTCTAGCGCTACCACGGCTACCATGGTTTACCAGACGCATTGCGTTAAGTGGAATATCCCAAACTTTATTTGACACTTCCTTCATGACTCTTATCGGTGCCTGTACAATTATCTTTTGTGTACTAAAACTTTCTCCATGGTTTAACGTTGCTTTAAGTAAATGTGGAGCTGTAACCTGGCCACGATTAACCAAGATGGATGTAGCTTTCGCAAGCTGAAGAGGAGTGGAGGTCCAGTAACCTTGACCAATTCCTACTGGAATAGTGTCTCCTTGATACCATGGGATACGATAACGATCCAGTTTCCATTCTCGAGTCGGGAGGTTAGCGGTACTTTCTTCATAAAGGTCGATTCCTGTCGGTTCACCAAAACCAAACCGTTTCATCCAAGAAGATATTCGGTCTATACCTAAATCAAATGCTGTTTGGTAAAAGAATGAATTGACTGATTCTTCTATAGCTTCGGTAACGTTTACTGGACCGTGCCCCCACCTGTTCCAGTCTCGCCACACTTTCGAGTTTGGTGCAGATCCCGGGATTTTCCATTTACCATGATTATCGCGAATCGTGTTGTTAGAAATTACACGTTCTTGCAAACCAGCGATGGCCATAAAAGGTTTTATTGTTGAAGCTGGAGGGTAAACGCCTAATGTAGCTCGGTTAATCAATGGACGGGCAGGGTCATCTAATAATTTTTGGTAGTTTTTATTAGATATCCCATCGACAAAAAGATTTGGGTCATAGCTAGGAGCTGATGCCATCGCTAATACGCTGTTGTCTTTTGAGTCTAGTAGGATGGCACTACCTGTATGCGGAGCTAGTTGATGAAATAAGTAATTTTGTAGTTCCAAGTCGATGTTTAGAACGATATCTTTACCTGGTAATGCCGGTATGTATTTAATTGTTCTAACGATGCGGCCTTGGCTCGTGACTTCTACTTCTCTGTACCCTTTTTTACCGTGAAGTAAATGTTCATAATATAGTTCGACACCAAGTTTCCCAATCACTTTAGTTGCTTGATAGTTAGCCACTACACCTTTTTTATCCAGTTTTATCAATTCGTTATTGTTAATCCTTCCCACATAACCTAACACATGAGTAAGGACTTCACCATGAGGATAAAAGCGTTTTTTTCTGGCTTCGATAGATAAACCGGGAAATTGATATTTACGAACCGAAAACTTCGCGACCTCTGTTTCATTCATGTTTTCTAAGAGCGTCACCGATTCAAAGGAACGTTTGTTGTTTAAGCGGTGTTTGAAGTTATTGATTTTTTTTGTATCTAGGACTATGAATTTGCTAAGCCTTTGTAGCATCAATTCTACATCAACTGTTTGCTCTGGAATCAATGTCAAAGTATATGTGATCTTATTTTCGGCAAGTAAAGAACCGTTTCGATCATATATTAATCCACGTGTAGGAGCAATAGGAAGTAATTTTATTCTGTTACCATCAGCTAATGCTTTATAACGTTCAAAATTTATCACTTGGAGCCTGTATAAATTCCCAATTAAGATTAAAGTGAGAAAGATTATTCCAGAATATACAACAATTATTCTGGTCCTGAAAATACTAATTTCTCTTTTATGATCACGAAGCTTTATTTTTTTTATTATTCATATCAAACTCGACCTTCTATATATTAGAGGCTTTTATATTATGTATGAAACATGTAATTTTTCATTGGTTTGAAGTTATGTTTTATTTTATAGGATGCACTCGTTTATATAGATTGAATTTAAACTTAGTTTTTAGAAGCCTGATATTATTACCAGGCTTTTTTTTTGGAAATAGAACGAGGAATGATTTAGGAGTTATTTCGTATTGGGTGTTCAGTTAAACCTGCCGTTGGATCATTGAAACGAGCTTCGTCTAATGCTCCTTCAGATTTTGCGACAATAATTGTTACTGCGCTGTCGCCTGTAATATTTACCGCTGTACGAATCATATCCAGAAGGCGGTCAACGCCCATAATTAGCGCTATTCCTTCTAAAGGTAAACCTACTTGATTTAATACCATTGCTAACATGACCAACCCAACACCAGGAACGCCGGCTGTACCAATAGATGCTAGTGTAGCAGTCATGATTACCATTAGATAATCGCCCATTGTTAAATCAATATTAAACGCTTGAGCTATAAATGCAGTAGCAACGCCCTGCATTATTGCAGTACCGTCCATATTTACAGTTGCACCTAAAGGTATTGTAAAGGAAGATACTCGGTTTGCTACGCCCATGCGGTGTTTTGCAGTTTCCATTGTTACCGGAATAGTGGCATTAGATGATGCTGTCGAAAAAGCAAACATGATCGCATCTTCCATTTTTCGCAGAAACAAAACAGGATTCAAACCTGTAAAGCCTTTTAACATTAAGCCATACGTTACAAGACCATGTAAAATTAAGGTTCCGGCTAGAACTAAAAAGTATTCAGCAAGATTGAGTATTGCGCCAATACCCAAGCCACTGAACAGTTTTGCCATCAAGAAAAATACACCATATGGCGCTAGATTCATCAGTAAAGCAACCAACTTCATTATTACTTCATTTAAGTTGGAAAATAATTCAGCAATTTGTTTGCCAGGTTGGCCTGAAATGCTAATGGCTATGCCAAACAGGACTGCAAATACGATAACTTGCAGTGTATTACCCTCAGCCATGGCGCTTATTGGGTTAGTTGGAAACATGTCGATGATCACTTGGCCTAAAGACGGCGCTTCTACCGATTTAAATGAACTAGCAGCTGTGAGATCGGCACCGGATCCCGGTTCAAACAATACGCCCATTGTAAGTGCGAGTGTAATCGCGATAGCAGTTGTTGCTACATAGAAAACTAAGGTTTTCCCTCCCATTCTTCCTAATGTAGATATGTCTTTTAAGGAACTAGTACCACAAACGAGTGAAACAAATACTAGTGGTACAACTAACATTTTTAAACTAGCAACGAAGATTTGCCCCCCGACTTCGAATAGTCCATTTACAATATAGGAATCAATAAACTCGTTATAGGAAAAAAATGTGCGAATTATAAATCCTGTCAAGACGCCTATAACCATCCCTGATATTACACGGCCGGTTAAAGACATCTGCTTGTTAGTTTTCATGAAGATACTCCATTATGTTGAAATCATTTAAAAATGGTTGAGAATACAGTAGGTGGAAATACATGCTCAGTTGTGGACTTGGTGAGAACCACTACTAAAAATTTTAACAAATAAACTATAAAATCAGGTATTTACTTTCAGTTAATATTAAGATTATCAATTTATAAAA
>NZ_JBFRLG010000057.1:1162-1300 GCF_041469785.1 Vibrio sp. 10N.286.48.F5 | reverse complement strand
TAAAAAGTGAAGACAAATAATCGTATGGCAACTAACCAAGGTTTTTGGTTGTCATCAAGAAGGGTTAATTCTCAATGACTGTTTGCCGGACTCAATTGTGATTCAAACTAAGTTTGAATCGAATACAAGACACTTGAA
>NZ_JBFRLG010000057.1:0-306 GCF_041469785.1 Vibrio sp. 10N.286.48.F5 | reverse complement strand
TCCAAATTGTTAAAGAGCAAGAGTTTTAAGTGTTAAACTTTTAAACCCATTTTTAAATACTCTCTTACGAGAATGCTTAAAGATGGTGGGCGATACCGGGCTCGAACCAGTGACCCCCTGCTTGTAAGGCAGGTGCTCTCCCAACTGAGCTAATCGCCCATAAAGTTTTAATTCCTAATGGAAGGAATGGTGGAGCTATGCGGGATCGAACCGCAGACCTCCTGCGTGCAAGGCAGGCGCTCTCCCAGCTGAGCTATAGCCCCATATTTTTATTTCCTTGGGAGGAAATGGTGGGTCGTGCAGGAT
>NZ_JBFRLG010000056.1:0-257 GCF_041469785.1 Vibrio sp. 10N.286.48.F5 | reverse complement strand
TGAACTCTCACACCTCTCGGCGCCAGAACCTAAATCTGGTGCGTCTACCAATTCCGCCACGACCGCAGCAAATCTTTGTAGTCATACTGAATATTGGTGATTCAATATAACGTTGTAATAGTGGCTGGGCTACCTGGATTCGAACCAGGGAATGCCGGCATCAAAAGCCGGTGCCTTACCGCTTGGCGATAGCCCAACAATGAATGGTCATCTAATGAAAGAAACACATTCTAAATAATGGTGCGGTCGGAGAGACT
>NZ_JBFRLG010000055.1:0-18652 GCF_041469785.1 Vibrio sp. 10N.286.48.F5 | reverse complement strand
GAAATAATATTAGTGGCTAATCTATAGAGTAATTAACTTATATCTATAAAAATTAACCATACTAAATCGAATTAAAAGGTTACTTCTTATCTCGGAAGCTCATGCTCTCATTGTTAAAAGGAGTGTGATAGGTGCATTGATATTTGATGTCGATGATATCGCTGACGATGAATAGATCCCCCGATGCTAAGAAACCTCGGTTGGTGATATTCATCGCCGCGGCATTTTTTTTGCAGCCGAGCAACTCCGCGTCTTCTTTAGATACGTTGATCGCTTGATACGTCGTTAAGTAGCTATCGATCTGAAGACCTTTCGCCAATGCATGTTTCTGGATTGAGCTTTCAATGATCTCGGCATTCATCTCTGGGAAGACACTGACAGGGATCTTGGCTTCTTCAATCTGAACTACTTTGTTGTTAATCAATCGAAGCCGTCTAATTTTCCAGATGTAGTCATTGTCGTCTAAAGAAAAAATCTGCTGTTCGTGGTTATCGGGTAGCGCTTTATTCAGTTGGAGCTTTTTATAAGAGATCTCTTCAAAACTGTTTTCAGTGATGGAGTTGTACACCAGTGGTGTACCAATGAGAGAAGTGTTGACGAAGTAACCAGAACCCACCTTAGATTTCACCATGCCAATAGCCTCTAGCTTGGCTAGCGCTTTTCGAATAGTAAATCGAGATAACCCATATATTTCAGAGAGTTCTCTTTCCGCGGGAAGCTTATGATTGATACTGTTTTGACAGATCTTGCTCACAATATCTTGGACAACTAACTCGTACTTTTTCATAGATCAATAACTTTAAAGTGTATTCACTGTGACTAAAGAATAGTGAACTAAATCAGGGATTCAGTACGCTCTGAATGACTCATAATTGTAACATAGAAGGTTAAGTGGGTGATGATAAATAGGGTTAGTTAGGGATACTAGTGACCACCTTTTGCGCTGACTTGATTACATCTTGTGATTCTAGTCCTCATTTTGTAAAACAAGATTATGAACTTTAACGTGCGGCATTTAATGTCTGTGTTGTTGCTATTTTAAGTGACTAATTCAGGAGTAGGGTATGAGTTCGAATCAAATCAAAATGTCGTATTTGATGTGGGTAATGTGATTGTGCGTTGGTCGCCGCTGGAAATTACTCAACTAACGTTTGGTAACATTGCCGACCCTGAAGCCCGAGCGCTTTCGATTTTCCAAAGTGCGATTTGGTCGGATTTGAACAAAGGGTTCTTAACCGAAAATGAAGCCAAACTTCGCTACCAACAAGAGCTCGATTTATCTTCATTAGAGTGCGACCGCCTGTTTTATTACGTTAAGAAAACGCAGATCTTATTGCATGGTTCTGTCGACCTTATCGAGCGCGTAAAGCGTGCTGGGTATGGTGTGTATGCACTTACCGACAACGTGGTCGAGATTGTTGAACACCTAAAAGCCACCTACGAATTTTGGCCTTTGTTTGATGGCGCAGCCGTATCCGCTGAACTTGGCATGCTTAAACCGCAGCCTGAAATCTACCAAGCGCTTTTATCTAATTATGGGCTCAAAGCTTCAGAAACGGTCTTCATTGACGATATGCCTTATAACGTTGAAGGTGCGAGATCTTTGGGTATGGCTGCTATCCAGTTTACCGATGCCGTTCAGTGTGAAAACAGCTTGCAGGCGCTTGGCGTTAATTTATTAGATTGACACCTTGGCGAGTGAGTTAAATTTGAGGGTGTAGAAAATGAAAAGATACCCACCTAAGTCTATCGTTGCATTCTTGTTTTTGACTATATCAGCGCTGGTTTTAGTTGCGGCTGTCGTGCTTCAAATTCGCGGTGAACAAGCGTGCGATAAAACAACGCTGATAATTAGATTAAGAGCCATGCTATTGAAACATCGCTCTTTTTTAGATTTGGATACGCGCTTTCTTGTTTAATCGCGAGTTTGTTCGGCATTCAAATGCCGAATCAACTTGGCTGGAGTGCCGCCGTACAGGCAATCTGGTGGTACATCACTGTTAACCACTGAGTTCGCTGCGATAACAGAGCGAGCGCCAATCGTAACGCCTTGGTTGATGACTGAGTTTCCACCAATCCACACATCGTCTTCGACTGTGATAGGTAGGCAGAAAGTTTCCCACTTACGGCGGCTGAGATAATCCAGTGAGTGGGAGGCTGTGTAAAACTGGGCACTTGGCCCTATCAATACATTGTTACCAATCTTGATATTCGCGCCATCAAGCATCACCACGTTCATGTTGATAAAGGTGTCGTCACCGATCTCGATGGTTTTGCCAAACTCGCAATGAAAAGGAGGACGGACAACGCTGCTTCCTACTTTACCAAACAGATTAGCCTGAAGACTTGGTAGTTGAGTATCGTCTGAACATTGATTCAAGTCTGATAGCGCCTTGCTGGCGTGAGTGCGCATGTGGTCTACCTCATGGTCTGCGCCATCAAAAATCTCGCCGGACAGCATTTTCTCGAGTTCTGTTTTCATTGTTTGCATCCCATTCGTCAACATCGATATTAGAATACGGATAATTGGACATAAAAAAAGAGAAAAGCCTCAGCCTTTCTCTTCCTATTTTGTACCTTTAAGCATTAATGCTAAGTGAGCCCAGCTATTCAGCAAAAGGCGCGCTTTACCAATTAGATTTGCTCAACGAAACCCATTAGGTGCTGTTTCACTTCGTCTGAAGCAAACGCACTTTCTACAGAGTACTTGTAGATTTCTACGTAATCTTCTTTTGTTAGACCGAATGTTTCACACGCACGTTTTACTTCGTTGGTCATGGTAGTGTTCGACACAGTGCGGTTATCTGTGTTGATCGTTACAACGATGCCGTCTTTCTTGAATTCAGCAATTGGGTGGTCGCTGAATTTGTGAATACATTTAGTTTGAACGTTACTTGTTGGGCAAGTCTCAAGTGCAACTTGCTTCTCTTTAACGATGTTGTATGCGTCTTCGTTACCTTGGATGTGGACACCGTGGCCGATACGCTCAGCATCCAACATAGTTACTGCATCGTAAACGTTTTGACCATGCCATTGCTCACCAGCGTGCACGGTAATGCGGTAGCCTTTTTCAAGAGCGTATTGTGTGTATTCTGGGAATTCAGCGCAGAAGCCCGGCTTTTCACCGCCTGCAATATCAAACGCAACCACGCCTTTACCAAGGTATGGTTTACCAGCGTCGATTACATCTTTGATTGAGTCTTTCGGGAACATACGAAGTACAGACATGATGTAGTTGCCCTTAATGTCGTATTTCTCTTCTGCACGCTTCATGCCTTTAACCGCACTTGCGATGATTGCATCAAGAGACAAGCCCTTGTTTACGTGAAGAATCGGTGCAAAACGAACTTCTAGGTACTTAACGTTTTCTAGTGCTGCGTCTTCGTAAAGCTCAAAAGAGATACGCTCAATCGCTTCTTCCGTTTGCATCACTTGCAGTGGCAGGCTAAAGCAAGCTAGGTACTCATCAAGGTTTTTGCAATCTTCAGGCACTGTTAGAGACTTTACTACCGCTTCACGGTCTTCTGGAAGTTCGATTCCGTACTGTTTCGCCAGATCAATAATGGTGTCTGGACGAACACTTCCGTCTAGGTGGCAGTGCAGATCAATCTTAGGGAGTGCTAGAAAGTTCATGAGTATTCCTTAGGTCTATTATTTTTTGAGTTATTAACTCATAGGTTACATGGGCTTAAATTAACAAGTTTGTGATATGATTTAAAGTGACATAAAGTCATCATTAATCTGAATCTAAGGAATATCATGGTAGATGTTAAAAGCTTACTCAAATGTGATATGAATTTACTGCTGTGTTTACACGTGTTGCTTGAAGAGCGCAGCGTGAGCAAAACGGCAGAGCGATTGTTCCTTAGTCAGTCTGCGGTGAGTAAACAACTCACTAAGCTGCGTTCTTTGTTTGACGACCCTTTGTTTGAACGTGAGTCAAAAGGCCTGTTTCCAACACCGAAAGCCACCTCTTTAGCGCCTAAAATTCATCAAATCCTACTGCAAGTTGAACAGCTAACCGTGCCGGACATTTTTGAGCCGAAAGACAGCGAACGTACTTTTAATATCGATCTTGTTGAAACCGCTTATACCGCGATTTACCCTAAATTTATGCCTAACGCGCTAGCAGATGCGCCGAACATTACGGTAAACAGCACTACTTGGAGCAGCGAAACCTTTAAGCGCTTACTAAAGCGTGAGGTCGATTTCGGGATTGGAATTTTTGAGCTCGATGAAAGGGCTAGCACCCACATTCAAAATATCCCTGCCGAGCTAAACCACGTCGAGTTGCTGCAAGATTACTCTGTGTGCTTGATGCGAAATGATCACCCAGTACTTCAAGAAGAGTGGAATCTGCAAGCCTTCCTTAAATACCGTCATATTCAGTTGGTGACCGGTGGCGTTGGCGACTGGTTGCTACTGGAAATCTTGCAAGCCAAACAGCTTCAAATTAACAAAGCCGCCAACGTGTCGGACATCACCAGCGCAGTAAAGCTGTGCAAACAAAGCGATTTGCTGATGTGTTATCCGTACAACTCGGTTCGTGACTATATTGAGAGTGGCGAACTGGTGATGAAGCCGATTCCTATTGAGTTGGTTCCCGGTGGTTTGTTTTTGCTTTGGCACCGTTACTTTGATTCTGAACCAAGCCACAAATGGCTTCGCGACCTCATAGTCAATAAGACCCAAGAACCTCAGCTGTAAACCGCGAGCTACGATGATAAAAACGGCGAAATAACTTTTTTAAAATTTATTTCGTCTTTTTAGAATGAGCATCGTCTTATTACGGGTGCCAAATGCCCGCCAAGAATGAGATATCTAAATGAATTCAATGCCATCGATTCCGCAACAAGTCATTGAAGATGCTTGTGAGTGGGCAATTATGCACGGTGCGTCGTACTTTTGAACAGTTGAGCTGTCAGCTTTCATCGGGCGATAATCAACGCCTGCTATTGAAAGATGTCGGCGCTGTCGATGTGGTGTACCTAAGAGCTGGCTACCAGTATTCAGATTACTGGGCTCCAGAGCTCAATGAATCAGTTTGTTGCCACACGCTAAGTCAGACTCGCTTGTTTATGGAGCAACACCATGTCGCAATGAACGCGACCATCAGCCAGCAACTAGCGACCAGTAAAACCATGCAAATGCTGCTGACCATGATGCCAGCAACAGAATACGCCCGCTGGGGCTTAACGCTAGAAGAAACCGAACTGGTCAAGAGTGTTCTGGCTGATATGAAGCCTATCACCAATGAAGCAATTGAATGGTTTAACACACAAGCTGATAAGCAAGAATGGGAGCTGAAAAACCAAGGTGAGGGCGGTGGTCATTGTGTCTTTGGTGACGACATCAGCGAACAACTGAGCCAGCTTAAACCAGAAGAGTACGACGCGTGGGCATTGATGCAGCGCTTGTACCCGCATGAACGTGACGTGCCGACCATTGCAGTGCGTGACACTCACCAAACGCTCGTGACAGACTTAGTCAGCGAAGTGGGTTTGTTCACCGTTTACTTCAAAGGTGAACCAGTAACAGAGCTAGACGGCTACGCGGGTTACTTGATCCGCAGTAAACCTGCCAGCGAAAATGAAGGTGGAATCCACAGTGGCAAAGGGATTCTCGATTCGTTGGTGTTGATTGATTAGTTGAATCGGCATTAAAAACCAGAACTCATGTTCTGGTTTTTTGTATCTGAGCTCAGTAAAACTTCAGAGTTTGGATAACAACAATCACGCCCCTAACTTGGTAAAGGCCAACGGGGTTTGTCCAGTTTGCTGTTTGAAAAAAGCGATAAACGCACTGTTGGATGAGAACTCTAGCAGATGAGCCACATCAACGACTTGTCGGTTTTCTGAGAGCAGTTCAATCGCTTTAAACAAGCGCCATTGCTGTCGCCACTCTTGGTAAGTCATGCCTGTTTCGGCTTTGAATAATCGAGTAATCGTTTTGGTGCTTGCGCCAACCGAGTTCGCTAATGTCGAGAGGGCTGGGGCAAGAAAGGAAGCGGTTCGGACTTGTTTGCAAAAGCTTTTAAAGCGGCGATCTGTCGGTAGTGGCAAGATAAACGAGTGTTGGTTAGCACTGTAAAACTCTTCCCAGAATAGGTTGGCGGTATTGGTGGTTTGCTCGCGGGCAACGTCCCAATCCCAGAAAGCCATCTTATTGATCAGGGCTTTTAAAAGCTCATTCACTTCCACAATTTCAATCGCTTCTGGGCAGGTGTAAATACTGCTATCAAAATAGAGCGACCGATAAGCAACCACATTGGTCATCTGCGCGCGATGTTTGGTATAAGGCGGGATCCACACGGCTTTAGTCGGCGGCAAAATGCAAATGGCGTTTTCTAAGGTCAAGGTGATGCAACCCTGCGGAGCATACAGCAACTGTCCTTTTACGTGGTGATGTATTCCTGAATCATGCTGACCTAGCTCTGCCGCAATCCCTATTACGGGCGCAGGTAAGCTGTCTGCATCAAACTCAATCGTTTCGCTGATTAATGCCATTTGTCCTAATCTTGTTGTTTTTGGTTTTAATGTTGTTAACGAGCCAAGGTTAGTTTCCCCTAGACTCCTCGTCAAGTTCACTGGTCTTGGAAAAATGATGAAAACAAAACCTTCTTTATGGCAAATGGTGCTATTGCTGATGTTCCCTCAAATCGCAGAAACCATCTATAGCCCGATTCTGGATTCAATATCGAAATCCTTTGATGTGAGTTACGCACAAGCGGCGCAAACCCTCTCGATCTACTTCTCAGCGTTTGCGCTCGGTGTTGTGGTATGGGGCATATTGGCAGACAAATGGGGGCGCCGACCAACCATGTTACTGGGCATGGGGTTATTCGCCTGTTCAGCACTTATTGCTATGCAAACCGACAGCTTTACGTGGTTGATGATAGCCAGAGCCATGGGTGCTTTCGGGCTTGCGGTGGGCTCGGTGGTGACACAAACCATGTTGCGCGATGCCTTTAGCGGCGCGGAACTGGCCAAGGTGTTTGGTTACATGGGGATGGGGCTGTCGATTAGTCCAATCGTCGGGCTGCTTCTTGGCGGTCAACTAAGCCAAGCGGGCGGGCATCAATATGTGTTTATTGCCTTGTTTATTATGGTGTTAGCGTTGTTGGCACATAGCCTATGGTCATTGCCTGAAACGCAACAATCTAAGCAGCAATTGCAGTTAAAGTCACTCAGTATTCACATGATCAAAGATAGCAATATATGGATGTCTGCGTTGCTGGTCGCGTCGTTCAATATTGCACTGTTTTCCTATTATCAATTGGGTTCATTTGCCTTCATTCAACTTGGATTTAGCGTTGAGCAGTTTGGCTACAGCGGCATTGTGCTTGGGTTCGGGACTCTGTTGGGAAGCTTGGTGAACAAGACATTGTTGAAGAGACAAGTGTCTTCAATGTCTCTGATTGGTATCGCGGCAGGGCTTCAAACATTAGGTGCGGTGGGTGTGTATTTTTCACAACACACGATCTGGTTCTTGCTTCCAATGATGTTGGTGGTTATGGCGTTTGGTATTGCGATCCCTAATGTATTGAGCCGAGCGTTGGTACGTTACCAATCTCAAGCAGGAAGTGCAGGCGCACTGTTTGGTTTGATGTATTACACCTTGATCGGCTCAGGGCTCGCTTTAGCGGGAATGCTCCAAGATCTAGGTGTAGTGTTGGTACTTTGTGGCGCGTTATCTGTTCTGGTGACGATACGCAGTCGACTCCAGCTTAAACGCTAAGTCTCTCATCTGTATTGATAAATTCCGTGTCCTGTTTGGCGCGGAATTTATCATTTCTTGGTTTGTAAATTTGGATATTGACAGGGGTAGAGTGATCGTTCTACCCTGTAAGTAGAACAATCATTCTACCCTTTGTCGGGTATTGAGAGAGCACTATGTTGAGAGAACAGATTGCAGCAAGCTTAGAGGTGGCATTTAGCCAGCAAGGTTTTGCTGAGCCGAGTGTTGCACAGCTGAAAACGGCGTGCGATGTAAGCCTAAGAACCTTGTATAAACATTTCCCTTCAAAAGAAGCGATGATCGTTGGTGCCTTGGAATATCGACACCAACGCTACTTAGATTTCTTGTTGGAAACGTCGCCTGAAAAGGGGCTCGCATCGGTTACTCATATCTTCAACAAGCTCCAACAATGGTTAGAAGAGTATGCGCCACATGGGTGTATGTCGATGAATGCGATGGCCGCGTTTCCCGATAATGAGTTTATCAGACAAGCGGTTACACAGCATAAAGAACAAGTCCGTTTGCTAATAGGCAAGCAGAGCCTGCGAGAGGATCTCGCGACACCACTGTTTTTACTTCATGAAGGCGTATCAAGTGCGTGGCCAGTATTGGGCGAAGAAGCAGTGGCATCGGCACAGAATATGGTGACAAAATTACTCAAGGAAACAGTATGAATTTTGAAGTCCCAAAAACAATGAAAGGCGCAGAGATGCTAGGACACGGAGGGGCAGAAATGCTTGGTTACCGTGAAGATATCGCTGTTCCTCAAATTGAACCTAATGAAGTGCTGATCAAGGTGATGGCCGCAGGCGTTAATAATACCGACATCAACACGCGAATTGGTTGGTATGCGAAAAGTGATGATTCAGACGATGCCAGTTGGTCGGGTGAAGCGTTGAAATTCCCTCGCATCCAAGGTGCCGATGTGTGCGGTTTTATTGTAGCTGTTGGTAACGAAGTCTCGGCTGATCGTATTGGTGAGCGTGTTCTGATTGAGCCTTGTTTAACCGAAGTGTACGGGCGAGATCTACCACAGCCATGGTATTTCGGCTCTGAGTGCGATGGCGGTTTTGCTGAATACACCAAAGTAGCAGCTAAGCACGCTTACGCGGTGAACAGCACAATGTCGGATGTTGAACTGGCGTCTTTCCCATGCTCTTATTCGACCGCAGAAAACATGCTGACTCGCGCCAACGTGGCTGAAGCTGATCGCGTGCTTATCTCAGGTGCATCGGGCGGTGTGGGCTCTGCGGCTATTCAGCTAGCAAAAGCTCGCGGCGCGTATGTGATTGCGATTACCAGCCCAATCAAGAACCAACAGTTACTTGAACTTGGCGCTGATGAAGTGATTGCCCGTGATTCAGATTTGGTTAACGCGCTAGGCGAAAGCAGCGTGAATGTGGTGATCGATTTAGTTGCTGGTGACAAGTGGCCAGAGTTTCTTGAAGTCCTAAAACCGCATGGCCGTTATGCTGTGTCTGGTGCGATTGGTGGTGCAATGGTTGAGCTTGATGTGCGAACTTTGTATCTCAAAGACCTCAGCTTTTTTGGTTGCACGGTTTTAGAACCGCAAGTATTCCAAAACTTGGTTAATCGTATCGAGAAACAGCAGATTGGCGCCATCGTTGCAGAGTCTTATCCGCTAGCCGATATCCATAAAGCGCAAGATGAGTTCTTAAAGAAAAAGCATGTTGGTAAGATCGTGTTGGAAGTGGCAGAACGCTAGTTATAGTCAGCTTCACGGTTTAGATTGATGGAAGAGTGAGCAAGCTTTATTTGCTCGCTCTTTTTGTTCCTGGTGAATACCGAGGAGCTGAGCAAATTGTTGGGTAACAGATCCTATACAGCTGAAAGGTTAATGATTCATTTATCACTGTATGGTTTATGAGTTGCCTGTGCGATAATCACCGCCGTTATATATCCCGAACTGTTTGATAATCATCTAGGAGCCGTATTGATGTTTAAAAGGGTATTGCAGGCACTATTCTCACCTTTTGTTTATTCAAAAAACAAACCCTCTGCAGAGCCTGCCCAACAAGAGCAACAACAAACCGTTGCTACTGATTCTGTTCAGTCTTCAATCTTTGTTCCGCCGTCGTCCACTCAGCCATCATCATTAATCGTCGATAAGACGCTTAGCCTTCACGATGGTGAGTTTCTTGATTATCTGTTCGGAGAGTCTCGCCTTCGAACGGAGTCAGACCCATTTAGTGATTTTGTCGCTTGCCAAATCGAACGCTTGATTCGCTCTCCAAAAGCCTTGCTTAATGAACTTCCAGTGATGCCAGCCTCTGTGACCACGTTAATGGGCGAATTACAGAGCGATGAGTTTGATGTCGATACTCTGTTAAGAGTGATTGAGCGCGAGCCGAGTATGGCTGCCGATGTGATTAAACTGGCAAATAGCGCCTTTTACAAACGCAATGAAAAACAGGTTACCGACCTAAAAACAGCATTCTTAAATATGGGTTCTCAAGGGCTCGTTGAAGGGGTGGTGAATAGCTACATGAAGAACTTCACGCCGGGGAACAATATTTACTGGCGTCACTTCGGTGAGAAAATTTGGAATCACAGTGTTCAAACCGCGTCGTTTTCTAAGGAGTTGATGAAAGACTCTTCATCTCAAGAAGAGCAAGCAGCGGCGTATTTTGTTGGGTTAATTCGCAACTTAGGCAAGATGATCATTTTCCAGATGATGGTAGAAGCCTTCAAGCATGTTGATCCTTCTGTTCCACCTAACTCGTTGGCATTGAAGCGCCTGATGAACAGCTACTCTATTCGCCTGACTTACACCATTGCTAAGTTCTGGGAACTGCCAGAGTCTGTGTTGACCGCAATTGGCTACCAAGAGTCTAGCCGATACGAATGCACGCCACTTGGTCAAGCTGTGTTTGAAGCTAACTACTTGAGTGAGCTGTGCTATTTACTGGAAGAACAAACGATTGAAGTCGAGCAATTTAAGCGCAGATGCAAAGAGACACTGATGTCTCCGGCTGCATACAAAGTGGCTAACCGTATCTATAAAGAGTCTGAATTATCGCTAGTGAGCTAACCCTTAGCCTATTCGACCTACGCTGTGACTGAACATAATGATTGGTTGCAGCTTGGTTGGGCTAGGTTGTGAAATACATTCAGCTACGAAATACGCTTACAAATGGCTAATCCACAGCTTGTCGAGTTCGCACCAACCGAAACCATTTACTTGTGCGCCGTGTATCTTTTCAGAAACCTCTAAGTTGAACGCCTCTTGCTTGAGCTCAGTCACAACCCCAGATTCATGCAACCAATGCCGGAGCGACAACAGTGCATTCATCGCTAACTCAAAGTCTGGTTGGTTTGTTATTGAAGCTAAGCCTTGTTCGATTGTCTCTAGTATCTCAGCAGGTAAAGTTAAGTCCTCAAACGGGAAGCGAGTGAAAAAGCTTAACCACGAAGTGAAGGTGTTGTTCTCATCAATAATACTGCACAGCGCGACGTCTTTGGTAGTTAGGTAGTGAGTTAGGTAGTGCCCATATTCCACGCTGGTTTTGTGGTCGCCAGACACTGACAACTGATCGAAAAGGGCTTGGCATTCAGAGGTGTCTTCAACTGTGAACTCACGAACGGTTGAAGACAACATCGGGCTTTGAATCTTAAAGAAGGTTGAGCCGAAATCCGGTTGGGAAGAATGGTCATCGCCACGCACGCTGGTCGTTTTCTCGGGCAGTTTCACGCACACCTGATTTTGAGCGCAGGCTTTGCTCTGTGCCCATTCCTGATAGACCCACAACTCGACTCGATTCAGAATCGGCGTGCTGTGTGAATAGGCGCTATTGCGGCTCAATCTCAACATCTTGCTTGAGAAGATGTCTAATGAGAACGCGCCAGATCCAATCAGCCTATCAGTCGGTGATGAGTGATCGAATACGGAGGCTTCAGCCCTAGCAAGTAGGCGCGGTAAATGCCAATCAGGTTGATTCAACTTTACGACAACCACATTGCCTGCCAAGACAGAGACCTCATCAATATGCTGATAACAGCGACGCCATATTTTGCTTTGGCAGAGAGAGTTAAGGTTGCGTGCTATGTCTTGAGGTTCGAGTGTTCGACCGTTATGAAAGTGAACACCATTGCGAATCTGAAAGTGCCACTGTGTCGCATCTTGATTAGGCTGCCAATGATAAGCCAGATCGCCGCTGAGTTTGCCGTGCTTAACGGAGGTTAGGCGTTGGCAAACTTGCATCACTAAGAAGCGTTCGGTGCGTCTAAGTACTCGTTGAGGGTGAAGCGCTTCGAGTTCTCGGTGAAACGGGATGTACGCGATATTCTGCGCCGACGGATTGGTATTGCTTAGAAAGGCTTGTAACTCAGCGCTAGCATTGCGGCCACTCAATCCAGCCTTGTGCTGTCATCGCTTTGAGTAAGGTCTGAACGTGACGTTCACTCACGTGCAGCAGTGTGGCCAGTTGGTTGACCTGACAGTGTGATACTCCAGGCCCAAAAGCCTGAAATATCTTTTCATACAGTTCAAGCTTACGCTTAAGGTTGCCCAATTTGCTTTTCCTAACGACGAGGTTGAGTTAAATGTGAATAGCCAGAATCAATCAGTGCGTTTTCCATCGTATCGAGAACTCGAGAGGTTATCTCTGAGCTCAGGATATTCGATTCAGTTTTGCCTTGAAGCACCAAATCTGAAAAATGGTCGATTTCAAACTCGAATCCATTCCCTATCACTCGGTAGTTAATGGTCGACTTTTTGCCTTGATGTTCAATCTCAATAAAGGCCGGATTCCACCATTTTTCGTGAATGGTGATTTTGGTTTCAGGTCCACTCAAGTGTGCTGATCGGGGAAGGTTTTGCACTGTTGATGCCGATATCTTACCGCTTATATCACCAGAGAATGTAAAGCATGCATTGGTATCAACATTCGCTCCCTCATAAAGACACGACATCTCTACCTGAGGTTTTGAAGGGTTTACACCCAGCGTTCGGCACAGATCGTAAAAGAACCAAAGCCCATAGACCCCAACATCGAGTGTTGCTCCGCCTGACAAATCCGGATTGAAGATAAACAAATCGGGCTCATAGTCATGATGGTTACCAAAGCTGGCTTCGATTGAATCTATCTGAATGTTGTTATCGACCAAGAATGATTGGAGCTCACGATATGCGGGAAACACCACGGTTTTCATTGCTTCTAACAGCATCACGCCATTTTGCTTCGCGAGAGCTTTCATCTCAAGCCAGTCAGCAAGGTTGGTAAAAGCCGGCTTCTCGACCAATACATGTTTTTTATTCTTTAGAAAAAACTCAGTGAGTGGCTGGTGGTATGGGTGAACCGTAGCGATGTAAACCGCTTCAACACTTGGGTCATTCGCCATCTCTTCATAAGAACCATAAGCCTTGTCGCAAGCAAACTTGTTGGCGAACGTGGCTGCGCGTGAGTGATCTCTGGCGGCAACCGCATCAAGCTCACCATGCAGAGAGTGCTCTGTGACTGCGGTTGCGAATCGATTGGCGATATTGCCTAGCCCTGCGATGCCCCATTTTATTTTGCGTTGCGTGTCGCTCATCAGTTGCTCCAAATCGTTGTTTTGTATCAGTGTACTCAGAGACGCCACATACAAATAGAGAACAGATTTCTCAACCTGTTCTCTATTTATTTTATTCTAGTTGAAGCTCAGGATTAGCTCTGTATTGAGTGTTTCCAATCGGCTAGGGCTTGAATGTGTTTTGGCCCGATGCCACAACAGCCACCGATAATATTCGCGCCCAGTGCATGCCAGCGTTTTGCGTAAGCTAAGTAACCTTGGCCATCCAGCTCACGCATTTCTTGAAACATGTCATTAGCTTCATGTTCGCTGCTGATAGGAGCAAAGTTATTTGCGTAGACACCTATTTCTAAGTCACTACCTAGCTCATCGATCACTTTCTTAGCATCGATAATGGCTTGATCCATCACTTCAGGCACTGAGCAATTAAACATAATGCCTTTCGCGTTTGATTGGCAGGCAAGTTGGATTGAGTCTGTTACGCTCTCGCCAGAACGAATATTGGCAGAATCGCCCTTGGTGTCTTCCAAGCTAAAGGCGTAATAACACGGTTTGCTTGATTGCTTGAGTACCGCATGAATGGATTCGAATTCTTGCAGGCTACAAATCGTTTCCGCTATCCAAAGGTCGATGTTTGGATCTTGGGCATCGTAAAGCGTTTGAATGATCGGCGTTGCTTCTTCTACCTTAAACAAGTCTGGTCGGTAGCTGCCAAATGGCGGTGGAATCGCGCCCGCCACTTTCACTGTGTGGGTAGAATTGTCAGCAACTGCTTTAGCCAGCTCACCAGACAGTGCGGCTAGTTCAAAGCCTCGTTGTTCGAAGAGTTCTTTACCCAAATGAAAAGGCACACAGGCGTAGCTATTGGTGATCAGGATTTCAGCACCTGCATCGACAAAGTTTTGATGCGCTTGGCTGACAAATTCGGGTGCTTCAATCAGCGCTTGAGCACTCCAAAGCGGTTGAGAAAATGGCGCGCCAATTTCTTTGAGTTCTCGGCCCATGCCGCCATCAAGTATGGTTAGTGTTTTCATATTCAATACTATCTAAACAATTGCTGAAGTTCTGCCGCCACCATATCAGACAACCTTGTCAGACAGAAGCCATCAAGCCAGGTTCAACTATCGGTGAGGGAGTTTCGTTATAAGCCGTCTAGCGGGCTAGTCGTGCCACTAAAGTGTTGCCCAATAACGTGAGTGTAAATCTGAGTTGTCTTAACATCACTGTGCCCCAGTAGCTCTTGAACCGTTCTGATATCGGAGCCTGACTTTAGAAGTTGCGTAGCAAAACTGTGCCTGAAAGTATGACAACTAATTCGCTTGTGGCGCAATTTATTAGAGTTAGTCGCCTTCTTCAGCGTTTTTCGGAGTACCGAATCATGTAGGTGGTGTCGGCATACGATCCCCGACTCAGAGTGTTGAGTGACGGATTTTGATGGGAATAGGTACATCCAAGCAAGTTGTCGATAGGCACTAGGGTATTTTTTACCTAATCGGTGAGGCAAAGATGGCCCAAACCCATTCAAGTTATCTTTAGCGAGCAGAACTGCAACTTGTGAAATTTTGTCTTGTATAGCTTCAGTGAGTGAAAAACTTAAAATTGTCACTCGGTCTTTATTTCCTTTCCCATTGTGAACAGTGAGAGACCCTTGTTTTAGATCTATATCTTGTACTCGAAGCCTCAGGCATTCCGATACTCTCAAACCTGAACCATACAACAAGCGAAAAAACAGTTGATATTTAGGATCTATTTCATTGATCACCGAGATAGCTTCCGCATGATTGAGTACGCTAGGAATTTTTCGAGACCGAGTCGCATAGCTAAACCCTAAGTCTCCTAGAGGTTGCTTAATAAATTGATTGTATAAATAGGCTAGAGCATTGAGAGCTACCTTTTGAGTATTGATGGCTACTTTTTGTTGATTAGCTAAATGAGAAAGAAAGGAGACAACTTCAGCGGCATGCATCTGTTCAGGGTGTTTAAGCTTATGAAAATGAATGAAGTATTTTATCCAGTAACAGTAGGCTTTGATTGTCTTGCGACTATAGCCTCGCATCGTCATATGTTCGCAAATTGCCTGCATGAATTGACTCGCCATATATTCCCCTCACAAAATCTGTACATACAGACAGTTTATTGCTTGTTGAATAATTAATGACTTAAAAAAGAGTGGTTTTTAACTCTGATTGAGCACGAATTTAACGAGAGGCTTATTTTAAATTATTGATTATACTGCAGATTTATGGGTGGTTAAGAATGAGGCCGAGCGTTACATAGTCGGCAATATGTGCTTGCACGTTTTCACACTTATTGTTTAGACCCACTTTTATATTAAATGCATAGCATTCAGTTGGTTATGAGTGACCTTTTTGATATGTTAAGCGGATGGATTCGTGCTTGCACAATATTAAAATGTTATATGCTTCAAGGATGATGATGAAAAAAGTAGTACTTTCAATATATTGCTTAATGGCGTTTAGTCAGGCTAATGCTGACGTCAAGCTAGACTTTCCCTTCAAGAAAAAGTTTGAAGTGTATGAGATTAGCGGGAATAGTGTTGAAGAAATTGAGCGTTCATTTAACGCTAGACCTGAGTTTCTCGTAAATGAAGGCTTTGACGGTTACACCGCGTGGAAATACGACTTCCATACGGATGATGATTCTTGCGAAATTCATGAATTTGAGCTTGAAGTTACCTATACACTTCCGAAGTTCGAAATGCCTAAGACTTCAGATGAGTCAGCTGAGGAGTTTCGTCCATATCTTGAGAAGCTCTATCGTCATGAACAGATTCATTGTGCGCTTGCAGTTAAGTCGATGCACGAAATGTATTTAGCCTTCAAACGAGGGCAGCGTGGAGGGTGTAGTAGCGCAAATGATAGAGTCATTGAGCTTGAAGGTGATTTGGTGGAAAGTAATGCTCTGTTTGACGTTTATACGTCGCATGGAGAAATTGAATTAGCAGAGTCTCCTTTTGGTGAGGGGCCTTACTTGAAAATATGCGAAATACCTTTCGCGCCAATGTCACCACGCATATAACAATAAATTTAAGAGTGATTCACAACGCTCGGCGCTTTCACTTCAAGCAAGTTTAGTGTTTATGGCGCAATGCTTTAGGTAGGGTTGTTGGCGTTGTTCACACCTTAATTTGGCGTTATACGAATAAAGGGGTAATTTTAAGTATGAATAAGAAAGTTGAGTGGGGAAAAGAAATAGTACAAGCTGGTAATGAAATTGCTCAATTAGCTCAAGATGTAGGTATTCCAGGAATTAGCCTTATTGGAAAATTTGCTGAAACTTTTTATGGGAGACATCTCCAAAAACGTTTTGAGGATTTTTGTTCAACGGCTGAAATTGATCTGGAGTTCATTGAATTAGTTTCAGATAACGAAGATTATTCAAATTGTTTATATGCAGCATTAGAAACAGTCCGTCAAACGAACTCGAAAATTGGAGTTAAAGCATTGGCGCTAATCTATAAAGACCATTGGAATAATACAGATTTCCTAATTCCAGCAGCTCGGTCTTTTGCACAAATCAGTGACTCAACGCTTAATGCATTTATTGAATTTTACGAAAGTTTGGATGATGATAAAGACTATCTTGAACTTAAGATTATAACCGACGGTAATCAATGTTTTCATTCAAAATATAACGATGCTGTAGAGCTTATTCACCGAAATTTTTTCGTTCAAAGTACCTATGCATCAATGGTGGCAAATGGACCAATGAGAGGCATGAAATGGACTCATACAGATTCATATTATGATTATTGCGTACTAGCAAAGCAATTCGTATAACAAATGCATCAACACGATTTGCTACACTCGGCGTTGTCAGTTTGCCTTTAGCTTCAGTGATTAAGGCAGTAAAATTCAACTAAGTCTGTATCGTAGCAAACGTGTTATGCAGGCGTTAGCCGAATCTATTAATCCGATATGTAATATTGTTTCTAAGGGGTATTTATGAGTCTTATATCAGTCAAAGTGAGTTCGAAAGCATTAGAGCATATTCGTTCTTCTACTAGTAAGAATCAAGAGCAGATGGCGCTTAAAGTTATATCTGGCGACCTATTTCATATTGTTGATACTATAAATAAATCTCGTAAAGTTCAATTAACAATGGCAGACCAATTAGCTCTCACTTTAGGTGATACTTCAGCAATTTGGCGTGCTCATCAGGAAGATGCAACCGACTTTGACATATTGTTTAATATGCTAAGCAGTAAGCCAGATAAAGAGTTTGTTTTCTCTTATAAGTTGATCGGCTAACAAGAGCTTTAAACGGAACTAAAACAGTGGGTTAGGTTTCGCTTCGCTACACATTTTAACCCACTATTTTAGTCCGCTTAAGCAGGCGTTATAAGTCACATGGAGTTTGATTTAGTATGAAGAATAGAGAGTGCCCTAATTGTCAACAGAAGATTTCACTTAGTTGGTTTTTATTTAGTGGAAATAGGACAAAGTATCGCTGTACCCAATGTTCAGCTTTGATCGAATGGACACCAAGACGCTCCTATTTAGGCATGTTTGTTGGCGGTTCATCAGCGCTGAGTTTTACATTACTTGAATCGTTGATTCCCTCAGTGAGTATACGAGTGATAATGATGTTAATTTTGGCAGTCATACTGGCATTTTTAGTACCGAAGCAGTTCAGAATCATTGACGAAAGTGCCTTATAACAAGTCATTTAAACGGAACAAAAACAGTTGGCCGTCGCTTCGCGATTTTAGCCAACCATTTTTGTCCGCTTAATGAGGCTACATGGATTCCCCCGGTTGTCAAACATCCGCTAAACTTATGTTGATGGGTTTTGGACTGCCGCTCTACATTCGGCCTACTTATCGACGATTCGCATACGTCGTGGCCCTGATGACTTTGCGCGACTGCGGTGCCTTATTCGTTAGATGACATCTAGTGTGTCCGCCGCATTAACAGGCTCTCCGCAAGTGGTCTTAACCTATCTCCATCATTAGCGTCTGCAATGACCCGGTGGGTTTAACTCTCTATGCTGCTTAGGTTTCTACTTAAGCAGCATAGTTTTCATATTCGGTTTGATTGTGTAAAAGCGACCATATAATTCGTGCGTTCTTCGCGGCAAGTGCCACTATCGCTCGGTTCATTCCTCTTCGTTCTAGAACGCCGCGACACCACTGACTTAACTTATCTTGCTTGTCGCCAAGGTTGGCAATGACTGTCCTTGCCCCGTGAACTAATAGTGTTCGCAAGTATTTGTCGCCGTGTTTGGTTATCCGACCTAAGCGAGGCTTTCCTCCCGTCGAATATTGCTTTGGTACTAGTCCTAGCCAAGCAGAGAAATCACGGCTTTTATCAAATTGAGAACCATTGCCTATCGAAGCAAGTATCGCAGTAGCGGTTTGCGG
>NZ_JBFRLG010000054.1:1590-1914 GCF_041469785.1 Vibrio sp. 10N.286.48.F5 | reverse complement strand
ATATGCCATCGATGGTCAACTTCAGGCAGGGAAAATCCCCGCAGGTATCACCTTAGATACTGATGGTCATACATTAATTGTTGATGCCACTGATCCCGCATTTAACCATTTGGCCAATGGTCAGTCGCAACAAATCGCTATCACCTATCAAGTAGAAGATGGCCATGGTGGAAGTACGCAACAAACCGCCACGCTTACCATTGCCGGGACAGATGATAAAGCCACACTGGTTTCTAATGTCATTCAGCTCACTGAAACACAAGCGCTGGATAGTGAATTTAAATCCTATAGAGGCCAGCTTCAGCTGATTGACCCTGATAGTGG
>NZ_JBFRLG010000054.1:0-763 GCF_041469785.1 Vibrio sp. 10N.286.48.F5 | reverse complement strand
ACCTTGATGTTTGGCCTAATGGCACTTATCAATTCAAATTAGATGCTGGTACCAATCATCATCCGGACGATCTAATCAGTAGCCTACATGCTGGCGAGTCGATGGAGCTCCCCTACGAAGTCGAAACCACTGATGGTCAGAAGCTCACCATTATGGTGAAAGTGACCGGTGAAGATAACCAAGCAAAAATTGCAGTGACGCCCTACTCCAGCCTAAATAATCATGTTTACGAAGATCATACTTCCTTTGGCAATACCACCAGTCAACTCAGCAGTGGTGGCACGTTACAGGTCATTGACCCGGATCACGATCAAGCCGGTTTTATCGCACAAACCATCACTACCGCCGAAGGTGGTCGGTTCAATATCAACGCACAGGGCCAATGGTCATACGATATTGACAATGATAAAGTCCAACATTTAGGCGCAGGGGAAAGCTTCCAGCAAACCTTTACCGTTGAATCTATCGATGGCAGTGCTAAAAAAGATATCACAGTGACCGTTCACGGCACCAATGATGCGCCCGTCGCATCAGCTGAAGTACGTTTAGCGAATGGCTTAGAAGATAATAAAATTGTCCTCACCCCTGCACAGCTACTGGCCAATTCTAGCGATGTTGACGACAACGATATTGGCAAATTATCCATTGAAAACCTACAGGCTGACCACGGTGCTATTGTATTAAATGCCGATGGTACCTTCACGTTTACCCCAGATAAAGACTATAACGGCCAAGTGCATTTTAGCTATGATGTTAAAGATGC
>NZ_JBFRLG010000053.1:1187-1967 GCF_041469785.1 Vibrio sp. 10N.286.48.F5 | reverse complement strand
GTTGATGCGCCAGTGTGTGTCACACCACCGTGGGCATCTTTGACATCATAGCTAAAGTGCACCGCTCCGTTGTAGTCTTTTTCTGGGGTAAAGGTGAATGTGCCATCGCCATTAATTAATATCGAACCGTGGTCAGCCTGTAGGTTTTCAATGGATAATTTGCCAATATCGTTGTCATCAACATCGCTAGTATTAGCCAGTAGCTGTGCTGGGGTAAGGACAATTTTATTATCTTCTAAGCCATTCGCTAAACGTACTTCAGCTGATGCGACGGGCGCATCATTGGTGCCGTGAACGGTCACTGTGATATCTTTTTTAGCACTGCCATCAATAGATTCAACGGTAAAGGTTTGCTGGAAGCTTTCCCCTGCACCTAAATGTTGGACTTTATCATTGTCAATGTTGTATGACCAATGGCCCTGTGCGTTGATATTGAACTGACCACCTTCGGCGGTGGTGATGGTTTGTGCAATAAAGCCGGCTTGGTCGTGATCGGGGTCAATGACCTGTAACGTGCCACCACTGCTGAGTTGACTGGTGGTATTGCCAAAGGAAGTGTGATCTTCGTAAACATGATTATTGAGGCTGGAGTAGGGCGTCACTGCAATTTTTGCTTGGTTATCTTCACCCGTCACTTTCACCATAATGGTGAGCTTCTGACCATCAGTGGTTTCGACTTCGTAGGGGAGCTCCATCGACTCGCCAGCATGTAGGCTACTGATTAGATCGTCCGGATGATGATTGGTACCTGTATTTAATCTGAATTGATAAGTGCCATTA
>NZ_JBFRLG010000053.1:0-294 GCF_041469785.1 Vibrio sp. 10N.286.48.F5 | reverse complement strand
CCTCTATAGGATTTAAATTCGCTATCCAGCGCTTGTGTTTCAGTGAGCTGAATGACATTAGAAGCCAGTGTGGCTTTATCATCTGTCCCGGCAATCGTAAGCGTGGCGGTTTGTTGCGTACTTCCACCATGGCCATCTTCTACTTGATAAGTGATAGCGATTTGTTGCGACTGACCATTGGCCAAATGATTAAATGCGGGATCAGTGGCATCAACAATTAACGTATGCCCATCAGCATCTAAGGTAATGCCCGTTGGAAGTTGGCCCGACTGAGGTTGACCATCGATGGCATAT
>NZ_JBFRLG010000052.1:0-24200 GCF_041469785.1 Vibrio sp. 10N.286.48.F5 | reverse complement strand
AGGTTGTTCTCTTAACTCTTAAAAGAGGTAAGAAGAATATGGTGGAGGGAGACGGATTCGAACCATCGAAGGCAGTGCCGGCAGATTTACAGTCTGCTCCCTTTGGCCACTCGGGAACCCCTCCAGGGTGTTTTTTCCTAACTCATAATGGATAGGCTAAAGAGATGTTTTTCCCAACGCATCTCTCAAGTGCGGAGCGCATCATAGCAAACACGTTAAACCTGTAAAGAGTTTTTCTTATGGTTTTGTGTTGAATGCTGCCTTTTTGGGCAAAGATGGCGAAAAGTACGCATATTGCTCGGGAAGTGAACATCTATACTAAGGTTTACGTAGTGATAGGTAACACCTTGAGGTAACTCGCTTTCTACATTGTGTTTGGTTTGTGCAATTCGCCAAGAAACGTAAATGGAATTTAATCTAGATTTACACTTCTTGACGTTACAGCATTCATCAGTTGATAGAATACGGTTAATTTCATTTATAGATATTAATACCAATCGTAGTAAATAACATGTCATCCTAGCCTGTTAAAATGCTCGAGAACAGCGTCAGAAATTTTGATTGTAGAATAACTACTTATCGAAACTATCTGTTGAAAAGAGCTACCTTGTTCTCAAGCCTTTTCCCTACGCTATTTCTGACCACTTACTCACTGTGATTGGTATAAACCTTACTTGCAGACCATTATTATGAAGCATAAATCTGTTTTAACCCTGCTTAGCTTGTCTATTCTTATGGCGTCTCCAGCCGCACTAGCTAAACGCATGGGCCCTAGCACTGTCACTGTTGTTACTGAGCAAGTTGATATTCACCAAGTTAGCCAATCTCTTTCTTTGGTAGGTAAGTTAGAAGCAGAACAATCTGTGATCATTACCTCTGAAGTAGCGGGCAGAGTTGACTCTATCAACATCAAAGCCAATCAAGATGTCACCAAAGGGCAGATGTTGGTTCAATTAGATGACGACAAAGCAAAAGCAGCAGTTGCAGAAGCGCAAGCGTATTTAAAAGACGAGAAACGTAAGCTAGCGGAATTTCAACGCCTAGTGAAACGTAACGCGATCACGCAAACTGAAATTGACGCTCAGAAAACCAATGTAGAGATCGCCAACGCTCGTTTAGCTGCTGCAAATGCCAATCTGAAAGATCTTCACATCAGCGCGCCATTCTCGGGCACTGTTGGTTTTATCGACTTTAGCCGCGGTAAAATGGTGACTGCAGGTACTGAACTCGTGACCTTAGATGACCTATCGGTAATGCAATTAGATCTGCAGATCCCGGAGCGCTACCTTTCTAAACTGTCTAAAGGTATGAAAGTAACGGCTCGCACTAGCGCATGGGGCGACACTCAGTTCACTGGTACTGTAGTAGGCATTGATTCTCGTATTAACGCTGAAACCTTGAACCTTCGAGTTCGAATCCACTTCGACAACAATAATGATTATCTAAAGCCAGGTATGTTAGTGGCGGCGGATATGGACTTCCCACCAGTGGAAGCGCCAATCATTCCAGTTCAAGCGCTTGAGTATTCAGGTACGAAGCGTTTCGTTTATGTTATCGACGAAGATAATAAAGCAACTCGTACAGAAGTTTTCCTTGGGGCACGTATCGATAACGAAGTCGTGATCGACAAAGGCATCGAAATTGGCCAGAAGATCGTGGTGCAAGGTATCGTGAACATGCGTGACGGCGTCTTGGTTCAAGAGCTTGCCGTTAATCGCCCAGCTGATGCAGCAAGTGATAAAAAAGCACAAGAAGGCGCTAACTAATGTTGTTATCTGATGTTTCTGTAAAGAGACCAGTAGCGGCCGTCGTATTGAGCCTACTATTGGTTGTGTTTGGTATTGTCTCTTTCAATAAGCTCGCGGTTCGTGAGATGCCAGATATTGAAAGCCCGGTAGTATCGATCAGTACTCGTTATGAGGGTGCGTCTGCCACCATCATTGAAAGCCAAATAACCTCCAACCTTGAAGACCAGTTATCCGGCATCAGTGGTATCGATGAGATCGAATCCACAACGCGTAACGGTATGTCGCGTATCACGATTACTTTTGAGCTTGGTTACGACCTCAATACCGGTGTGAGTGATGTTCGTGATGCTGTAGCTCGTGCGCAGCGTTCATTGCCAGATGAAGCCGACGACCCAATTGTTTATAAGAACAATGGTAGTGGTGAAGCTTCGGTCTACATCAACTTAAGTTCGACGGAGATGGACCGAACGCAGTTAACCGACTACACCGAACGTGTGTTGATTGACCGCTTTAGTTTGATTTCTGGCGTGAGCTCGGTGGATATCTCAGGTGGCTTGTACAAAGTAATGTACGTGAAGCTGAAACCTGCGCAGATGGCGGGTCGTGGCGTTACTACCTCGGACATCACTTCTGCTCTGAACAGTGAGAACATTGAAAGCCCAGGTGGTGAAGTACGTAACGATGCGATTGTGATGTCGGTTCGTACTGCTCGTTCTTACACTGAAGCGGAAGATTTCGAATATCTAGTCGTTAAACGTGCCTCTGATAACACACCTATCTACTTGAAAGACGTAGCGGATGTTTACATTGGCGCAGAAAACGAGAACTCGACCTTTAAGAGTGACGGCGTTGTTAACGTAAGCATGGGTATCGTGCCTCAGTCAGATGCGAACCCACTTGAGGTGGCTGATTTAGTCCATAAAGAAGTCGAAGCAATTCAAAAGTTCTTGCCAGACGGTACTCGTTTAGCTGTCGATTATGACTCAACAGTCTTTATTGACCGTTCAATCTCAGAGGTATACAGCACACTCTTTATCACGGGTGGCTTGGTTATCCTTGTGCTTTACATCTTTATTGGTCAAGCACGTGCAACACTTATTCCAGCGGTAACCGTACCTGTATCTCTGATCTCGTCGTTTATTGCCGCGTACTACTTCGGTTTCTCCATCAACCTGATTACCCTGATGGCACTTATCCTGTCGATTGGTTTGGTGGTCGATGATGCGATCGTGGTGGTTGAGAACATTTTCCACCATATCGAACGTGGTGAGTCACCGCTGCTTGCTGCCTATAAAGGTACTCGTGAAGTAGGCTTCGCGGTAATCGCAACAACGCTTGTATTGGTAATGGTATTCCTACCAATCTCGTTCATGGACGGCATGGTTGGCCTATTGTTTACCGAGTTTTCTGTATTGCTTGCGATGTCGGTGATCTTCTCGTCGCTAGTCGCATTAACGCTAACGCCAGTGCTAGGCAGTAAGATCCTTAAAGCGAACGTTAAACCAAACCGTTTCAATTTGTTTGTCGAGCGCGTATTTGGCAAGCTTGAGTCTGGATACCGCGCGGTATTGCGCCGTGCTCTTAACTGGCGTTGGGCCGCTCCAATCATCATTATCGCGTGTATGGGCGGTAGTTATGGCTTGATGCAACAAGTGCCGTCGCAACTGACGCCACAAGAAGACCGTGGTGTTATCTTTGCGTTTGTTCGTGGTGCTGATGCAACCAGTTACAACCGTATGTCTGCCAATATGGACATCGTTGAAGAGCGCCTAATGCCGCTGCTTGGTCAAGGTTTCTTGAAGTCATTTAGTATTCAATCACCAGCGTTTGGTGGTAATGCGGGCGACCAAACGGGCTTCGTTATCATGATCCTGGAAGATTGGGATGAACGTGATGAAACCGCTCAGGAAGCGTTGAACGAAGTACGTAAATCTTTAAATGGTATTCCTGATGTACGTGTATTCCCATTTATGCCGGGCTTCAAAGGTGGTTCAAGTGAGCCTGTTCAATTCGTACTGGGTGGCTCTGATTACTCTGAGCTTCAGAAATGGGGCGAACTGTTAAAGCAAGCGGCTGAAGACTCTCCAATGATGGAAGGTGCGGACATCGATTACTCTGAGAAAACACCAGAGTTATTGGTAACCGTAGATAAACAACGTGCAGCCGAGCTAGGCGTTAGCGTTTCGGATATTTCAGATACGTTAGAGATCATGCTTGGCGGCCGTAGTGAAACCACTTTCGTTGACCGTGGTGAAGAGTATGACGTATACCTTCGTGGTGATGAGAACAGCTTTAATAATGCTAATGACTTGAGCCAAATCTACATGCGAACTCAGTCTGGTGAGCTGGTTACACTCGATACGTTGACGCACATTGAAGAAGTGGCATCCTCGATTCGTTTGTCGCACTACAACAAGCAGAAATCGGTGACCATCAAAGCGAACCTAATGGAAGGCTACACGCTGGGTGACGCACTTGATTTCCTTGATGAACAAGCGATTGAACAGCTACCGGGCGATATTTCAGTGAGTTACTCTGGCGAGTCAAAAGACTTTAAAGAGAACCAATCAAGTATCTTAGTGGTATTTGCGCTAGCGATGCTGGTCGCGTACTTGGTACTGGCCGCGCAGTTTGAAAGCTTCATTAACCCGCTGGTGGTGATGTTCACTGTACCTATGGGTATCTTTGGTGGCTTCTTAGGTTTGGTGTTGATGAATCAAGGGCTCAATGTCTACAGCCAGATTGGTATGATCATGTTGATCGGTATGGTGACCAAAAACGGTATCTTGATCGTAGAGTTTGCTAACCAACTTCGTGACCGTGGCATTGAGTTTGAAAAGGCGATCATTGATGCTTCGGCTCGACGTTTACGTCCAATCTTGATGACGGCGTTCACCACACTAGCCGGTGCAATCCCATTGATTACTTCAACAGGCGCAGGCTATGAAAGCCGAGTGGCAGTGGGTACGGTTATCTTCTTCGGTATGGGCTTTGCAACTTTGGTTACTCTGTTCGTAATCCCTGCGATGTATCGACTGATTTCTGGCTCAACACGTTCTCCAGGTCATGTGGAAGCGGTTCTAAATAAAGAGCTGAGCCATGACAACGTGGGAAGAAGCAGTCACGGTTAATGAACACGCACGGCTAATGAACATGCAATAGTGTAACAATATTGAAAAGCCTGCGTTTGCTCCTAGCGAATTGCAGGCTTTTTTTGTATAACAAACAGAGCTCAACGAATTAATACAATAAATCGAATAAAGGAAAGTAAAGTGGCTGAATTTAAATACAAAGATCTTTCTCAAGAAGAACAAGATAAGCTAGATGCAGCAACCTTTCGTCGTCTGCTAGCACACTTAGACAATAATAAGGATGTGCAGAACATCGACCTTATGATCTTGGCTGGCTTCTGCCGTAACTGTTTCAGCAAGTGGTATAAAGCGGAAGCTGAGCAACAAGGCCTAGACTTGGATATCGATGACGCTCGTGAGCGCGTATATGGCATGACTTACGATGAGTGGAAACAAAACCACCAACCAAAAGCGACACCTGAGCAACTAGCGGCGTTTGAAGCGAAGCAGAAGCCAGAGTAATTTGTTCTCGTTGGTGGTTGATTAATAGAATGAATAAACAAAAAGAGCCCATCAAGGCTCTTTTTAGTTTGGAGTCGGTGCTTGCTCTGTATTTAAGCCAGCTCACCTGTTTGCGAGAAAGCTTCTAGCTTCGCTGCATAAGGTTGTAGGTCACCGATATTCAGATTTACCCACTCGTCATTGAAGTAAGTGTCTAGGTAACGTTCACCGCTATCACATAGCAAAGTCACGATAGAACCTTTTTCTCCACGAGCTTTCATTTCACTGGCTAACTGAAGCACACCGTACATGTTAGTACCGGTTGATGCGCCAACCTTGCGGCCAAGAATTTCAGATAACCAATGTGTCGTTGCGATACTTGCTGCGTCTGGGATTTTTCGCATTTCGTCAACCACACCAGGAATGAAGCTTGGCTCTGCTCGTGGGCGACCAATACCTTCAATCTTGCTGAATGTATTGCCTTTCACGTTCGCATTGCCTGTTTGGAAGTATTCGTGGAATACAGAGTTTTCAGGGTCGACAACACAAAGCTTAGTTTCATGCTGTTGGTAGCGAATGAAGCGGCCGATAGTTGCAGAAGTACCGCCAGTACCTGGGCTCATTACTACCCAAGCTGGAACTGGGTGATCTTCCATCTGCATTTGATTGAAAATTGAGTTCGCGATGTTGTTGTTACCGCGCCAGTCGGTTGCGCGCTCAGCGTAAGTAAATTGGTCCATGTAATGGCCATTCAGCTCTTCTGCTAAACGGCGAGACTCATCATAAATTTCATCTGAGCGGTCAACAAGATGCGCTTGGCCTCCGTAGAATTCAATCTGCTCAATTTTCTTCTTCGCTGTGCACTTTGGCATCACTGCGATAAACGGAAGACCTAGTAGGCGAGCAAAGTAAGCCTCAGACACGGCTGTGCTGCCTGATGAAGATTCAATGATCGTCGTTTCTGGGCCAACCCAGCCATTACAGATAGCGTATAAGAACAGAGAACGCGCTAAGCGGTGCTTCAAAGAGCCCGTTGGGTGTGTGCTTTCATCTTTAAGGTAAACATCAATGCCTTCGATACTTGGTAGTTCGAGCTTGATAAGGTGCGTATCCGCTGAGCGTTGGTAGTCCGCTTCAATTTTACGAATCGCGTTGTTAATCCATTGATGGTCAGTGCACATAAGCGTTCTCCTGATCGAGTGTAGGAATTCTTTGTAATTGGTATGGTTCTAATTTAGCTACAATCAGAGAGAAAAACTTTGCCATATTTGCTTTGTTTTGCTTAAATTGTAGAAAATAATTCTCTTTAAATGCGATTTGGTGAAAGTGTGATAGATGCCGTAGATAAAAAAATATTAGGATTACTGCAAGAAGACAGCACCCTGTCATTGAATGACATTTCTGAAGCGGTCAATCTCACCACAACGCCTTGCTGGAAAAGGCTTAAGCGCCTCGAAGAGAACGGCATTATTGAGAAAAGAGTCGCGCTGCTGAACCCAGAAAAGCTCGATCTTTCTTTTACCGCGTTCGTATTGATTAAAACCAGTGATCATTCTCACGAGTGGTATGGTCGTTTTGTGAATACTGTGTCGGAGTTTCCAGAAGTGATGGAGTTTTATCGTATGGCTGGCGAATATGACTATATGATGAAGGTTCAGGTTAAAGACATGAAGTGCTTTGATGATTTCTACAAGCGCTTGGTGAATAGCATTGACGGTATCTCTAATGTGACCTCGACATTTGCGATGGAACCATTGAAGTACACAACAGCATTGCCGCTTTAAGCTCAACCTAATCTTAGGCTACCTATCGTTTCAGTTTAACTATCTTCTCAGTTTAGATATCGCCTTTGCGATAAAGAAAAGGATTATTCATGTTTGCAAAAGTATCTACCGCTATCCAGCTGGTATTGGCGGTCGCCATTTTTTACTTGGGCTACACCATCTATTCGTTTACTAATAAAGTAGGGGAGATCGTCGATACTTATCCGCAGGTTATCGAAGATTTATCCGGTCTCACCAAAGGGCTAAAAGTGGAAGAGCTGCTAGCGTTTGCTGAACATGTCAGCGAGCTTGCTCCTCAAGTTTTGAACACAGTCGAAGAAGTCAGAAAAACGATAGATGACGTGAATCAAACCGTTTCATCGGTCGACAAAAAAATCCCTGCGATATTAGATGAAGTAAAAAATGTCCGAACGGAAGTCGAGCAGGTCAGAACCGATGTCATCCCACCAGCATTGACTGAGCTGAAACGATACCGTGTGGATGTGATGCCACCGATGCTCGCTGAAAGTAAATCGTACCGCGAGCAAACTATCCCCGCTGTTGTTACTGAATCTGAAATGCTAAGAGCGGAAGTGCCGAATATTTTGGTGCAAGCTAATTTGCTGGCAGATAAGAGTCAAGCTTTGGCTCAGGACGCTGCAGAAGGCGCTGTGAAAGGTGTGGTGCTATCACCATTTAACCTTCTACGAGATGCCGGAGATGGCATCAAAACGCGAGTACAAAGCGAGTTTGAACCTACGCTAGAAGCAGAATAGATTTTAGTCACTCTTAAGTGACGGATTTTCGTTAGTGTTATAAAAAAGAGAGGCTAGGTATTAAACCTAGCCTCTCTTTTTGTTTTCTCGTACATATTTTGGGCTTATAAAAAGCGTTTATTCGCTATTTATTTGAGCGCTATTTAGTAAAACGCATCACACCTTCTTGCACGGCTGTCGCTACGAGCTCACCTTTCTGATTAAAAATTTCGCCGCGCACTAGGCCACGAGTGTTCGCTGCCGTTGGGCTTTCAATCGCATAAAGCAGCCATTCGTCCATTTTGAATGGGCGGTGGAACCAGATTGAGTGGTCAATCGTCGCCACTTGAAAATTTGGCGTCATGATAGAGACTTCATGTGGGTGAAGCGCCGTCACTAAGAATCCCCAATCCGATGCGTAGGCAAGCAGGTATTGGTGGATCAAGTGGTTGTCTGGCATCGCGCCATTCGCTCTTACCCAAAGGTATTGTTTCGCTTCCGTCTTCTTAGGTTTCAGTGGGTTTACCACCGTCACCGGACGCATCTCAATCGGCTTTTCGCCACAGAAGGTTTTGCGCAGTTTCTCTGGTAAGAATTCCGCAATGTGGCTCGCTAATTCAGTTTCTGAGGCAAAGTTCTCTGGTCCCGGAATATCAGGCATTGAAATCTGGTGCTCAAACCCTGGCGCATCGCCATGATAAGAAGCAGTGAGATAGAAAATAGGGCGGCCATTTTGAATCGCTTTTACACGGCGTGTGCTAAAGCTGCGTCCATCTCGTAGGTTCTCAACATCGTAAATGATTGGCTTTTCAGGATCGCCGGGAAACAGAAAATAACTGTGGAACGAGTGAACACTACGGTCGTCTTGAACGGTATAACGAGCAGCAGAAAGCGCTTGTCCCAATACCTGACCGCCGTATACCTGTGGTAGGCCTAGGTTCTCACTTTGCCCACGGAATAAACCTTCTTCCAGTTTTTCTAGCTGAAGTAAACTTAGTAATTCTTGTAAAGGTTGACTCATCGCCAGCATTCCTCTTCGTAAAATGGGTGTCAGATTATGGTGTTAATCATTTAGCTTAGTCAGATATCTGTCAATAAATCATAGGGTTTCAAGACAGAATATGAAAGCTCTCTTATAATTGGTGAGTAGATTTGCCGAGTCCGGCAAACATGTTGAGAGAAATTGAATATGAAAAAGGCTCTAATTCTTATTACGTCTTTAGTATCGTTTGGCCTACTTGTTGGTTGCCAAGCAACATCAGAAACGAGCGCTTCTCAAGAAGTGGTTGCAGAGAACACTCAAGTGATTTCAGGAACAGTAAGCTACCGTGAAAGAATTGCATTGCCAGAGAATGCAGTGGTTACCGTTACGCTAGAAGATATCTCACTGGCTGATGCACCATCGACGGTTATCGCAACTCAAGAGTTCACCACAGACGGTAAGCAAGTACCGTTCGCATTCGAGCTGAGCTACGACAACGACAAAATTAAAGCTAACCACCGTTACAACATGCGCGCATCGATTCATGTTGACGGTAAACTGCGTTTCATAACGGACACGATTAAGTCAGTAATTACTGATGTAGAAAATACACAGCAAGCAGACCTACGTTTGGTTGGTGTTCGTTAATCAGAAATCGATGCCACTGTTAAGGCATCTTGATTGGCTTAACTTAGCCAGTTGAATTGACGATTAGTGGCAGCTCTAGGGCTGCCATTTGTATATTCTGAGTTTAACTTTTCCTGCATCACTCACCTCAACCCCTTCTTTAACCAAATGCTGCTTTTGTCTGTCGAACGAATCAGCCTTTAAAGATATTTCACCCTTGCTGTTTATCACTCGATACCAAGGCAGTTTGCTACCTTCTGGCAGGTTACCCAGCGCTTTACCAACATGGCGCGCATAGCCCGGAAATCCTGAAAAACGTGCTATGTCTCCATAAGTTGTTACTTTCCCATATGGAATTTGGTGAATCACAGCAAAGATTTGGCTTAAAAATTGGTCCATACTAAATGTTCCTAGTTCATAAATACCAATCACAGTAAGTAAGTGTTCAAAAATAGCGCAGGGAAAAAGCTTGAGAGCAAGGCAGATTTTTTTTGATAAGTAGTTATTCTCCAATCAAAAAATCTAACGAGGTTATCGAGTTTTTTAACAAGCTAGGGTGACCAGTTAATTACTACGATTGGTATGGTACCACGGATCGGTAGAAGGAGAGGGCTATGGTATTTACAACGTTTCAGTTCTTGATCACCACATTATTAGCGGTTGTTTGCGCGAGAGCAATCAGTTTAAGTGAGGGAGATATCCCGGTGCTTGCAATGGTCATTCCTGCCTTATGGATTTTACCGCAGGGAGGCATAGCAGGATTAGCTTTGCTTGCTGCCATGACCACTTATGGTCTAACCCTTCCTTTGCAGCCTATCACGCTGTCTGTCAGTGCGTGGGTACTGTTCCCGCTATTGATGGTGGTCTTCTCAAGACGCAGTAGTTTGTCGGTCGTAATTATTTCTGGCTTGATCGTGACTACGTTGCAGGTCGGAATCATGGTCACGCAATCAGCAGGCAAGCTTGAAGGCGTCCCGTGGGTTACCGCACTTCAAACCTTATCTATCATCGTAATTTGGTGGGCGGCAAATCATCTTAAGACTGCTAGCCGACACAGCTGGTGGTCATTAGGCTTAATACTTCCATTATGGATAGCCGATTTACCTTATGCTGCTTTGGTGGCCTTGTGTATAACGGGCATCATGGCATCAATGGAAACGCTGACGCGCTTGAAAACGTTCCGCTGGAATAAACTATTATGTTGGACACTGCCAACGGTCGGTTTTGCGGCTTTGGTGATTACCCCAAGTATCGAAGTACCTAGTCCAGTCTTTGTAGTATGGTTGTGTCTATTAGGCACCGCGTGGATGACAGACTACATCATTCGCACAGAAGATAACGAAGACATCGATATCTAGTACTCCAGCAATCCAAACCTTCCAAATGCAGGTAAATGGTGAATTTACCTGCGATTTTCTAGTGGTTTGAATAAAGGATAAGCACTTAGACCGCAATTGTTCAAAAATAGGGTGGAAGGGCTTGCAATGGTTGCTGTGATGCTTAATAATCCAATCACTCTTTGAGGCAAGCCTCTTAGAAAACGAATCTATGGGGGCCTGGTCCTCCCGCAACAATAGCTCGTGAACTCGGTCAGGCCTGGAAGGGAGCAGCCGCAGCGAGTGACTTGTGTGCCGGGATGTGGCTGGGTTCCCACCCTTTATGATGTTTGCAAACTAACTTAGCATAAATTGCAAAGAAGTTAGCAAATTTGCACTATAAGTCAGCATAGTCTATTTTTTGTTGTAGGTTTACAACAAAAGTGATGCGCACTATGTTTGACCAAACCAAAAAATCCTCTCACGTTCACAACATCTGCAAGTTCATGAGCTTGAAAAATGATGCTGTTGTTCGCACTCTCTCTGTTTTAGAGTTCGATTTTTGTTTCCATCTCGAATATAACCCTGATGTTAAAGGGTACATATCTCAACCACACGGTTTTTATTACTACTTTAATGGTCGCAAGTGTCGTTATACGCCAGATTTTTTAGCCGATAATCATAACGACCAATCTACTCTTATTGAGATTAAGCACTCAAGCCAGATTTTAAAACCAGACTTCAGGCTCCGATTTGCTGAAAAACAGCGAGTAGCACTAGAAGAACAAGGAAAACGCCTTGTTTTAGTGACAGAGAAACAAATTCGTATTGACCCAATATTTAGTAACTTAAAGCTGTTACATCGTTACTCTGGTTTGCATACCATCACTAAAGCGCAAAAGTCTGTTCTCGGATTTATACAACGTAGACAGAAAGTACAATTACGCGAAATCTCCGACCACTTAGGACTGTCTGAGCATGAAACTCTGATATCAACACTCTGTTGGCTATCGTCAGGGAGAGTTAATACTGATATTAGAAGCTCTGATTTTGGTTTGAATAGCTACGTTTGGTGTTAGGTATGACGTCAGATTTTGATGACGTTTTTGGTTTCATTGATGAAATGGAAGCTTCTGCCAACGAAGCGGAATTAGTAACCCAAATACCGAGTGATTTATTTGAAGAAGATAAATCGTATCTCCCTTCCATTGATACCTATCCTGTAAAAACTCAACAAGAAGTATTACGACGTCTTAAAGTCATTCAATTTACTGAAAAACGTCTAAAAGGTGGGTGGACAGAAAAAAATCTTGTACCGATTTTAAATCAGGTTGAACAAGAGCTAGGGCTATCTCCACCGAGTTGGCGAGTTCTTGCCGGCTGGAAGAAAATGTATTTTGAATCAGGGAGAGCCGTTCTTTCGCTCATTCCTAAACACGCCCAAAAAGGAAATAGAACCGTTCATACAGATTCACAGTCGCTCATTGATGAAGCTATTGAAAAAAAATACCTGACTAAAGAGCGTTTAAGCGTTGCAGAGGCTTACCGCTATTACAAAAGCCGAGTAATTAAAGCCAATCAAGAAATAGTCGAAGGCAAAATCAAGCGAATTAGCCAAAGAGCATTTTATGACAGAGTGAATAGTTTACCACCCTATGATGTTGCAGTGGAAAGGTATGGAAAGCGATATGCAGATAGAGAGTTTCGTTCCGTAGGCCAGCAAATAGAGGCGACGAAACCGATGGAGTACGTTGAAATTGACCATACTCCAGTCCCTGTCATACTGATTGATGATGAATTGGATATTCCATTAGGTCGCCCATATCTAACCATGCTCTATGACAGGTTTAGTAAGTGCATCGTCGGCTTCAGCGTTAACTTTAGAGAGCCTAGTTTTGATTCCGTCAGAAAAGCACTATTAAGTACTTTGCTAGACAAGCGCTGGGTAAGCGAAAAATATCCCTCAATAACAAATGATTGGCCATGTCATGGAAAAATAGACTATCTGGTCGTTGATAATGGTGCCGAGTTTTGGAGTGATAGCCTAGAGGACTCTTTGAGACCTTTGGTGTCGGATATTCAATACAGCCAAGCTGCCAAACCGTGGAGAAAGACCGGTATAGAAAAGTTATTTGATCAACTAAACAAGGGGTTGGTTAACGCTCTGCCTGGAAAAACATTCACAAATCCCACTCAGCTTAAAGATTACGATCCTAAAAAAGAGTCTTCCGTTAGAGTTTCTGTATTTATGGAGTTAATACATAAATGGGTTATCGACCGCTATCACATGGACTCTGATAGTCGAGAAAGGAATGTTCCTTATCATAAGTGGAATGAATCGAAATGGCTTCCAAATTTCTACCAAGGACAAGCTGCGGCCGAGTTACGTATTGAGTTGGGGTTGTTAAGGCACCGGACGATAGGGATCGCTGGGATAAGGTTGCACAATTTATGCTATCAATCGGATGAGCTCATAGAGTATCGAAAATACAATTCGGTTAATTCACAAGGGAAACTCTTCGTCAGGACAAAAACCGATCCGTCGGACATAAGCGCTATCTACGTTTTTCTTGAATCAGAAAAGAAATACATAAAAGTCCCAGCGGTTGATAACAGTGGGTATACCAATGGACTTTCGTTGTTCGAACATGAGCGAATTCAAAGAGTGCGCAGGTTGAATACCCGAAGCCTCGTCAATGAAGAGTCTTTAGCCGATACCTATCTCTATATGGAAGCTCTTATTGAAGGGGAAGCTGAGAGAATGCGTAGTTCTAAAAACAAAAAGCTCACCCAACCTAAAACAGGGAACACTTCTAAGATTGCAAAATACAGAGATGTTGGCACGGAAGGACCTGGCTCAATCGTTAGAAAAAATGAAAGCAGTAATTCAGCATTAAACGTTGTTAGTACTCAACTATCATTGGACGATGATGATCTTGAAGAGATAGAGGGCTACTAATCGTGAATTTTACTTCCATGCAGTGTGAACAATTGAAAGCCTACGATAATTGTTTTATTGAGTACCCCGAAATTACGGAGATCTATTCGATATTTGACCAACTTCGCTTTAATCAATTACTAGGCGGTGAACCTGAGTCATTCCTATTAACAGGCGAATCGGGAAGTGGAAAAACCGCTTTGATCAATAACTACCTTTCACGCTTCAATACAGGAACGAGTTGGTCCAAGCAAACAGTCCTAAGTACCCGAATTCCTAGTCGAGTAAATGAACAAAATACTCTGACTCAATTTCTCGTTGATCTGGACTCAAAATCAGGAGGACGTTCAGTACGAAAGAGAAATGAAATTGCACTTGCTGAAGGAGTGGTAACTCAGTTAAAACGTAAATCTGTCGAGCTCATTATTGTTAATGAGATTCAAGAGCTTGTGGAGTTTTCGACTGCGGATGAAAGACAAACCATCGCTAATACATTTAAATATATCAGTGAGGAAGCCGGTGTATCCTTTGTATTGGTTGGAATGCCTTATGCTGATGTTATCGCGAAGAAGCCGCAGTGGAACTCTCGATTGAGTTGGCGCAGAGAAATCAACTATTTTAAATTGCTTCAGGTTGAAAGTGACGCGAAAAATACCAACACTCAATACAGTATTGATGCTAAACAAAAGAAACACTTTGCTAGATTTGTGGCTGGACTAGCCTCTAGAATGGGCTACGAGCCAACGCCAATACTGACTAAGAATGAAATTCTATATCCCTTGTTTTCAATGTGTCGTGGAGAGTGTCGAAGGCTCAAGCACTTTTTGAAAGATGCCATGATAATGAGCTTTAAAGAGAACAAAAGTACGTTGAACAAAGAAGTACTATCTAGGACATTTATACTGAAATTCTCCTATTTGGAGAACCCATTTGAATGTTCATTAGAACAGGTGATGTTAGAGCAAATAGATAAAGGTTCAGCGTACAATATGAGAGCGATTACAGCAGAGGATAGGATTCTCGCCCCCCGATTTACAGATGCATTACCGCTGAGTACGTTGCTAAGTACAAGTAGCCTGAAAGTATAAAACTGCGATGTTGATAACCAAATCATTGAGACGCTAGTTTTTCCAGCAACACCGCCTTCTCTTCATCACTCATTTTATCAATGGCGCACGCTAGCTCAGCGCTCAATTCGCTCCTACAGAAAAAGTAGTTTAGCGGCACATCTAACTCTTCAGCCATACGTTCAAGCGTACCAATATCAGGTACATGCCTGCCTTTCTCGTAATGATTCATACGACCGCTAGCAGAACTCTGCTCCATACCAATTTTCACCCCTAAATCTTTTTGGGTGATCTTGGCTTTTTTACGCGCAGCTTTGAGCCTCGCAGGGATGGGGTTGTCTTTTTGCACTTACACATTTCTTTTCAACCTTTAGATAACTTAGATTGTCTAAGTTTTACTGATTTTTGTATACTTAGCAATCCTAAGTTTTTATTGCCTGTAAGAGTCACATGAAGAAAGTAACCAGAATTAACCCTCACATGTTTAACCTATTGATTGAGAAAGGGATGGATAATTTCTCCGTCACAGACGCTAGGGATGCTTTGCTAAACAGTGCTTCAACCTTCTCGAGTAAGGACGACGCTCGAAAGTATGTTTATAAGCAACTTCTATCTTTTGAGGAGAAAGGCTGGCTTTCTGTTATTGGGGTTCGCAGAGACAAACGCTACCATCAAACTAACGAATTCAAAGCGCTCACAATTGAGCCTAGATCGGGTCGAAATAGGAAAGCTAAGGTCGACTCAACGGATATTCAAATTCCAGAGTGCTCTCTAAATGCACTAGAGCGAGAGAAGAAACAGCATGAAGGTGAGCTGGCGATTACTCTAGGCGAGATTGAGGAATACCAATCGTTGTTAGCGCGTTTCCCAAACAACAAGCAAGATATGCAGCCGCTATTTAATGCAGCAAGAGAACGCTCAGCCAAGCTATTAGGCAGAATTAATGCACTAACCAACTGGATGCAAGTCGCCCAAAGTAAGGCTCCTCAATGTTAAGAGCATGGCAAGCCGAGTGTGCAGATCAAGCTGTCGAGAAATTCACTTCAAACAAGCATTCACACTTCTTCTGCCAAGCGACTCCTGGAGCGGGTAAAACCGTTATGGCCGCCGAGGTTGCGAGTCGGTTATTTGAAATAGGCATGATTGACTTAGTGCTGTGCTTCTCGCCCTCTCTGACTGTTGCTGAAGGGATGCAAAAGACCTTTTCATGGAAGCTCGAATGTTCCTTTAATGGAGGTTTGGGTTCTCTTGGAGGCTCTTACACCTACCAATCAATCCGTTTTTTGGATGAAAACTTTTGGTACACCGTCAGCAAATATCGAGTTTTAGTCATATTTGATGAGATCCACCATTGTTCGTTTGATGACGAGGGGCGGTCAAATTCATGGGGGCTAGAAATTGTTTCTAAGATCCAAGGCTTTGCTCGTTACACTCTGGCGCTGTCGGGCACGCCTTGGCGTTCTGACCGACTACCGATCGTCATGGCTGAGTATTCCGACCCTGATGGTAAGGTTGTTTGCGATTATCAATACGGCTTGCAACAGGCAGTTGAAGATAAGGTATGCCGCCGCCCTAAAATCGTTTTAATCGATAATGAACACCTGAGCGTTAAGGCTGGCAGTGACAATCAACACTTCGCCTCTATTCTTGATTGCCTTAAACAATCCGATGTCTCTTACCAAAGCGTCATTCACAACGAAGACGCTATGAATTACATACTAAATAGCGGTTGCCAAAAGTTAGAGCAGATAAGGCAAGAGTCCCCAAGTGCTGGAGGCTTGGTGGTCGCCTCTTCTATTAAGTACGCTAAAGACATTCAAAAGCGACTTGTTGAGCACTTTAATCAATCAGCATGCATAGTGACTTATCATCACGATAATCCGTTAAATGAAATTGAATCTTTTCGTCATTCAAGCGTTCAGTGGATAGTCAGTGTTGGGATGATAAGTGAAGGAACGGATATTCCAAGGCTGCAGGTTTGCTGTCATATGAGTTCGGTAAAAACGGAGCTTTACTTTAGACAAGTCCTTGGAAGGATATTGAGAGTTAATGATTCACCCAATCAAGAAGCCTGGTTGTATACCTTTGCCGAAGAAAGTTTGATTGGGTTTGCTGAAAGAATTGAGCAGGATATTCCTGATAGCTGCATGTACATTAAACAAGATAACAACGTACCGAGTGGTGTTGATGAAATACGCCTGCAGTCAAGCACTGTATCGGAAAGCGTTCAATCTAATCGACCCCAACCAAGCTTACTTAGTTGGGGAGAAACTTCAGATATGATGAATTCAAATAATGCAGGACTCACTTTAGCTTTGGATGAGCTGAGATTAGGTCAATTTAAGCAGAGGGTTATTGCAGCGTTCACTTAAACTGTAGTAACTCATATTAGATCTTACACATCGGCTTGTTAGTCACGACTAGATCGTACAAGCCGACTTGTTGAAATCGTAACTCATTCTTGGACAATTATGATTTAGAGTATTAGCTTCAAGGCCAGACTAGCACGGGAATAAATCAAACCTTGGGGTGAGTTTTTATTCAAACAATAACGCCTCTCTCCTGTTAAATAATTCAACAAAGAGAAAGGCGCTAGATTACTAGACAGGTTATCTATAACAAGGCTAAAGCTCTATTATGAGCTTTCTTTTTTGAACAACATCAAAAGTTAACTGTCCATTGGTTTGCGATGGTAACGAGTCCTTGCTCGCTATAATATCCATCTCAAATATACAGCTATCAAAACCTTGAGTTAACTGTGCTTGCGTTTGACCAAACACTTCACTCAAGCTCTTATTGTAAGAGCCTGAATTAAGTAGATGCTCACCAGCGTTAATATCTGGTGACACAGTTCTGATATTGGTCTCAATACTATTTTTACAAGTTAGCGTTTCCACTAGGTAAGAGTATGTATGGTCTGCCTCAGGAGCCCATGATACATCTATCACTTCGCCTGCAAAGCTTGTCGTTAATGTAAAGGGTAACGGTAGTTCATTCACTGCCAGTGAACTTTGAACAACATCCCCTCTCAATAACTTTACAATGTACTCTGAGGCGCTTGCTGAAACATCTCCACCATAATAGTAAACACCTCCTTCCGCCGATGTTTCAGCTAACGAGAAGTTTAGGCTATCAACTTCAGCAACTAGCTGGTCACCGCCATTAATTGCAACATAGTTAAACGAACTATCTTGAACATATCCTTCGATTTCAGCCTCGGATGGGCTTGTTACCGATAATGCAAAGAACACTCGTAAATCAGAAGCTGCATAATCACTACTGTAACGAGTGACAGTATCCTCTGAGTTTGCAGAGGAAGAGCTACCGCCGCCGCTTCCTCCACCGCAACCTACAAGTAACGTTAACATCAGCGCACAGTATAATTTCTTAAAATGACCCACTTTTATTCTCCTTCAAAATAGGTCGTACTTTACGTGTACCAAACCAGTAGCCCAAGCACATTAAAGGAAACATTGCTAATGTCCGCCATAGGTTATTTAAACCGACTAACTGGAATAAATATACAATCCCAAAGAAATATAAAAACGATACAGCTATACACAAAGTGAAGTACGGATATTTATTGCGTACAGGCCTCAGCACTGGTGCGAATATGATCGTAATCGTATAGACAACACTTCCGAGAGCAGCCAAAAGATAATCACCTTTAAAAAAAAGAATCCCTACTCCACACCAAAGCACACTACATATAGCAGTTACATCCCATTTATCATCTCTGTTAGTCACATCTCACCACCGTATTACAACCGACTGACGCGGCATCGTTAATTGTCCCTACATTTTCTACAGTTTGCTTGATAACCGGAGCCCCAAAATACACGGTATCATCTATCATTCCAGCAGCCTTTCCTGCAGGACCAATCATCATACCAATAAAATTAGGCCAACTGGAGTCTAAACCCCATGCAGCCGTTGCCAAGTACCCCCCCGCAACAGGGTTCAATGCACCAACCCCAATCGACATCGTAGATAAAACATTCGCGCCGATTTGAGCGGTTTCTTCAGCTGTAGTTTCAAGATAATCAGACATTGGCTGTCCAGCTTCTTCCGCTAAATATGCATTTGCAGCATTTTTCTGAAATGTTTCTTTATCCAGATACATACGCTGTCCTCGGTAATTTACCCAGCCCATCTCGTTATAAAGATAGATAGTAATCACACTCATAGCAGAACGCATCACTGCATCTCGACTATTCGCTCCGCTCGCAGCTGCCGCAATACCCGACACAATTATCATACCTCCAGCTTCCTGAAGCGTCAGCGTTTTATCACCGTCATGAACAATGCCACCGCCAAGCTTACCAATGACACCACTGATAAAGCCTTGCTTGAAGCTGCCACCTTGCAGCTCATGGAAGCCGCCTTGCACCACACCATGAGCGACGGGCAGAGCGGCGCCAAACGGACTTGTGCCACCCGCAGCACCATGAGCTACCCCATAGGTGACACCCGCAGACAGCCCTCCTAACACGCCAGCTTGCATCGAGTCACCAAAGTCACCTGTCGTGATATAAGTTGTAGTAAAAGAGGTACTAGCCCCTGAAGCCATCACTGCTCCTATAGTTTCTGTTCCAAAAACTCCAGCGGCTCCATACCCCATCGCGATAGCGCCAACCACCATCCCTGCCATTTGTATTGCCGGGTTTTCAAAGGTTTGACTCACCACAAAAAAGGCCATGGCCGCGGCCCACCACACCCAATGCCCCGTCGGGTCCGTATATTTTAACGGGTTGTTATAAACGTACGCGTAACGGTTGTAACTTTGGCTAAAGCTTGGTTCTGGTACGAACGTGTCCGCACTCAAGAATCGACCAATGGCTGGGTCGTAAAGTCGAGCGTTCATGTTGATAAGACCGCTGCTGTTACCGACATTTTCATGCCCAGTGAAACCGCGCATCTCAGCGTTGGTAAACATCGGTGTGGCTTGTAACTCTGCCGACGCTAAAAGCTCACCAAACGGCGTATAACCACGTTCTATTTGCACTTGCCCATTCGGGTCGGTGATTAAATCTGCCGTCCCTAACGCATCTCGATGGAAGTAAGCGGTTCGGTCAATTTGCTTTTCACTGCCAATTAACGTTTTCACGTGCTCAGCGACCGCCTGACTGTCTGCCATAAATCGGTGGCGCATCGCTGTTACAACCTTACCGTCCGCGTTGGTCGACACCTCTAACTGGTACTCAGGGCTGATGTAGTAGGTTGTGACACCATCAGACGTCTGTTTTACACGCTCTCGCTCACTGCCATACTCATACTGAGCAACCGCGCCATTGTCATTAATGTGCTTGGCCTTGTTAAACGAGTTCCAAGCGATGGTTCTTCCGCGACCTGAAACCATATTGCCGTTGGCATCATACGTGTAATCGCCAACCAATTGCCCGTTGGCATTAACATTAAACTGGCCTTGTCCGGTTTTATACGTCAAGTTTCCATACACATCATAACGGTAATCGCGTTCGACCTGAGCAACGCTGCGGTTATCGCTGTAGTGCCATTGTGTTAAACGGTCAAAATCATCGTACTGGTAGTACTCTTGTTGATTTCGGACAGCACTGACTTTGCGCAGAACGTTACCACGCTCATCGTAAGTATAATGAATGTCTCGAAGGTAGTTATCTCCCATTCCCGTCGTTATGCGTTGAACCGTTCCGCGAGAGCGGTCAATATCACGCCTTGTCAACATTCCATTACCAAAGAGTTCCCCACCAATTCGTCCAAAGTTATCACGACTGGTCGCTACCCAGACAATTTCCGCCGTATCATCGTCTAGACGTTGGTCCATTATCTCTTGAAGCTCTGCCTCCGCAACCACCAAATCATCGAGTTCATCGGTTAAGTTAGACAGTAAATCGGTTTCTTGTCTGGCTAACGCGGCATTTTGCTGAGCTTGCACAATCAATTCATTCGCGCGACGCTCTGCATTATCAGAGGCGGCTTGATAGTGGTTAGCCTGACTCTGCTTTTGGTTTGCCTGAGCACGCTGACGATTCGCAATCGCTTGATAGTGGTTTGCCCATTGATTATAAACTTGCGTTAAGTTAATACTGGCTTGAGCACCATTGAAGCAAAACTTATTGCCTTTCCACGTCGTACAGCGGTGAGTTTGAACCATCCATAATGGTACTTTAGCGGTAAAATACTCTTTCTTTTTACAATTTCCTTTCCAATCTTTCTTAGTACATCGGTCATATTTGTAATACGCGTAGCCATTTTGTGTTTTGTAGTTACTGAACACTCGATTACCAAAAGCTCGCCAGTAATATTGTGCGCTACGACGATAACTCGCGGCGCGGTTAGCATTAATATTGGCACTTCGAAATAACGAACTCGCGCTGGCGCTGAGTTTGTTGGCGGTATGTTGGTAACTATTACTTTTGGCAAACAACTGCGCTGCCGCTTGACGTAAACGCTCAGACTCTTCGATATAAAATTGCGCACTTTTCTCAAGCTCATAAGCCTGCATCTCGAGTTCAACAATGCGTTCTGAGGTGGCTTTTAACGCTTCCTCAATTTGCAGGTATTGGCTATCCCAAATATCAGAATAAGGGATACTCATTCGCTTAAGCAGACCATTCACATCGTAATCTTTATCTAAGTTCATCCCCGACGGGAAAGTCACCCGACTGAGACGACCTTCTTCATTGTACTCGTAGTAGGTCGTGTACTCTGAGCCATCAATGGATAGGGTCATCGATTGAGTGCGTCCCAACGCATCGTACGTATAACGACGTTGGCTACTGTCACTGCTGGAGGCATCCAGTCCGCCTTTCAACGATTGGTCATACTGCCATTGATTGATTTCATCTGGGCGAGTTTCATTGATTTTACGACCGAGTGCATCATAAGTGAACGTGGTGCGCTGTCCTTTCGCATTCTGTTGCCAAACCAGCTCCCCCCACGCGTTGTGACCATACGTCCAAGTGCCCATCGCAGGGTCAATCATCTTGGTTTTATAACCGAGCTGGTCATAACTCAGCTCCGTTATCAGCCCATTGGTATCGGTTTGTGTGAGGTTACCGACTGCATCATAGGTATAACGTAGGGTTGACTGACCATTTTCTACGATTTGGACCGTTTGTCCCAAACCATTGGTTTGCTCAACCTTCTCAAATGTACCGGGGCCCGTTATTGTTGCGGTTAAACCTTGATAGCGAGTGGTCGCAACAAGGTCACCGACATCTTCCGTTGGTTGAGTTTGAGCAGTAGGTCGACCTAGCGCGTCATAAGTAGTTTGTAACCAGTACGTCGCATCCCCTGCAAAATACCCCTCGAAATAAGGCACAGTTTCCCCAACGAGCTGCCCTTTAACATCGTAAGCCTTATCAACCATCACGGTCTTACCATCACCGTTCAATTGCTTGGTGCGTACTTCACGCCCCAACTTGTCAAAATACGTGGTCGATAAACCGCCCTGAGAGGTTTGCGTGGTCACCATGAAGACACTGCGGTCACCCAGCGTCAATCCGTGTTGGTCTAGGCCGGCATCGGCGCCATCGCTCCATTCATAAACTTGCTCAACCCAGTTACCATCGGGCAAAGTTTTCTTAATTTCTCGACAATAATCGTCATAAGTAAACCGGGTCATCAACCCATTCGCATCGGTGACGGTGTCGGGCAATCCACACGAGTTGTTATAAGTGGTCGTGACAAAGTGACCAAGGGCGTTGGTATGTTTCGTCACTCGACCTAAAGCATCGTACAGGGTCGTCGATTGACGCGTTTCACCACTGCCAGTCGTACGCTCTAAGGTGCGAAATCCGCTGGCATTGTAGTCAAATTGCGTCGTTAACGAGAGTGCATGTCCAGGCTCGACGGTTTGCTTAACCAAAGCCCTGGTATTTGCATCATAAGAAAAGGTCGTATTTCTCGTTTGAGAATCGTGACCATTGGATTTGGTCACAGATACATCACGAGGTTTTCCGATTAACCAACGCTGCGTATCATGCTGATAGCGTGTGCTCGTTTTTTCAACAAATCGTTCACCATTACCATCCTCGACCGTTCGTGTGATGGTATCGGGGAAATTAAGCGCATCGTAACCTTGATATTGCGTAACCGTATGGGTCAAAAGGTTTCCTGATGTATCCCAAGCTGATTGACGGCTTTCAATCATTTGTGGCCAAGACTGCCCAGCGATAGGAGACGTCACCTCACGATAGTCAAATTCACTTTGAGCAATCTTTTGGTTATTGATTCGCGTTTGTGTACGCTCAGCATAGGGTGTCCAATCACTGCTGTAGCCGGTCACGGTGGAGGTGAGAGTGTGGCTCGCTAAGTCTTTGGTTTGTATTTCCCCAAATCCGAGCAGGCCCTTATCAGGGTGAGCGTGATACCCTCTATAGAAGTACTCAGTACGGTTCATACCGCCTATGCCATTACTGCGCTTAAGTGCCTTGACCACTTTGAAGTTTGGCTCAAGTGCAATGAGCCCTGAAGGCGCTTGCGCCTCTTGGAACACAGAGGCATTTCCTGTTAATCCATACTCAAACTCACTTTTCACACCTAACCCTGACGTCACCGATTTAAGTAAAGCCAGCGGCTCGAACTCATAAGAGAGGCATGTCAATCCATCGATAGAGCGATAACAGTCACCGATTAAACCATCTCCATTGGCGTCGACGCCTTTTTTGAACGGTCCGTAAACGTTATTCACAGCCATAGAGTAAATCGTGGTTTTAATACCAAAGAGTTTTTTGATGTAATTTCCAGAGAATGACATCTTGTCTTTAAGCAAATCAAGGTCGGCATTTAACGTGGCTAACACGGTCGGCGAATTAAAATGCTTACCGTTGCCATAAGCACAATAAACGCGCTCTCCAGCGATATAGCACAAGTCAGGCAATCCATCGCTGTTTCGGTCAGACAGCATGATGGACGCTTCAACCTGTGATACGTTATTCTCATTACCGGTATCGATTCTAAAATGGTCTTGTCCTAGCGTTAACCATGTTTTAGCGGCATCAAAGCCTTGCCCTGTATTCTGGTGGCAAACAAAATCGTTTCCTTGTCGGTAACATAGCTCCGCCAATCCGTCACCGGTGACATCAACAAGGTTCATGGTACGTTGCAATTGCTCAACCACCTTGACGTCTTGCTCGTGGGTATTATTATTCGGTGATTGTGAGGCGGTGTTTTTTAACCCAACGGGCAATTGACTTGCCCATCGTTGAGCAGCTTGAAAAGAGAGTGTACTGCTGCCGGATTTTTGACCCAAAGCGCGGCTTTGTTTCCTAAATCAGGGAACTAATGCTTAAAGCTACGATCAGATCATCTAAGTTCACTCACATACTTAGAGCAATGCCAAAGCCTCGCTACAGAACAACTAACTGGAAACAATATAACCAAGCCCTAATCAATCGTGGTTCACTGACATTCTGGATTGATGAGGAAGCGATTCAACAGTGGAAGCAA
>NZ_JBFRLG010000051.1:0-82180 GCF_041469785.1 Vibrio sp. 10N.286.48.F5 | reverse complement strand
TTAATTTTCCGGATTGGTATGAGTTACCATTAGCACATCAATAGTAAAACCAGACACTCAATAAAAAACCACACATCCCATTGCTGAAATATGTGGCTGTTTAGATCTGTTCTGCTACGAACTTAGATAAGTTTAGGGGTTACTCCATATCACCTAACAAGTAATCTTCATCGCTGCTCACTACTGCGCCGTGCTTCAAGAAGTTCTTACCTAGGATCATGCTGTATTCGAAGCGAGAGCGGTCTTGAAGGTTTACCCTTACTTCTTTCTCTAGGTCTCCGAGCTTAACCTTCATTTCTACCACAGGGCGAATGTTCACCTTCTCGCCTTTCTTGGCTTTGATACGCATTACATCAATCACTGGCTTGGTGAAATCTTGCTTATCGCCTTGGTTGTTTTGATAGGTAAAGCTCACCATGTCTTGGCCATCTTTCTTAAATCGTTTGATGTTGACTGCGTTCATTGAGCTTACATCCGCACCAGTGTCGAGCTTGGCCGGGAACTTCATGCCGTTCACTTCTACTACTTCAATATGCCCAACTTTAAACAGTGGTTCGGCTTTCAGAAGGTAATCAGAACGCGTATTAACGTAAACGCCCTCTTTTGCCATCTTCTTGCCTAAAATAAAGTACGCTTCTTTCTCATTTGTATTGAGCACGTCGATGGCGAACTCTTGCGTACGCACTTTTCCAGACACCGCAAACTCACCACTTACAACCGGACGAGTATCATCCCCGACTTTAAGCTTCTTAATAATTGGCTTGGTCACCTTCTGCTTCTCACCATTTACATCCGTAAGATAAAATTCAACGGAAGCATCTTTGCCTTTACCTGTCATTTCAAAACTGTCGACCTTCAGCAAAGGCGTATTGACAGTGAAAGAAGCCACAGCCTTAAGCGGGAAATCATCTAGGGTGATGTCCTCTTCCGGAGAGATAATCATAGGCTCACCAGACTCAGCCACATCACTAAAGTTCTTTGAACCTTCGGATAAAATATTCTCAGCACTGGTATCAATCATGAAGAGTTCGCTGGCTGTGTTGGTTCCAAATCTCAACTGCGACTCACTACTCGAGCGCTCACGTAGGTACACCAGAACGTCTTTAGTCGTGTTTTCATCGAGTTGAACAGGCACATACACCAAAGGTCTCTTCTTACCGCTCACGCTTAACATACGAACCAACGGCAATGTCATCTCTTTTTGCTTGCCGTCGTTGTCGAACATATCAAACGTCACTTCACTGTTCTTCTTATCTATATCGATGTCTTTTGCATGAAGGATGCTGTAGCGATTTTTTAATGAGAAGGTCGCGTTCATCGCCATTCCAGAGATAGACACCACCTCTTTTCGGCCAACAACGGTCGCGTTCTCTTGCTCTTGTAAATAGTCATAACCTGCAAACACCAGCGCGTTATCCGCAAGGAAGGTTTTACCAATCAGCACTGGCGCAGAGAAGTGGCTTCTGTCGGTCAGGTTAACGTCGGTTTTTAGCTCTTGGTCTGCAATGGTGAGCGACATTTTTACGGTAGGGCGATGCAAAGGCGTGCTGCTGGTGCGGCTGCGTATCATGCTGACACGCTCTAAAGGCGCTTCGATTAATACCATGTCTCCCGTCCGCGGGTTTTGAACCTTAAAAGAGACCACAGCTTCATATTTCGCAAAGGTACTGCCATCCCAATCATCGTAATCAACATCGGAATTGTTCAACAGGTCTTCGGTTAACGCCGCCATCAACTCTTGGTCTTTGAGATTTTGGTAATCGGGATTAGAGCTCTTCACATGAATGTCTTCAGCATGCATAGAAGTGGTTTCCGCACCGGTATCAATTTTACCAATGAAAGGAACGTCTTTTAGCCCTTGAACGCTAGATAGGTACACGTTCTCAGTGCGGCCTAATACTGCTTTACCATCGAGTTCGTAAGTCGGGTTTTGAGTGGTAGGTGAAGTATCAGTAGCCAAAGTATATTGTGAAAAAAGTAGAGTGCTTAAAAGAGTTAGAGCCAAAGGTATCTTTTTCATTAGTTGGTCCGTTGTGATCAGTTCACTAATAATACTGGCGTTTCAGCGAAGAGTTCCCCCACCAGTAATGGTTCTCACATAACGTTAACGCTATGAGTTTTTCAATGACAAACCGATGACTTTGCGCTGCATTCGCTTATCGATTATTGACTAATGGATACCCAATAACCTTTTCAATGCTCGGTGTTCTATTGGAGAAATGAATACAAAAAAGGCCAACGACGAGCGCTGACCTTAGCTATTCAAAACACACCTGAAGCGAGTTTAACTTGCTAAAACACAAACGGTTCTAGATAAACATAGCACTAAAAAGTCCCGACTGTTTTCTTTGCACAGATAGCTCGAGCTTTTTCTGCGTCCTCACCTTTATTTTTGAGATAGCACTGTCGATAAGATTTGACGTAGCGCTCAAATAACACCTCGGCTTCAGGTTGTGGTTTAGAGAGCAGTTGGTTAACGAACTTTCTTGATCCAACCTCAAAATGCTGAGTATCGATTGGGCTATTCCAATCCCCTCCCCAGATCATAAATCCGTGATGGGCAAACAGCTCCACCACATCTTCAGCCATGCCGCGGCGTTCAATTTCATCACGAGCACGAAAACGAGTACGGTTCACATAACGAGTCGCAGATTGTGAAGGCTTTACCGTGATTCTTCCGTTGCTATCAAACTCTAAGAAAGGGTTTTGAACTGGGTTGATGTCGATTGCCACACCATAGGCATGTTTCGACCAACCTCCTCCGCCTGTAATAGGACGAGCGTTAAAGGCGCTACTGTTGTTCGCATCCATTGAGGCGCTATCATCACCTCTGAATTCACGCATTAGGCGAGCGGAATGAAGAGGAAAATTGCGCTGTTTGAGCTCTGAAAAGATTTGTTCAACAGCAGGCGCAATAACATCAAGCACGATCATATTGCCCTGTTGCGTTTCCCCTTTGAAACTAATGAAATCGAAATCCACTTTGGATAGTCGCTCACAACCAACGGGCGCACCACTACTCAAGACATTGTTCTTTTTCATCATGTCGCATTGCCATTGAGATATAGGAGCGACTTGGGCATAACTCACTGCACTGAGCACAGTGGCCAGACAGCCGACAATAAAACGTTTCATATCAAAAACTCAAAATAGTAAGAGTGAAAAGTAGCAGAAGTTGGAAAATAGCATATTAAGCCAAGTTGAGCGCACGCTTTGTTAGCGTGTTTTGTTCCAGTAAACAATCTCTCTAACTCGTCCGTTCTGATCCTTGTCAGCTTCTCCACCAACATCAGAAAGTTCAGGTAAGGTCGATAATTGCGGAGCGTAATAGGCAACTAACATAAGTACGAACGCATCGTAAATATCGTCTATCGCGGCGTCTTTACGTTTGGTATTTGAAATGGCCAACGACAAGCGGTCACACCATTGAGGGGATAGCTGCTGAATAATAGAAAGCCGTTCCTCTTTGCCTTCTTGCGTTCGTTTTGAAAACGTCAGCGGTTCGTCTTTCAATGCTGCAAACACCACTTCAGGATGTGATTCCCTGATAGAAAGATTGGGATGAGTTTCAATGAGCTCATCAAGCTCGCGAATCTTGGGCACAATTCCCCAAGTCTGTTTAGAAAACTTCTTATCAAGCTGCTCCACATTGGCATTACACGCCGCAATGTAATCGGTTTGGTAAACCGCCTCACGACACGGAACCGGAAACACCGAAGAACCACGTTTGCTGGTTAGAAAACGCCTTGCTGCTTTGTCACACAAGCGATCTGGAGTTTGTGCATCACTAAAACCAATAGGCATATCGATAAGCGCCGTTGAACCGATAAGATCACTCGCTAGCTCATCGAGGGTGTTTACCACTTTAAACGCAGGTATCTCATTGTCAGAGACAATCCAAGCGATCCAACCCGACTTGCAGCCATCAATTCCGATGTATTTCATTATGTTCTCGATGATTAGTTTGTTGAGGGTTATTTGGGATAACTAGCCCACTTAATGATCAGTGCCACTCACTAATCAGCAGTCTGCTTTTTACACCACGTACCTGCAAGCCCATTGCATCGAACACCTCTTCAAAGTCTCGACACTGCGCAGGGATGTTAGGTAACGAAAGCGCGGCTTCTGAAAAGAATTGTTGTTCAAAATGAGCCGAATCGTTCCAAGCGAGTTGCCACCACTCTAGAATCCTCGACTTAGACGAGCGCAGCTTTTCAGCCGTAGGAACTTTATCACTTTTACTTAAGTTCTCTTTGCTTGTAGTAGGAAAGAGGTTCCACTTATCGTTGTTTGGCCAGTAAGCGAAAGGCAAACAGTGATCAACGTGATACTCATTTTTTAATGATTTTCCACTCCACACGCTGACAATGTCTGCACGATCAGATCTAAGTTGCTCGACACGTTTACGCACATCGCGAGTATCATGGTTTTGATCGATCCATACCAAGCAGTCGTGATAAGTCTGTAGTGAAATGCTTCGCTGTCGGTTCAACTCGAAACGCTGCATCTCCATGACCCATTGATTCACCACCAGCGGTTCAATCCACGAGTGGTAGATTCTAAAGCACTCCCACAGGCTTTCATCGAGAGTAAAATAACCAAAACTTTCTAAGAACTCACTATCAATGACCAGTGATTCTCGGCTCTTCCGTCGTTTGTGAGGTGGGTATATATCGAATAGTCGGTTGTCTTTCGAGCCTTGATAAATGAAAGTCACAGGTCCTGATTTAATGGTGCTGATCGTTTGTGAAAATAGCTTTTGTAGAGCCTTAGCTTCATCGCCGAGAAACATAGCGCCTATCGCTAGATCATCAGCACTTAAGTGTTTGAGTTTATTCCACCCATCCTCTTTTACAAACCCAAGTCCCTTCGTTGTGTTGCTATTTTGCTGAATCCCTGCGCCTTCTATGTCGATATCAATCAGTCGCTTAAACTGCCTAACCCAATACAGAGCAACCAAGCCCACTGGTAGAGAAATTTTTCCATCAGTTCGATCAATCACAGCGCCTGAATGCGCATCAGCAATTCGCAGTAATGTTCTCAACAAAGCCAACTTGTATGTGGCCGACTTGTTGTCATTCACAATAATGTGGCGCACCTTGTTCAAATCACCGGAGCCATCATCTGGCAAGGTCATCACCACGGTTTGCCACCAAACCTCACAGCGCTTCAAGGTGTCTTGGCTGTTATCAACATGACGCACCAACAAAGCACTGTTCTTCGACAAACGCTCAAGCTCTTCAACCGAGACCTCATAACCCTCTCGGTCGTCTTGAAACTCCCCATGACGCAGAGTGATCACCAACTTGCCATTTGGAGCTAGCAAGTTAGACAACTTTCTAAATGCGCGCTCTCGATGAGACGGAGCGAGATGCATCCAAACCGCACTGACCAATATCAAGTCAAAACGCATTCCGAGGTTTTCAGTGCGGCTAAGCGAAGGCAGTGAATCATCAATCCAGGTAACACTTGGGCCTGTATATTTCGAGCCTTGTTCGCGTAATGAAGCACTTGGTTCTATCGCAATAACATCAGCTCCGGCTTTGTGCATCCATAGCACATCACGACCGCTCCCAGCACCGACATCTAATACTTTATCGCCCTCTAAAGGCCAATAAGCTTGCCAGCTTTTATGCACCGTCTCGAACGTCACTGAGTTGTACTGCTGGCAAAGTGTGTGAGCATTTTTATCGTAAAAAGGAATCGATGAGGACATATGCGCTATTGGAGTAAGGAGTCTATCTCAATAGTAATGGGGAGCTTAGGCGATTGCTAGCAGCTCATGCAAGTTCAGCCACACCGAGCAATATTTATCGTTAGTGACTGTTTTATATCAATATCCACCTAATGAGTTCATCAGGCGAGTCACACCTCGAATTGATCTCGTCAGAAAAACAAAAACAAAAACAAACAAGGTGCAAGCTGACGTGCGAACAGAGATAATTGTTTGAAGATGATTAACTCGCCTCAAGCACCAAACCGATAGAAAACTAATGAACACATACTCGCACATAGATACCCCATTCAATCTGCGCCACAGCTGTTGGTTTTGTGGTGAGCCTTCCAGTAACCTTGTTGAATTTCCTAAGACAGCGCAGGCAGTTGCCAAGATTGGCCATTCACCGATAGCACTGCCGGCTTGTAATGAGTGTGCGAGAATTAACTATTCAAAGAATCTGACCTCAATTTGGTCTGTGCGCGATCAGATAAAACACACTCTGATAGACAAGTACGCTAAGCACCTTGGCATCGGTGAGAACTGGACGGAGCAAGAGCTTATTGATTCTGATTTCTCGGGTTCGACGCTCGGTGGGTTTGGGCGCAGCGCTTGGAAGATGTATCAAATCGCCAAGCAACGCGTCGATTATAAAGGCTGGCCTTTGTCGGTTGATGACATCCCACTTGAGGTATACGACGAAACCAGTGGCTTTGAGTTTGACGGTACTCGTTATGCCTCAATCAATTCATGTATCGACTATTTCACCAAGGCAGCAGGCGTAGACAAAGAGCTGTTGTCGCAGCTTGTCGACATCGTTTCATCAGAAAGGTTTAGCTACGCACTGCGAATCGCCAAGCTGAACAAGAATGTCTCTAATACCAAGCGCTCGGAGATCGTCGAAGAGGTGCTGCAACAGGAGTCTGAACAAGAAGAGATACTGCTTGAGCAAGCTAATTCAATGTTTAACCCAAACGTCGAAGAGGTGAATATTTCAGGCTCAATAGCGCCTGTGTTTGCTATTCAGTGGGCCCTGGCTAACAAGGTTAAAGATTTAGCCCACCTTTGTGCTCTCGAAGATGAGTATTTTGACTATTTCGAGCACCTCGGCGGCCCTGCAGCTTTCATGTCTTATAACGGCCTACAACTCTACTTAGAATCGCGTCAAGATCCGGAATGGGTAGAAAAATCGGATCCAAATAAACAGTATTGGTGATCATGAGCCATTACTGGTGAACACGTGTAAGCTCGATAACTGTGTCAAACATCCATTGTTAGTCCTTGTTTTATATAAAGATCTAAAAATAGCCCCCTATCACAGTTAATTGTTGCAATTCGGTTAAATAGAGTGAAGACTTCAAGCATCTAAAACTATTTAATCACTGCCATCTTGCGGTGAGTAAGGAGTGAATTGTGCTTGCTGTTCTTCGTATTATTTTGGCTACGGTGTTTATTATTTTCACCACTCTATGTGCTTTTGTTTACTGCTTGTTTAGCCCCAAGAACCCCAAGCATGTGTACGTTTTCTGTCGTTGGTTCAACCAACTCCAAAAGATCATCGGTGTAAAACTGGTGCAGCGCGGCCTAGACAATGCCCCAACACCAGAAAACAGCGTCTACATCTCTAACCACCAAAGCATATTGGACTTTGTGACCGATCCAGGAATGCTAAGACCACGCACCGTTTCATTGGGCAAGCGCGATTTGTTGTATGTGCCTTTCTTTGGTCTGCTGTATTGGATCACCGGTAACATCATGATTAACCGCGAAGATAAATCCAAAGCACGCGATACGATCAAGCAAGTGGCAGAAGCCATTCATCAGCGAGATCTGTCTGTTTGGGTTTACCCTGAAGGAACGCGCAGTAAAGGGCGTGGACTACTGCCATTCAAAACGGGCGCTTTCCGAATGGCGATTGAAGCTGGCGTGCCTATCACCCCGATGTGTACCAGCACCACACACAATAAGATTGACCTCAACCGAGTTAATAATGGCGTTGTGATCACCGAGATGCTTGAACCTATCGATGTGACTGGCTACAAGATCAGCGACGCTAGAGAACTGGCTAATCGCTGTCACGCACTCATGACAGAGAAAATAGCAGAGCTTGATGCCGAAGTGGCTCGTTTAGAGGCACAGCAAAAACCAGAGTTGGATTCAGACCGTTCTTCTACGAGCTAACTCACAACGAACACACTGAGCCATCGCTCAATGACTTAAAAAGACACTCAACGATCGCAACTCTCATTGTTCTCGTTTTACTTGCTGGCGTTTATCCGCAAAATAAAAACAGGCGTAACGGCTTTATAGAGCAATGGGAGTAAACGATGGAAGTGATTCACCATGGTGGCAAACATACTGTCACCGGATCTTGTCACGAGCTAAGAGATTCAGGCCAAGCGGTGCTCATCGATTGTGGCCTTTTTCAAGGTTTGGATCTTCAAGGTAAAAAGCTTCAAGGGGAAGACGCACACCCTCTTGATATTGAATTTGAAACGTCCCACCTCAGCGCTCTGCTGCTGACTCATACCCACATTGATCATATTGGCCGATTACCTTGGTTACTCGCCAGTGGATTTAACCAGCCAATTTATTGCACGCAAGCCACCGCCGAACTCGCTCCTTTAATGATTGAGGATGGGTTAAAACTACAAGGACTCAGCAATAAACAATCAAAGCTGATACTCAAAAAGATTCATTCGTTGATAGATCCCAAGCCTTACGGCGAATGGTTTCCAATCACGTCTAAACAGCAAAACAACGGAAAGGATCATCATAGGCCAAATACTCTGCATGCTCGATTTCAACCTGCTGGGCACATCTTAGGTTCCGCCTATATCGAGATTAAGTTACCTAACCAAGAAGTAGTTGTGTTTTCTGGCGACTTGGGCCCGAGTAACACACCACTGCTGCCGGATCCCAAGTCACCACAGCAAGCCGATTATCTGTTTATAGAATCCACTTATGGCACCAGTACACATGATGATATTGCTACGCGATCGGAGCGTCTCAAGGCCATTATTGATCGTTCACTACTTGATGGTGGCGTTATTCTAATCCCGGCTTTTAGTATCGGCAGAACTCAGGAATTGTTGTTTGATATCGAACACCTGCTCTTTGAGCATCAACTCAGCAGCGATATTCCTATTATTCTCGATTCTCCGATGGCTCAAAAAGTGACGCGTTCATACCGACGTTTTAAAGAGTTGTGGGGACAAGAAGCAAAGCTGCGTCTTGAACTGAAACGTCACCCACTCGCTTTTGAGCAGTGCATTACCGTCGATGGACATAGAATGCACAAGAAAATCGTGAATCGCCTCAAGTCGACAGGTGAACCTGCGATTGTGGTCGCAGCTTCTGGGATGTGTCAGGGTGGCAGGATAATGAACTACTTATCTGCCTTGCTTCCCGATAAACGAACCGATGTAATTTTAGCGAGCTATCAAGCGCACGGGACGCTCGGACGAGAGCTGCAACAAGGCGAAATGCAGGTTTCTATTGATAACAAAGACGTTGAGGTTAATGCTCAAATTCATGGCATGTCTGGCTATTCTGCCCATGCTGATAAAGAGGATCTTTACCAATTTATAGACGGCATCGCGACTCCACCGAAAGAGGTGCATTTGATTCACGGCGAGCCAAATACTCAGTCTGAGTTCGCTCAAGCTTTGGTTGGAAAAGGATTTACAGTCGTTTAAAACAGGCGATTAATTCACGATTTCTGATTGCGGTAATCCTTACGGAAAGTTCTAAAAATCACTACTGATATTTTAAATAATACCTCCCCTTAAACCTGCCTAATTTCACTATATCGGTGATATATTCTTGCATCTTTACCGTCGTAATGTGTTAACAGTCATTAGTACTGAACAACGTTTCCTCTCATTTTTCTTCTATTTTCCCTTCTGACACATATTGTGAGTTTCGAAAATTTGTATTAATCACTATTTATTCACTTTACAAACCGACACTAAAAACAACTAATTGCATATCAATTTTAATGGAACGATTATCAAATTAGCACTAATCGTTAACAAACACCCCCTGTAACATGCTTTATGTCACAGTAATCCTAATAGGCAGTTAAATAATTTAACACTCGGGTTACAAGTGAAGTATTGTGTTGTTCGAAAAACAATCATAAGCAAAACTAACAGGGAAAATACTCATGCAGTCATTCGTTGATTTTTTGAATGGAATAATCTGGAGTCCAGTACTTATCTACCTATGTTTAGGTGCAGGTTTGTTCTACTCCATCATGACTCGATTTGTTCAAATCCGTCACTTCTTTGAAATGTGGCGCTTGCTACTATCGGGTAAAAGCTCATCAAAAGGCATCTCGTCTTTCCAAGCTCTAGCCGTTTCGCTATCTGGCCGTGTCGGTACAGGTAACATTGCTGGTGTTGCTGCCGCTATCGGTTTCGGTGGCCCAGGTGCCGTATTCTGGATGTGGGTTGTAGCCTTCTTTGGCGCCGCAACTGCTTACGCAGAATCTACGCTAGCTCAAATCTACAAAGAAGAAGACGAAGGCCAGTTCCGTGGTGGTCCGGCTTACTACGTTGAAAAAGCAATGGGTCAGAAGTGGTACGCATGGATCTTCGCTATCGCGACTATTTTTGCATGTGGTATTTTGCTTCCAGGTGTTCAGTCAAACAGTATCGGTAATGCTGTAGAAGCTGCATTTGGCTCAGGTGACATGATTGAAACAGCTGTCGGTACATTCAGTTTCGCTAAAATTTTCACCGGTACTGTTGTTGCTATCATTCTTGCTTTCATCATCTTTGGTGGTGTTAAACGTATTGCGAACTTCACACAGATCGTTGTTCCTTTCATGGCATTGGCTTACATCATCATCGCGTTCGTTATCATCCTGCTAAACATCAGCCAAGTGCCAACTGTTTTCGCAATGATTGTTGGTGATGCATTCACACCTATGGCAGGCTTCGGTGCTGCAATTGGTTGGGGTGTTAAGCGTGGTGTTTACTCAAACGAAGCGGGTCAAGGTACTGGTCCTCACGCGGCAGCGGCTGCAAGTGTTGATCACCCAGCTCAGCAAGGTTTGGTACAAGCGTTCTCTATCTACATCGATACTCTTCTAGTATGTTCTGCTACAGCGTTCATGATCATCATCACTGGTGCTTACAACGTTCATGGCGGCGCTGAGGGTGTGTTCCTTGTTCAGAACCTAGCAGCAAACATTGGCGCGAATGGTCCTGTATTTACACAGCTTGCTATTGAAAGTGCACTACCAGGCATTGGTAAGCCATTCATCGCATTTGCTCTGTTCTTCTTTGCATTTACAACGATTCTTGCTTACTACTACATCGCAGAAACGAATATTGCTTACCTACGTCGTACCATCAAGGTCCCTGGCATGATGTTCGTACTTAAGCTTGTTCTTATCACTGCAGTTTTCTATGGCACAGTTAAAACAGCGAACCTTGCATGGGCAATGGGTGATGTTGGTGTTGGCTTGATGGCATGGTTAAACATCGTTGGTATTCTGATCATCTTCTTCATGTCTAAGCCTGCGCTTAAAGCTCTAGCTGACTACGAAGAACAGCAGAAACAAGGCGTAACTGAGTACACGTTCAACCCTGTAAAACTAGGCATTAAAGGTGCTACTTACTGGGAAGAGAAGTACAAGCGTAAGACAGGCAAGTCTCCTGAAGCAGAAGCTGCAGACACTAAACCTGTAGAGCAACCTTCAGCTTAAGCTTTCCTTAGCAAATAGGTCGCTTTAAAAAAATAGCGCTATTATTAACGCATAAAAAAGGGGTTAGCCATTTCGGCTAACCCCTTTTGTTTTATTCATAACCAATAAATGGCTTATAACAAACTAACTGTTCCCGAGTTAGAGTATTAAGCAGCGATTTCTTGTGTTGCCATTTGAGGTGCTTTCTTCTCACCGATAGGCAGTACTGTGCGGCCGTATTCGTTGTTGATTACTTGTGCCATTGCAAAGTAAATAGCTGAAGCGCCACAGAAGATACCTTCAAAACCAGCGATAGTGCCGATTAGTTCGCTGCCAGTGAAATCACGAGCTGCAAGTAGGAAGAACAAGATAGTTAATGAACCGAATACTACTTGTTTCGCCACTGGGTAGCATAGAGAACCGATGAACATGAAGCCTGTGAAGATGCCCCATAGTAGTAGGTACCAACCCATGAATGCTGCAGGGCTTGCAGGTAGGCCCATGTAAGGCATCACGATTAAACCAACCAAAGACAACCAGAATAGGCCGTAAGAAGTAAACGCAGTTGTACCGAACGTGTCACCACGTTTGAAACACATTGTGCCCACGATAACTTGGCTCAAACCACCGTAAAAAATACCCATAGCAAGAATCATTGAATCGATTGGAAAGAAACCTGCGTTGTGGATATTAAGAAGAATAGTGGTCATACCGAAACCCATTAAGCCTAGTGGCGCTGGGTTAGCTAGTTTGGTCGACATTGCGAATTTACCTTATTAAAGTGGTTGATTAAAAAAAAACGATAAAAGTTGTCAGAAAATTTTAATCTATAAACCGTACAACTAGGTAATCCAGTTATCGAAAACTAAGATTGTGTAAATGATCTTATGGAAAATTAGTTTCATAACAACGCTAATTAATTCATAGAACCTATAAATGAACAAATTCCCTGTCGCGCTATGAAAAAGATGCGAGTAACGAGATGCGAAAAGAGTCTTTAGATTCGAGTAAGCGGGATAAGAGGAGCAGGTCTCGATTGAAGCGTCATTCCAGAATCGAGGGACGAGATATCTGGAATCTCCTCTTCGATATAAGCACGTTTGGCGCACTAAAGAGATTCCCTATCACGTTCGTTCCTCACTGTAGGGAATGACGGAAGTTTGCTTAGATGCGAGTAAGTGAAATGAAGAACAAGAGAGCGAGCTTTTCGTTACTCGTTTACTCGCATCCCGTATCTAGTCTCTCATTTGTAATCTTAAATTACGCTTGTTGTGGTTTAGATTCAGGCACTTGAGATTGAACTTCTGAAGAAGCGTTTTTACTCGCATCGCGCTTGGCTAACAACGTCACGACAATCAACTGAGCAACAAGAGCACCTAATACAACCAATGCACTTCCCGTAAAGCCTGCGACTACAAAACTAATCAGAGCAATAGAGCCGTTCATCAATGCGTAAGGTAGCTGCGTCTTAAAGTGTTCAAACTGATCACACCCTGCCCCGGTTGAAGAAAGAATCGTGGTTTCAGAGATCGGTGAGCAGTGATCACCAAACAAGCCACCAGACAACACAGCACCAATTGCGACGAGTAGTGGAGCATCTATCGCAATCGCAGTTGGAATAACCAATGGCATCATTATCGCGAAGGTTCCCCACGATGAGCCCGTTGCGAATGAGATAATAGCCGACAGTAAAAAGGCTACAGCAGGAACTAACCAGTAAGGGAAACCGCTCTGCGCTTGCTCAGCAATATAAGCCGCTGCACCCAACTCTTTACCAACGGTGCTTAATGCCCAAGCCAGTACCAAGATGATCGCGACTGGCATCATGTTTCCCATACCTTTTAAGTACACAGAAACACCATCTGAAAGCTTTCTTACACCGTAGTAAGCCATTAGCGAGATTAAGGTAATCGCCGCAAAGAAATAAGCCGATGATAACGCCGCTCTAAATGATGAACCTGCGACCTTTTGGAACGGGAAGCCTTGTGGAACCAACATGGCACACAACACCACCAGCATCACTAACAATGGTGCCCAGACAAAAGATGCCTTTGCATTTTTATGCGAGAACGGATTTAGTGATTCGTTATTCACGCCAGAGTTAATTCCCGCCTGGCAATCACGCTCGGCTTTTGCCATTGGCCCAAAGTCTAAACCTTTAACGGACACAAGCGGAACGATGAAAATCGCAAGAAATGCGTAGAACTGAAAAGGAATCGCACCGATGAAGGCATCCCAATCGGACATGTTGACATTCAACGCCGTGAACTCTTTCTGAATAAGGCTCATGATGTAAACACCCCATCCAATGAAAGGGATAAGAATAGCAACGGGCGACGAGGTTGAATCAATGATGAATGCTAGCTTCTGTCTAGAAAGTTTCAGTTTATCGAAAAGGGGACGAAAAACAGGGCCAACAATTAAAGGGGTGCCTAAGTCTGAGAAAAATATAACGATTCCACCCAACCATGCTGACAATTGAGCTTGGCATTTATTGCTTACCCACTGAGTCACTCGCTTTGCAAACGCGACGCCACCACCGGACTTTTCCATCAATGCGACAAAGCCACCGATGAATACCAACAGCATGATCACACCAGCGTTATAGCTGTCGGTAAGTTGAGGGACTAGGTAACCTTTCACCATGGTACCAAACGTATCAAGCGGGTTAAGTTCGCTAAACATGCCAGTCAGCATTGCAACACCACTCAGCACACCAGCAAAAAGGCCTATCACCACATTCCTTGTCGCCAATGACAACACCAAAGTAATCACAATGGGGATGAGTGACGTGATATCTGTCTGTTCCATAGGTACACCTTAACCCTAAAATAAAAGAATAAATATAAATTAAATTTGAATATAAATTCACAAGCATCATTTGTACAGAACTTTATCCTCTAACTGGATAATTAGTCTTTAAATGCGCTTCAACATAGCCAAATAGACCAATCACCCTGCTTAAATAGCCAAGTTCGAAACGGAAAAAAGCCGAAAGTAGAAACTTTCGGCTTTTGATTATTTATATCGCTATGGTCGTACTACTGAGCTCGTAACTTAGGCCACCTCTTCAGTATTCAGACTATCAATTACAGCTGATTTCATCCCAGAACCAATTCGATTGAACTGGGCTTTCCCATACACCCGGGCCGTTTTTAGCCACGAAGCACTTGCCGTTATGCGTCACTTTGTCGCCATTACTCACTTGGCTAACGCCCGCTTGCCACGTAATAAATTCAGATGGATCGACAACCACTGGCGGTTCTGTCACAGGTGGTTCAACGGGTGCAGGGTCTACTGGTTCTGGATCGACAGGGGCAGGATCAACAGGCGTTGGATCTGTCACAACTGGTGGTGTTGGCTCGCCCGCTACTAGTTTCCAAGGGCCACCATTGGCAGGGTCATCCCCTTGTGTCCACCATTTCGCTTCATAGGTTGCGCCGTTATGCGTCACTTGGTCACCCGCGTTGTAAACCTTGGTCGCACTCCAACCATTACCACCCGGATCAGTACCAGGATCTACCGGATCCAGCTTATCGACCACTTTCACTTCAGGCCAACTCGCATGAGAACCATAGAAGTTGGTCACACACTTCTCGTAATCACCAGCCACCAGTGCGGAATAAGCCGTTTGAAAGCCCACTAGCTCACACTCAAATGAATACCCTTCTGGGCGGTCTGCGTAGTATTTCCAGTTACCATCCCAGTTGGTGTACAACACATCCGTTGCTCCGTTGAGATTCAAGCTTCCGTAAGGCGTTTGCTGCCAACATGTATTGGCTTCATCGGCTTCTACAGGAATTTCATAGTGCGCGGCTAACCCTTCCCAGTAACGAATACGGTTAACGGGTTGGCCTTTGTCTTTGTTCTGCTCGCCACATTCAATACCACCATTGATCACGTTGATTGTGGTACCAAAGCCATAGCCAATACCCGCATCCAATTCACGTTGAGATGGTGTCCATGTTCGGTCAATTACATGCAGCATTGCCGGTTTAGGCGCTTGTGGTGTTAAAAAGAACCAGATAGCAGACGCTAAGTTCAACCAAGAATCCGCCACTAAGCCCGGATTGTTGAGAAGCACCGTCGCATCGCCATCGAACATCACTTCAGAGAACGCGCCGTAATTAAAATGGTAAGAAAGCTGTTTAGCACCACGTCCGAAGTAGCCCTGTCCCGCAGCACATGGCCAACGGGCATTCTGCCAATCGTTCTGACCACAACCGGTGGTGTAACCTTCTTGGCCTTCAGACCAACCCATTTCGCGAACATGCACCAGCGCTTGCTGCCACTCTTCTAGAGCTAATGGATTATCAGAGGTGTTGTCTATCGCGATATGCCCACCCGTCTCTTGTGAAAAGTGAGCAAAGGCCGTGATGATGGATTTCTTACAGATGGCATCGGAGTCACGGCCATCGGTGTACTCTCCACAGAACGCTGGGAATTTACCGATCGCACGTAAGAAGCGAGTGTAGGTGTATTCTGGCGCTGCCATTTGAGTGAGGAAGTCCCATTCAGATTGAGGGAACACGCGCTCTACACGCTTTACGTTTTCAGGATTCGAAGGTGAACCGGGTTCAATCGCTTCAACGATGTTGTTCGGGCGAGTTTGAAGGGCCTGTGACCAGATCGCATACATAGGATCGGATGTTTTCGCTTGTTCAGCAGCTTGTAGAGCCGACTTTTCAACAAGGTAACCATTCGGATTTTGCGGATCAGGTTGAATGTTCAAAGACGCATGACTTTGCGCTGCTAATGTGCAGCCCAGTACTGTCGCCAAATATTTGATTTTTAACATGATGGATTCTCTTATCTGTCCTTAATAAGTCCATCAAAGAGTATGCTTCACATGTTAAATGGCCTAGCTGTAGCTGTGTGAATTTATAAAAAGTGCGAGTGATCTTTTTGATACATGGCTCAGCACAACAAAGCGTCTCATGGTTTCTTGAGCTGATATCTAGTTTCCAACTCATTTGGTTTCTAGGTATTGTTCATTTGATTTCGAGGTATTGCTCATAAGCCTTTAATGTAATGAATCGACAACGAAAAAAGCCCCGAACTGAGTTCGAGGCTTAAGATCTTAATCAAAGCTGGTTAAATCTCTAAGAGATTATTCCCACTCGATAGTTGCTGGTGGCTTACCAGAAATATCGTAAACAACACGTGAAATGCCGTTAACTTCGTTGATAATACGGTTAGAAACCTTACCTAGGAAGTCGTATGGCAGGTGTGCCCAGTGAGCAGTCATGAAGTCGATAGTTTCTACGGCACGTAGAGATACAACCCAATCGTACTTACGGCCATCGCCCATTACGCCAACTGAACGTACTGGTAGGAATACCGTGAATGCTTGAGATACTTTGTGGTAAAGGTCAGCAGCGTGAAGCTCTTCAATGAAAATAGCATCTGCGCGACGCAGTAGATCACAGTACTCTTTCTTCACTTCGCCAAGTACACGAACACCTAGACCTGGCCCCGGGAATGGGTGGCGGTAAAGCATGTTGTATGGAAGACCAAGCTCTAGACCGATCTTACGTACTTCATCTTTAAACAGCTCACGTAGAGGCTCAACAAGGCCCATTTCCATATCATCAGGAAGACCACCAACGTTGTGGTGAGATTTGATTACGTGTGCTTTACCTGTCTTAGATGCAGCAGACTCGATTACGTCTGGGTAGATAGTACCCTGAGCAAGCCATTTAGCATTCTTCAGTTTCTTAGACTCTTCATCGAAGATATCTACGAATACGTGACCAATGATCTTACGCTTAGCTTCTGGTTCAGCTTCGCCTTCAAGAGCATCAAGGAAACGTTGCTCAGCATCTACTTTGATGATGTTTAGGCCAAACTTGTTGCCGAACATCTCCATAACCTGCTCACCTTCGTTTAAACGAAGAAGGCCGTTATCAACAAATACACATGTTAGTTTGTCGCCGATAGCGCGGTGAGCAAGCATCGCAACTACAGATGAATCAACACCACCAGAAAGACCAAGGATAACTTCGTCGTCACCTACTTGTTCTTTAATACGTGCAACTGCATCTTCAATGATTGAAGCTGAAGTCCACAGACCTTCACAACCACATACGTTAAGAACGAAGTTCTCAAGCATTTTCAGGCCGTTTTTAGTGTGTGTTACTTCTGGGTGGAATTGAACACCGAAGTACTTCTTCTCTTCGTTTGCCATTGCAGCGTATGGGCAAGTGTCTGTTTCAGCGATCTTTGTGAAATCAGCTGGAATCTCAACTACTTTGTCGCCGTGGCTCATCCAAACATCTTGAGTAGACTCAAGGTCAGCGAAAAGTGCAGATTCGCCAGTCACTTGTACCGCTGCGTAGCCGAACTCGCGCTCAGTAGACGTTGCTACTTTACCGCCAAGTTGCTCAGCCATAGTTTGCATGCCGTAGCAGATACCGAATACAGGAACACCTGAATCAAATACGTACTGAGGTGCACGTGGAGAGTTCTCCTCCGTTACACTTTCAGGACCACCAGATAGGATGATGCCGTCTGGATTGAATTCACGAATATCCGCTTCTTCTACGTCCCAGCTCCAAAGTTCACAGTAAACACCGATCTCACGAATACGACGAGCTACTAGCTGTGTGTATTGAGAACCGAAGTCCAGAATTAGAATACGTTGGTCATGAATATTTTTAGTCATTGTAAGCAGTCTTATTGGCTATGTGATAAAACGGAGGCGAGTTTACTCACCTCTGATTAACTCTTCAAGAAATAAAGCAAACGTTTTCGTTAGATATCTTTAACCACGTGTTTTGAGACAATCGGACTTTTAACAAAACAGGCGGTAGATATAATACCAATCACAGTAAGTAAGTGTTCAGGAATAGCGTAGGAAAAAAGCCTGAGAACGAGGCAGGATTTTCTGATAAGTAGTTATTCTACAATCAAAAATTCTAACGAAGTTATCGAGGTTTTTAACAAGCTAGGATGACCAGTTATTTACTACGATTGGTATATTAATGTGCCGACTAAATCAGCACATTATTCAAACGTTTGGACGTATTATTAACCTAAACGGTAGTTAGGTGCTTCTTTCGTGATTTGAACATCGTGTACGTGAGATTCTTTCATGCCCGCACCAGAGATACGAACAAACTCAGCTTTAGTACGCATGTCTTCAACAGTTGCAGAACCCGTTAGGCCCATGCTTGAGCGTAGACCGCCCATCTGTTGGTGAACGATCTCTTTTAGACGACCTTTGTATGCGATACGACCTTCAATACCTTCTGGAACAAGCTTGTCTGCAGCGTTGTCAGATTGGAAGTAACGGTCAGAAGAACCTTGAGACATAGCGCCAAGAGAACCCATACCACGGTAAGACTTGTAAGAACGACCGTTGTAAAGAATAACTTCACCCGGTGCTTCTTCAGTACCCGCGAACATTGAACCAACCATCACACAAGATGCGCCAGCAACGATAGCTTTACAGATATCGCCAGAGAAGCGGATACCGCCATCTGCGATTACTGGAATACCGTATTCGTTAGCTACTTCAGCTGCGTCTGCGATTGCTGTTACTTGAGGAACACCAACACCAGTAACAATACGAGTCGTACAGATTGAACCTGGGCCGATACCAACTTTAACTGCACTAACACCCGCTTCGATAAGAGCACGTGCGCCAGCACCAGTTGCTACGTTACCACCGATGATTTGTAGATCAGGGTATGCAGCGCGAGTTTCGCGGATACGGTTAAGTACGCCTTCAGAGTGACCGTGTGAAGAGTCGATAAGTAGAACGTCTACGCCAGCTTCAACTAGAGCAGCAACACGCTCTTCGTTACCAGCACCAGCACCAACAGCTGCACCTACACGTAGGCTGCCGCGCTCATCTTTACATGCGTTTGGTTTACGTTCTGCTTTGTGGAAATCTTTTGCAGTGATCATTCCAGTCAGTTGGAAGTCATCATTTACAACAAGAACTTTTTCAACACGCGCTTCGTGCATTTTCTCTTGAACTTCTTCACGAGTTGCACCTTCTTTAACAGAAGCAAGGCGAGCTTTAGGCGTCATTACTACATCAACTTTCTTAGAAAGGTCAGTAACAAAGCGAACGTCACGGCCAGTAATGATACCAACCAATTCGTTTGTTTCAGTAACAACAGGGAAACCGGCGAAGCCGTGTTTTTTAGTAAGGGCTACAACATCAGCGATTGTCGCGTCAGGGCTTACAGTTACTGGGTGAGAAACCACACCAGCTTCGTAAATTTTAACCTGGCGAACCATTTCAGCTTGCTGCTCGATTGACATATTCTTATGAATAAAGCCAATACCACCTTCTTGCGCAAGGGCAATTGCTAGGCGTGCTTCCGTAACAGTATCCATCGATGCAGAGATCATTGGGATGTTTAAAGAAATGTTTTTCGTTAACTGAGTGCGAAGATCAGCTGTGTTCGGAAGAACGGTTGAGTGTGCTGGGACGAGTAAAACGTCATCAAAAGTTAAAGCTTCTTTTGCGATTCGTAGCATTTGCAATATCTCACAACAAAGGTGTTAAAAGGAGTAAACCCAACTTTATCGTTTCGCATAATAAAGTGATTTGGATTTGATATTGCAGACGGATTATACGCACGGCGAAATCGCTTGGCTACACATTTTTGTATTTTTAATTTGCATTTACCCCCTTGCTATGTATTATATTGCCGCTATCTTCCATACTCACGCCCTGTGAGATTCCAAGAAAGACCTTCCTTCAAGGAAAGATAGTGCTTCTATGACTAATCCAAACATCTTTACTGTTTCTCGCCTCAACTCAGAGGTTCGTCTCCTATTAGAAAACGAAATGGGAATAGTCTGGCTCGTTGGTGAAATCTCAAACTTCTCTGCACCTGTCTCTGGTCACTGGTACCTCACGCTAAAAGACTCTCGCGCTCAAGTTAAATGCGCCATGTTTCGTGGCAATAACCGCCGTGTGACCTTTAAGCCTCAGAACGGCAATCAAGTTTTAGTCAAAGCTCGCCTATCTCTTTACGAGCCACGCGGTGACTACCAACTGATCATCGAAAGCATGCAGCCAGAGGGTGACGGTAAACTTCAGCAAGAATTTGAAAAGCTGAAGATGAACCTTGCCGCAGAAGGACTGTTTGCTCAATCAAGTAAGCAAGCTCTTCCTGAACACCCAAAACGTGTTGGCGTTATCACATCTAAAACCGGTGCAGCGCTGTTTGATATTCTTGATGTACTAAAAAGGCGCGATCCTTCGCTACCGGTTGTGGTTTACCCGACCATGGTTCAAGGCGAAGAGGCGGCGATTCAGATTGCCCAAGCGATTGGACGCGCTAACGAACGCAATGAATGTGATGTGTTAATCGTCGGCCGTGGTGGCGGCTCACTGGAAGACCTATGGTGCTTCAATAACGAGATCGTAGCTCGCACAATCGCAGCAAGCCAAATCCCGATTATCAGCGCCGTTGGCCACGAAGTGGATGTCACTATCGCTGATTTCGTTGCCGATATGCGTGCCCCAACGCCATCAGCTGCCGCAGAATTGGTTAGCCGTGATAACAGTCATAAAGAACAAGCTTTCGCGTCTAAACGTGCTCGCTTAGTCAGTGCGATTCGTCATGTGTTAATCAAACAGGCGCAATCAACTCAAACGTTGAAATACCGCTTAGAGAAGCAACACCCTAGCTACCAACTTCAAAAGCAGAGTCAGCAGCTTGATGACCTAGATATGCGTTTGCGTCGTGGTATGACTCAATACCTAAAACAGCATGCACAGCGTGTTGAACGTAAACAGCACCAGCTTCAATTGAACTCGCCAGTGAAACGCCTTGGCGAACAGAAACTGCATCTGCAACGTTCAGAGCAAAAGCTATTGGATGCAATGGACAAGACATTACTAACCACTCGCCACCAGCTCGCTATGGCTGCAGAGAAGTTAGAGACCGTTAGTCCACTGGCAACCCTAAAGCGTGGCTACAGCATTACTCATTCAGAATCGAGCAAGACGGTATCATCGATTAACGATGTCGAAGTCGGTGAAGTGATCACCACTCAAGTTGAAGACGGTGTGATTGAGTCGCAAGTGACCACAAGAGTGACTAAGAGCGAGCTTTAAGTTCGACCTAACGTTTCAAACCAGAAAGCCCTATCGATAATCGACAGGGCTTTTTAGTATCTAACGCTTTCAAAAAACTAACCTATTCCAACCCTACTCAGTAGTAGAAGGCTCCTTCATGGTTAGCATCCCTTCAGTCACAATAAAGTTGATGATGAAGTCTAGCCCTTGGCTCTCTTTGAGGTTGGTGAACACGTATGGCTTGGTTGGACGCATGCGTTGTGTGTCTTGCTCCATCACCTCAAGTGACGCACCCACATATGGTGCTAAATCGATCTTATTGATAACCAGCAGATCAGAACGCGTAATACCCGGTCCGCCTTTACGTGGGATCTTCTCCCCTTCCGCTACATCAATCACGTAGATGGTAAGATCGGCTAATTCAGGGCTGAACGTCGCACTCAAGTTATCACCGCCACTTTCGACGAATACCACATCGAGGTTCTTATGCAGCTTGGCAAGCTCTTCTACCGCAGCTAAGTTCATCGACGCATCTTCACGGATCGCCGTGTGCGGACAGCCACCCGTTTCAACACCAATAATACGATCTGGTTCTAGAGCCTCTGCTCGCGTAAGTATCTTGGCATCTTCTTGAGTGTAGATGTCGTTGGTTACCACTGCGATATTGAGCTTGTCGCGAATCGCTTTACAAAGCACTTCTAATAGCGCTGTTTTACCAGACCCTACCGGGCCGCCAATACCAATTCGAAGTGGTTGCTTATAACTTTCCATTGTCTACTTCCTTATATTCTTTTTGCTACATCGTTCGCGCTAACCGCTACGAACGAAATAGTCGTGTGTATTGTGTTTCGTGCAATGAACTCGCTAATGCCATCGAAGGCGAAAAGCTGCCTATCATCCAATCTTCTATCGTGCGGGCCTTTTCGATCACCTCAGGAAAGGTGTTGGTGATATTAATCAATGCCAACTGACCATCGGTTTGACCTAAAGGCACTAACTTGACCCCTGCGGTAACGATGTTTTCAAGCCAACTCCATAAATAACCCTGCTTGAGGCTCTCTAAATCAATACCCCAATGCTGAGCCGCCATACACATGCCCAACAATTGGTTTGGATGACTATCAACAGAATCCACCAGCGAAATATCGATATCCAAGCGCTTCAACAAGGTGTTCAATGCATGCCCACGCTGCTTTTCTTCCGCTCGCAATTCACTGGTTTCACGGCTTGAGTATAAGTAGTTACACCAATGCTCAATCTCATCGATTTCACCCTTTTCTAGCGCGTGATAAAGACGCTCTAAGATAGGTAATTCCAAAGTTGCGACACTGGAACTGACGATGGTATTAAGCCACTGTTCCATGCTGTTGCGATCGGTCACCCACCCCGCTTCAACCGCTAACTCTAAGCCTTGCGAATAAGTGAACCCACCAATCGGCAACGATGGACTGATCAATTGAAACAGACGATAGACGGCTACATTTTCTGTTGTGGTCATAATCGTGCCCTCAGTCTTCCAGAATCAAATAAGTTCGAGAGCCTACGCGCCTAACAGCAATAGTGCGCTTGCTGAAGCCACGCCGACTGACAACCATTTAGAGTAAACCGCGCGACCAACAAAAGTACCGATAACCATCAGAGCCAAAGCACTGATACTCATGCCTGTTGCGAACTGAGTCAGGTTGCTCGCGGCTTCAACGCCGTGTGCGTAACCATGGAAAAACAACATAGCAATCGAAGCAACTAATACGCTGTTTACACGCTTGGTTGATGGTGAGAATACATGCCATAAACATAAGCTGACGACAAACAGAGAAGCGATAATGGCAGGCTCAACAATCACAGAGAAACCTAGGGCTTGGCCTGCGATAAGCCCTACCACTAAAGACACCAATCCACCGCCAATCAGAGCTGCTTTTGTCTTGGTGGAAAATGACAGTGCGCCAATTAATAAACCGAAAGCGATCAGCATGATCAGATGATCCATGCCAGTCACAGGGTGAGTTAAGCCAGACATAAACGAGTGAGACTCATGAACTGAATGCGCCCCATGTCCTGGGTGAGCGAAAGCCATCGTTGATGTTGTTAGAGAAGCTATTGTGAAAGTGCATAAGCCTGCAGCTGTTTTAAAGTTCATCGCGAGTTCCTTGCGTTTATAGTTATTAATATTTGTTGTTATATAAATCGTTTAGTGAGTCATCAATGACTCGATTAATGATGGTGATGATGTCCACCAGAGCGACCGCCATAAGCACCGCCTTCTGGTTCAAACGGTTGTTTCTCAGTGGTCACTTTCGCGCCTAAGCCTTCAACCATTTCATCTAAAACATGGTCGTGTTGATAACGAACCCAACCCGCTTCCACTTGCAGCGGAACATGACGGTTACCAAGGTGATACGCCACTCGCGTTAACAGGAGCAAGTCTTCACAGTAAACAGTCGAAACGGTTTCTGGTGCCGCTTTCACTTCTACGACTAAACCGCATTTACTTGAGAGTTGTTCGCCACCACGCAAGATATGACCTCGTGGTAGAAACAGTCCGGCATTGCGCCCGTCATCGAGCATCACCTTAAGACGGCTCTTAATGCGGCTATCGATCGGCAGGCTTAAGTAGCCGTCCGGTGCATTTTGTATTTGAGTATTCAGTTGAGTCAGTTCAATCATGCTATTACCTCAATCTCCTTGTGAGATTTATAACGTTTAAATTAGGAGCCTTCAGCCTAAAAGCCCTTAGCTAAGAGCTAGAACAAGAGCCTTCAGCTCAGCGCTAAAATAAAAGCCTTCAGCCGAGCTCTTAAAATAGAAAATACCGTTGTGCCATTGGTAGTTCTTCAGCAGGCTCACAAGTTAGCAATTCACCATCGGCGCGTACTTGATACGTCTGAGAGTCGACCTCAATTTTTGGCATCCAATCGTTGAGCTTCATGTCGGCTTTGCTGATATTTCGGCAGTTGCTCACAACACCAATCAAGCTCTGCAAACCCAATTGCTTATCAATGTTCTGCGCCTTGGCTTCCTTAGAAACAAACAACATTGATGTGTTTTGACATGCCTTGCCGTAGCTACCAAACATTGAACGGTAATGGACTGGCTGAGGTGTTGGGATTGAAGCATTTGGGTCACCCATCGGCGCCATGGCGATCATGCCGCCTTTCAAAATCACACTAGGTTTCACACCAAAGAAAGCGGGCTTCCACAACACTAAGTCTGCTAATTTCCCTGCTTCGATAGAACCGATTTCATGAGACATACCATGAGTGATCGCTGGGTTGATGGTGTACTTAGCGACATAGCGTCTTAATCGGAAGTTATCGCTGTAGTCTGAATCTTCTTTTAGGCTGCCGCGCTGAACTTTCATCTTGTGCGCAGTTTGCCAAGTTCGAGTGATCACCTCGCCTACACGTCCCATTGCTTGTGAGTCCGAAGCGATCATCGAAAAGGCACCTAAGTCATGAAGAATGTCTTCTGCGGCAATGGTTTCACGGCGGATACGTGACTCTGCGAACGCGACATCTTCAGCAATCGATGGTGACAAGTGATGACAGACCATCAACATGTCTAAGTGCTCATCGACGGTATTGATGGTGTAAGGGCGTGTTGGATTGGTTGAGGAAGGCAAAACGTTCGGCTCACCTGCAGCACGAATAATATCGGGAGCATGACCACCGCCCGCACCTTCGGTGTGATAGGTATGAATCACGCGGTCGCCGATTGCGCCAAGTGTCGATTCAACAAAACCAGATTCATTCAGAGTGTCGGTATGAATCGCAACTTGTACGTCCATCTCGTCAGCCACACTCAAACAGGTATCGATTGAAGCGGGAGTGGTTCCCCAGTCTTCGTGTAACTTCAAACCCACCGCGCCTGCCGCTACTTGCTCACGTAGTGCTTCTGGCTGACTGGCATTGCCTTTGCCTAACAAACCAAAGTTCATCGGGAATTGATCGAGTGACTCTAGCATGCGGTGCATGTTCCAAGGCCCCGGTGTGCATGTGGTCGCGTTAGTACCTGTGTTTGGCCCAGTGCCACCGCCGATCATGGTTGTCACACCTGACGCCAGTGCTTCTTCAATCTGTTGTGGGCAAATAAAATGAATGTGTGAATCAATACCACCAGCAGTCAAGATTGAACCTTCGCCTGCTAAAATTTCCGTGCCCGGGCCAATCACAATATCAACGCCCGGTTGAACATCTGGGTTGCCCGCTTTGCCCAATGCCTGAACTCGACCATCTTTGACTGCGACATCGGCTTTTACGATGCCCCAGTAATCCAACACAATCGCGTTAGTGATCACCAAATCTGGAGTTTCGGCACTTGGACGTTGGCTTTGCCCTTGTCCATCACGGATAACTTTGCCGCCGCCGAATTTCACTTCGTCGCCGTATACGGTGTAATCTTTTTCAACTTCTAGCCATAAATCAGTGTCAGCAAGACGCACTCGGTCACCGACTGTTGGCCCAAACATTTCGGCATAAGCCTGTCTGGATATCGTCGCCATGTTCAATCCTTTGTTATTTTCATTATTCCGTGGGAGCGCTTAGAGCTTGCCCATCACCTTTCCTTGGAAGCCATAGATCTCTAACTTACCGGCGTAACGCACTAACTCGACGCTACGCGACTGACCCGGCTCAAAGCGGGTTGCAGTACCCGCAGGAATATTGAGTCGAAAGCCTTTAGTGACTTCTCGGTTAAAGATCAGCGAAGGGTTTGCTTCATAGAAGTGGTAATGAGAGCCAATTTGGACAGGACGATCGCCAATGTTTTGCACCTTAACGGACGTTGTGTGTCGGCCTTCATTGAGAGTGATGTCACCCGGTGCGGTTTCTACTTTTCCGGGAACGAATCCTGAGTATTGTTTTGTGGAACCAGCCATATTACTTCTCCCTACACGATAGGTTCATGAACGGTCACCAGCTTGGTGCCATCAGGAAAAGTGGCTTCGACTTGTACATCAGGGATCATGGAAGGGATCCCCTCCATAACGTCATCGACAGTAAGAAGTGTGCGTCCAAAATCCATTAATTCTGAAACGGTTTTACCCTCGCGGGCACCTTCGAGAATGGCACTGCTGATCAGTGCGATAGATTCTGGGTAGTTGAGCTTTAAGCCTTTTTGTTTGCGCTGCTGTGCCAGCATTCCTGCGCAGAAGATAAGTAGCTTATCTTTTTCTCTTGGTGTTAATTCCATTTAGCCGCCCGCTGTTAGTGTTGTTTTCTTATTGCTCAAAAACGCATGAGCAGTAAGTGGGATTCAATCACAGCAAGCTTGAAAAAATGTACCTAGGGTCGGAAGTCACCCTAGGTACAAAAAGGGCTAATCGCTAAGTCGCCCAAATCCTTGGTAAATCAGGAGTCGTACCACATAAATGAGAGCGAGTTGCTTGCCAAATCTGACCAAAGGCTTGGAGGATATCTTCACTCCAATTACCCAAGGCTCGCACCACAATCAATCCTTCTATCTGAGTAGCACCCAATATTAATGTGGGTTCACTCGACGTTTTTGATGTAACTGATTGCTGTGAAGCTTGCTGTGTAATAGATATGAGCAAGCTCTGTACCAACTCTAGATCTTGCTTCTCATTTGAGGTGATATAAAAGGTTCCCATCATTGAATAATCAAGTAACCCCATATTTATCATTAACTTATCGCCACCATGAAAATTAAAGCCTTCAGTCAGAAGCCTTTGATTATCAAGATAGATTTCTGTTTTCCCAACGAGATGACCATGCTCGAATCCCTCATTCTGTGCAGGGCGTCCAAAACAGTGCATCTCCCAACCCCAAAACTGTGCACCCTTTTCTAGGCGAATTTCAGTATCTAAACGAACGTGTGCATTGGGGAAAAAGATGTTCTCTTGCGGCATCCATTCCAAGCGTGCATCTTTCTTCACTCGTAGGGTCTGCTTCTGCTTGGCGTACTTGTTGTTTGAGCGATAAAACTTGGTCGCACCGGGTGTGGTGATCAACGCATGCGCACCGCTTTCGATGGTCGCTTCAATATTGAGAGTGTCACCACCTACCACTCCGCCGGGGGGATGGAGTAAATAGGTGTGACACGTTTCCCCATCAGGATACAGGGGGCGTTGCACCGCAAGCGGACCAGACTGCTGACGATTCTTTAATACGGTTTTATCACTGCGGTCGACAAAAGTGAGGTTTAAACTCGCTTGCCAACCATCACGAATATCTTGTTCGATGGTCTCATTCAAAGATAAAGCTTCTACTAAAGAAGCCTTGCTTACTTCATTCGGAGAAAAGAGAGAATTCATACGGTTAGGTACTCCTTTATCAAGGACTCATCGAGCCCTGTCATTTCACCTTCTGCCACTTGGCGTCCACGGTCGATAATGCAAAAACGGTCACCGACCTTTCTTGCAAACGGCAGCTTCTGTTCAACCAACAGAACCGTGAGCCCCATTTTCTCGTTGAGCATGCGAATGATGTCGCCAATCTCTTGCACAATATTGGGTTGAATACCCTCCGTCGGCTCATCCAAGATCAATAGCTTTGGATTAACCACCAGCGCACGCCCAATCGCTAGCTGTTGCTGCTGGCCACCCGATAAATCACCACCGCGACGATGTAGCATCTCTTTTAACACTGGGAAAATATCGAAGATGAATTCAGGGATCTTGCGGTCACCCTTTTTACGAATCGGTAAACCGACCTCTAGATTTTCTTGAACAGTGAGCATTGGGAAGATCTGGCGACCTTGCGGTACATAGCCGATCCCTTGGCGTGGACGGTCCTCGGCATCGGTTTTCAAAAGTGACTCACCCGATAAGGAGATGTCACCGCTTTCAACCTTCACCAACCCCATAATGCATTGCAGTAAGGTGGTTTTACCGACACCATTTCGCCCCATTAGCACCGTGCATTTACCTTCTGGGATCTGCATATCCAAATCCCACAGCGTGTGGCTCTCACCGTAATATTGATTAACTGATTTAACCTCTAGCATCCTATTCTCCGAGATAAACTTGTTTAACTTCAGGGTGAGCCTGCACTTGATCCATGGTGCCTTCAGCCAACACATGACCTTGATGAAGCACGGTGACATGGCTGGCGATAGAACGAACGAAATCCATATCGTGTTCAACGACCACAACCGAGTGCTTACCTGCCAGTGAGTTAAGTAACTCAGAGGTGCGATCCATTTCTTGGTGAGTCATACCTGCCACGGGTTCATCCACCAGCAACAGCTTAGGGTTTTGCATCAATAGCATGCCGATCTCTAACCACTGCTTTTGTCCGTGAGACAGGTTACCTGCCAAATTCGCCGCTTCGTCTTTTAAATGAATCAGCTCAAGTACCGAGGTCAATTTGTCTTTCTGTTCACCAGACATCACAGCGGTGAACGTCGCCCACACTGAGCGGTCACCGGCCATGGCTAATTCAAGGTTCTGCCACACAGTTAAACACTCAATCACGGTCGGTTTTTGGAATTTACGCCCAACGCCTGCATTGGCGATTTCGGCTTCGTTCATCTTCAATAAGTTGATGTTCGAACCCAACCACACCTCGCCGGTGTCTGGCTTAGTTTTACCTGTGATAATGTCCATCATGGTGGTTTTACCTGCGCCATTAGGACCTATGATACAGCGTAGCTCTCCCTCTTTGATGTAGAGGTTGAGGTCGTTTATCGCTTGGAAACCATCGAAGCTTTTGTTGACGCCTTCGACATACAACAGCACGTTATGTCGAGTATCGATGGCAGGATGAATATCGGGTTTGAGGTAATCAAAGACTTCGTCTCGACGAGTGAACGCCTGAACCGATTCCTTAACGTTACTAAATGTGGTCATACGATCACCTCCTTGTTTTCTGACTGATCATCCTTATCTGATTTTCCTTTTCCCTTGCCTCGTGAACCTGACGCCTTACGCAGTTGTTGCCATTTCTCGCTAACAAAGCCAATCACACCTTGTGGGAAGTACATGGTTGAAAGTACAAATAGACCACCTAGGGCGAATAACCACACCTCTGGGAATTCAACCGTAAACCAACTCTTGGCGTAGTTGATGATCAGGGCACCAACGATGGCACCAAACAGAGTGGCACGACCGCCCAAGGCAACCCAAACCACTATCTCAATCGAGTTAAGCGGAGCAAACTCTCCCGGGTTGATGATACCGACTTGAGGCACATATAAAGCACCAGCAATACCCGCGATAACCGCAGACAGAACGAAGACCCACAGCTTGATACCATCGACGTCGTAACCCATGAATCGAGTGCGAGATTCAGTATCACGAATCGCTAAAGCCACTCGCCCTAATCGACTGGTCACCACCATGCGACACGCGATGTAGCTGAGGATTAGCGCAATACCAGTCGCAACAAACAGACCTATCTTGACTGCATCACTTTGCAAGCTCAGACCGATGATGTCTTTAAAGTCCGTCAATCCATTGTTACCACCAAAGCCCATTTCGTTGCGGAAAAACGCCAGCATCAATGCGTAAGTTAACGCTTGAGTCATGATAGAAAGATACACCCCTGACACTCGAGAACGGAAAGCCAGATAACCGAACAAATAAGCCAATGCGCCCGGTACCAACACCACCATTAGGCAGGCGAACCAGAACTGATCAAAGCCCTGCCAGAACCATGGCAACGCCGACCAATCAAGAAACACCATGAAGTCAGGTAGGATTGGGTCACCATATACCCCACGGTCACCAATCTGGCGCATTAAGTACATGCCCATCGCATAGCCACCAAGCGCAAAGAAAGCGCCATGGCCTAGACTCAAGATTCCGAGGTAGCCCCACACAAGATCGAGCGCCAACGCCAACATTGCGTAACTCAGGTATTTGCCCATTAATGAGATTGTAAAAGTCTCAACATGAAGCGGGTGTCCACTTGGCAACATGGTGTTAGCCAGCGGAATAAGAATGACGGCCGCAAGAATGGCAAGGATGGTCAGTTGACCACCTTTGTCACCACGCATCGCCGAAAGTACAAATGATTTAGACTGCATGATGTTGTCCTTAACCTTCAGCCGCACGGCCACGTTGCGGGAATAGTCCGCGTGGACGTTTTTGAATAAACAGAATGATGAAAACCAGTACTAGGATCTTGGCGAGAACCGCACCAGCCCATGGTTCTAAAATCTTATTAAATAAGCCAAGGCTGAGCCCTGCGACTAGTGTGCCCCATAAGTTGCCAACCCCGCCAAACACCACCACCATGAAAGAATCAATGATGTACGCCTGCCCCATATTTGGGCCAACGTTAGTCAGTTGAGAAAGCGCTACACCCGCAACACCTGCGACGCCAGAGCCTAAACCGAAGGTCATCGCATCAACACGTTCCGATCGAATCCCCATCGCACGAGCCATACCACGGTTTTGAGAAACGGCACGAACCTGAAGGCCTAACGGTGTCTTTTTCAGAACCATCAATAACCCCATAAACACCAAGCCACAGAACAAGATGATGTAAAGACGGTTATAAGTCAGCGATAGCATAGGATTCAATTGAAGCGCACCAGACATCCATTCAGGTGTACTCACTGATCGGTTCAGCGGAGAGAAAATAGAGCGAACGGCTTGCTGCAAGATTAAGCTGATACCAAAGGTGGCGAGCAAGGTCTCTAATGGACGCCCATAAAGGTGACGAATCACGCTTCGCTCAATCGCAATACCCACTAAGCCCGAAACGATGAATGCTGCAGGAATAGAAAGTATTAGCGCTAAACCAATATGATTCGGCATCAGAAGTTGCAATACATAGGTGGTGTAAGCGCCAATCATGATCAGCTCACCATGAGCCATGTTGATAACGCCCATCACACCAAAGGTGATCGCTAAGCCAATGCCCGCTAGTACCAATACCGAACCTAAACTCAAGCCAAAGAATACGGTTTCAACACCTGAGTACAGAGCTTGGCTTTGTTGATAATCGTCCATCGCACGCTCTGTTGCAGCCAAAATGCTTGGTTCTTGCTCACCGTTAAGTAGTTGGTTCAGTGTTTTTAGAACGACTGAATGCTTAAAGTCGCCCACTCGTTCAATCGATGTTACTCGAGCTTCAGTTGTTGCACTGTTATCAAGCGAGGTAAAAATAGCTAATGACAAATCCATTAGTTCAGCGACTTTACCATCGGTCTCATTTTCTCTAAGTTCGGATAAACGATCGATGATAGTGGCATCCTTAGTTCCCAGTAGATCGAGAACCGCTTGATAACGCACATCTGGGTTACTGCTATTTAATCCAATAGAGGCAATTTCACCCCGTAAGATCCCGCGAAGTTTGTTGTTTACGCGCACCTTTTTAAACAGCTTAGCATTGTCGATATTGAGAGTTGATTCATCCCATACAGACTGAGCTGAAGTGGCTGTTTTGGTGTTTTGAATGAGATAGAGCTGTTTATAATGTTCGTTTTTTTTATCATTGAAGTAATAGAGATTGCCGTTTAACCATCCATATAAAATAGCCTTCGACACGTCTTCCGTTTGTGTCTCAATGATCCAATCGATGGCTAGCTCTTTATCCGATGTTTTTTTACCAACTAGCGCCTTGGTAAAGCTAGCTTCATCCGTTATTCCAGCAAAAGCCAACTGAGCACTGATAGCCATGAGCAACAGCGCCTTAAATACGTTTAATACGTTCTTCATCCCTGCTTCCTTAACCAACAAGTTAGATATTGTTATTTTTTACTTGGTGGATGTTTGGATAGTTGTTGTGACTTGAAACTAATTTGAGCCTTCTCTTTCGTTGCGCCTCCATGCAGAAGCACTCTTCCCTAAAGAGAAGGCTCAATATTCATAGCTAGTAGTTACCGGTAATAGCTAACACCCAGTAACGAAAGCTGATAACCAGTAACTAGTTATCAGCTAAGAGCGAATAACTCTAGTTACCACCAGAACACTTTTTAGTTTCAACGTTGAACGCACCACATGAGAATGGCTTAGACCAACTAGAGAATAGTTTTGCTGATTCAGGTAAGTAGTTAGACCAAGCATCACCTGCAACAAGGCCTGTGGTTTCCCAAACGATGTCAAACTGGCCATCATCTTGAATCTCACCAATCAATACAGGTTTAGTTATGTGGTGGTTTGGTAGCATGGTTGAGTAGCCACCAGATAGGTTTGGAACAGACACACCAATCAATGCATCTTGCACCGCTTCAGCATCGGTTGTGCCCGCATTAGTCACAGCTTGAGCCCACATATTGAAACCAATATAGTGTGCTTCCATCGGGTCATTCGTTACACGTTTGTCACTCTTAATGAATGACTGCCATGTTTCAACGAACTCTTCATTGACTTCGGTATCGACGCTCATGAAATAGTTCCATGCCGCTAAGTGACCCACTAGAGGTTCAGTATCCATGCCCGATAGCTCTTCTTCGCCAACCGAGAATGCAATCACTGGAATGTCTTCAGATGAAACACCTTGAGCACCAAGCTCTTTATAGAAAGGTACGTTTGCATCGCCATTCACAGTAGATACAACGGCGGTTTTCTTACCAGCTTCACCAAACTTCTTGATATCTGAAACAATAGATTGCCAATCAGAATGACCAAACGGTGTGTAGTTGATCATGATGTCTTCTTCTGCGACACCTTTACTTTTTAGGTAGGCCTCTAAGATCTTATTGGTGGTACGTGGATAAACGTAATCGGTACCTGCAAGCACCCAACGTTCCACTTCAAGTTCATCCATTAAGTAATCAACGGCAGGAATCGCTTGTTGGTTTGGCGCAGCACCGGTGTAGAAAACGTTTTTAGAGGACTCTTCGCCTTCATACTGTACTGGGTAGAAAAGGATGCTGTTTAGCTCTTCAAAAACTGGCAGCATGGATTTACGTGATACCGATGTCCAACCACCAAATACCACATCCACTTTTTCTTTCTCGATAAGCTCACGTGCTTTCTCAGCAAACAGCGGCCAGTTTGACGCAGGGTCAACAACTACAGGCTCAAGCTTCTTACCAAGTAAGCCACCTTTTTTGTTTTGCTCGTCGATGAGCATAAGAACGGTATCTTTTAGCGTTGTTTCACTGATCGCCATAGTGCCTGACAATGAATGTAGAACGCCGACTTTAATGGTATCGTCAGCCGCAAGCACTGTTGCAGAAGAAAATGAAAGTGTTGTACACAGTGCAGCTAGCGATAAATTGAACACCTTGTTCATGATTGTTACTCCATAATTGTATTTTTGTTATTCAATTACAGAGTTACAAGAAGAGTGCCAAACTTAAAACATAACCAACAAAGTTTTAAGCCTTTGTATTTAATAGTACTTTAACTAAGTTAACACCAATGCAGTGCATAGCGACAAGGTTACTATGTTTCATGCTGGTGCAGTGACGATAAGATTGAACCAAGATGACACACGCATATTCGCTAAATACAAAAAAGGCCCAATATTTTCATACTAGACCTACAAAAAACATCTCAGATTATCGTCTTGCCATTGAGAGGTAAGACTATTCGGCTTGTTGAAACTCGAATTTCACTCTCGACTTAGATTTAAGCTCGTTACAATCACCATTGCAGAAATAGCTCGCAGCCCCACAAGCTTGAAGCTTCTCTAATTGGCTGCTGCACTCAGGACAAAAGCCCACTTTTGTAAAGTGATCTTGGCAGCTTTCACAGTGGTATTTACCATCCCAGCTAAGTTCTGACTGGCATTTAGGGCAGATATTTTCACTCATAGGAAATCCTAACTTTTTACTTTCAGTACTAATAAGCAATCTACTCTTTCTTCGCCTTGGCTTGCTTGATTTGATACATGCTTTTGTCAGCTGACGCAATCAACTGATCGAGCCCTTTAGGCGACTTTTCACAAGCAATCCCAACACTGACTGAAAACTGAACGCCATTAATATAGAGAGCTTTATCCAACGCTTTTTCTAAGCTGTGATAAAAGTCTGACACTTTTTGTTCGGTATCAAAGCAAGAAAACACTACAAACTCGTCACCACCGTAACGACCTACCTTGGCACATGCCGTAGTCGCTTCATCGAGAACTTTTGCAACGGCTAACAGAACATCATCGCCAAAGCTATGGCCATACGTATCGTTGATTGACTTGAATTTATCAACATCAACAAACAGGCAGGCCATCACTTTGTCCGCAAAACATCGTTTAACTAAAACCTTCTTAGCTTCACTTAACAATGCTCGGCGGTTCAAGCAATGCGTCAGCGAATCATGACTGGCAAAAAAGTTGAGTTGATTCTCTAGCTCGTATTTCTCTAGCGCGACTGAATACAAAGAAGCAAGCAGCTCCAAGATCTCGAGTTCAAATTCATGAGGTTCTGAAATGCATCGGCTGTAAATCGCAAATGTACCTAGCACGTGGCCATGCGAAGAGATGATGGGCACCGACCAACAAGCGTGTAAGTTGGCTTGATTGGTCAAGGTTAAGAAAGGCGCCCAATTTGAGTGAGTATTAATATCAGAGACCATAACAGCTTTCTTAAGCGCAGCTGCCTCGCCACAAGAGCCTATCCCCGCACCAATTCCTACCCCTTCAATCTGTTGATTGTAAAAATCAGGCAGGTTTGGGGCATATTCAAGGTGTAACGTTTTAGACTCTGAGTTGAGCAGTAGAATTGAAGCCATGCGCTGCCCAAAAAGCTGCTCGGTAAGCTGAATAATCTTGTGATTTAAATCTTTGCGATCCATCCCAAGCGCAAGCTTCCGTAGCAAGCTATTGACGGCTCGATGACCTTCTAATAAAAATTGTTGTTCCATTCACTAAGGCTTTCAATTGTGTAATCGGGTACAACTTGTTCTTATGCAAGCTTGTTATTGGTTAATAATAACACACTAAATTAGTACGACACACAATCGAAGATCATAGGTTGATCTTTCGCTTTATCTATTTTGATCAGCGATCTACCCCAAAAAGAATATTTATATCACCACACACCGAAAGCATAAGTTACATATGCTGCATTTCAATTTCAAATAGTCATTTATATCAAAAGTGACATGTAAAAATAAAATAAACAGCACAAGCCATTTCGATCTGTAGTCTAAATCATCGAATTACATGCGTCAGCATTTCAATGTTTTGGCCATCTAGCTGGGTCAGCTTAACGGACAGCGCACCAAGTTCTGAGGTATTTCCAATGTGTGTGCCACCACAAGGAATAGTGACCTGAGTATCTGCGTCAAGCTGCCACTCCCAGTAACGAGAGTCTGTTAACGCCTCGCCTTCTAGTCTCATCGCAACTGGCGTCGGCTCTGCAAGCCAGCCCGCAAGCATTTGGTTGATATCAGCTTCGATGTCATCAAGATTTGCTAGCATGTCTGCAACGTTCAAACCGCGCTTCTTCAGGGTTTTGCCTAAGCGATACTTATCGGTACACAGCTCTGGAGTCACAAAGCTCGTCACTTGTGCATAACTATTGAAGTCGTAACTGCCAAGCGGATCTTTTCTGTCCGCATCTTTACGCCAGTAGCTCTCAGCCAATACTTTATTCAAGGCTAGGAAAGCGATGTGGCCAGCACTGTGACCACGGCTCAAACTGGCTTGGTACTCTTTATCAACCGACAACACGACTTCGTCGTTAACCTTAATCATAGAAGCAGATGTAGGTAGCTGGTGGACAACAACAAACGCCCACCCTTCCGTATCACGCTTAACAGGGATATCTGCTGCGATATGAAGCTTGCCAGTAGATTGTTCTATAGCACCAACAAGGCAGTCTTCAACGGGAAATTGCACTTCACCAACATTCACAAAGCCTTGGTCTGCAGGGTGATCGGGCCAAATATGACTCACTGGGTGGAAAGGTGTTACGTCGGCAATCAGGTAAGTTTTGCTGTCGTCGCTTTCAACGTACTGCGCTTTAGCATTGAGCTGCCAAGCCTGATGACAAAATTGAGTGATGGTTGGTGTTATTGCTGACACAGGTGTAATCAAATCGCTAGTAGTCATATCGTTCTTCTTCTGGAATCTAGTCTGATTCGTTGAGCCATGATGATAAAAACGTATTGTTATGGCTTAACGTGTATTTTGCTTAAAAAAATACCCGAGACAGGCTCGGGTATCAAATCTATTGGAAAGGTTTACTTACGACCTTTAACCATGCTCATCATACGCTTACGTTTACGTTCTTGAGAAATTGTCAGCTTGTTTGTCTTAGCTTCAAATGGGTTCTCGCTGTTCTGGAATTGAATGCGAATAGGTGTACCCATGATTTCTAGTGAACGACGGTAGTAGTTCATCAAGAATCGTTTGTATGAATCTGGCAAGTTACGAACTTGGTTGCCGTGGATAACGATAATCGGTGGGTTGTAGCCACCAGCGTGCGCGTATTTCAGTTTCACACGACGGCCACGAACCATAGGCGGTTGGTGATCATCAGTCGCCATCTTCATGATACGAGTTAGCACAGAAGTACCAACACGAGTAGTCGCTGATTTGTAAGCTTCTTGTACAGACTCAAACAAGTGACCAACACCTGTACCGTGAAGTGCAGAGATAAAGTGAATACGTGCGAAATCAACGAAGCCTAAGCGACGGTCTAGCTCTTTCTTAACGCGTTCTTTAACGTCGTTATCTAGGCCATCCCACTTGTTTACGGCAATAACAATTGAACGACCAGCGTTCAACGCAAAGCCTAGCAAGCTTAGATCTTGATCAGAGATGTTTTCGCGAGCATCGATAAGCAGCAATACAACGTTAGCATCTTCAATCGCTTTCAGTGTTTTAACCACTGAGAACTTCTCTACCGTTTCGTTGATGTTTTTACGACGACGAACACCCGCAGTATCGATTAGAACGTATTCACGCTCGTCACGCTGCATTGGGATGTAGATAGAGTCACGAGTCGTACCTGGCATATCGTAAACAACCACACGCTCTTCACCAAGAATACGGTTAGTTAGCGTTGATTTACCTACGTTAGGACGGCCAATGATCGCTAGTTTGATCGGTTGATCTTGAAGACGCTTGAATTCTGCTTCAGCTTCTTCTTCTGTAAATTCAACCTGCTCTTCTTCTTCGTCTTCAAACTCAGTTAAGTCGCTTACTTCGCCATTCTCAGCTTTTAGCGCTTCTGCGAATGGGTTAAGAGCAAGGTCAATAAGTGCAGTAACACCACGACCATGCGCCGCAGCGATTTGGTACATGTCTTCTACACCTAGTTGCCAGAAGTCAGCACTTGCAGCATCAGGGTCGATACCATCAACCTTGTTTACTACTAGCATTGAAGGCTTTTCTAGTTGACGTAGGTGCTTAGCAATCGCCACGTCTGAAGGTGTTAGACCCGCACGGCCATCTACCATAAATAGAACGACATCAGCTTCATCAATCGCCGCTAGCGACTGTTCAGCCATTTTAGTTTCAACACCTTCTTCAGTACCGTCGATACCGCCAGTGTCAATAACAATAAAGTCATGCTCGCTAAAATGAGCATGACCGTATTTACGGTCACGCGTTAAGCCAGGGAAATCCGCAACCAATGCATCACGAGTTCGAGTCAATCGGTTAAATAACGTAGATTTACCTACGTTCGGACGCCCTACTAGAGCAACAACAGGTACCATAACAACCTCTACAATTTCTTCTCTAAATGTAGTTATAGGTAAGCACTTGTTCGCAAGTTTAAACTCTTACCTATAACCACACGGTTTATTAATTTTTAACAACAAAACGGCTCCTGACTGTTACCAACCAGGAGCCGACTGTGAATTATATCACGCTTTTATTGGCTAATCGTTAGTTTCTTTACATCGCCATTGCGAGTCGTCACTAAGTAGCCTTCAGGCAGTTCAATTGGTGCAACCGCAAAGCCGCTATCATCGACAAGCTGTTGAGCAACAAACTCACCCGATGAACGATCCAACCAGTGCAGATAACCTTCAGTATCACCCACGACTACATAACCATTAATAATAGCAGGTGCTGTCAGTAAGCGGTTTTCTAACAATGGAGTGCTCCACAGTTCAGTACCACTACGCGCATCAACCGCAACCACATGGTCTTTGTCGGTAACAACGAACAAACGGCTACCATCACTTGCTAAATCAATCGCTGATGAGTAGTTACGTTTCCAAATTGGCTTACCAGAACGAAGGTCGATAGCAATCAGCTGACCATTGATACCTACGGTATACAGGGTGCCACCAAGAACAATTGGAGATGCATCAACATCAACCAAACGATCAATTTCCGTTGCACCTTTTGGTGTGCCTACTGGCTGTTGCCAAATAAGCTGACCACGATCAACGATAGCCGCAGCTAGACGACCATTTGCTGTACCCCAGAATACACCACCAGAAACTGCAACAGGCGAGCTATCGCCACGCAGTGTTAGGCTTGGTACTTCCGTACTGATGGTCCATTTTTGTTCACCGCTTGCTTGATCTAACGCGATCAACATACCGCGACTGGTATGAACAATGACCATGTTGCTATCAGTTGCTGGGGATGCAAGCACCTCGCCATTGACTGATACACGCCACAGCTCTTCACCGGTCGATTCTTCCAGTGCGATCACTTCGCCATTTTCAGAACCAACAAAAACTTTACCGTAAGCCGCCGTTAAGCCACCCGATAAACGAGCCAATACGTCTTTCTCAAGATCGACTTTCCACAGCGCTTTACCTGTATCAGGATCAAGCGCTTTAACCATACCTTCACGGCTTGCAACAAACACTTTGTCGTAAGCCAATTCTGGCGTTAGTTTTGAAAAGTAGTGACCAACACCATCACCAACCGACGTAGACCATTCCTGACTAGGAGTGAACTCGCTGTTTACCGTTGGGACTGGAGCCATAATTACGGTGTCTTCTTCACCCGCACAGCCAGCTAGTAGGCCAAGAGCAATCGCACACAACGCCGCTTTTGGAAACATCTTCTTCATTCAAAGCGCCTTATTTAGCTAGGTCGTCAAGTTTGATTTGAAGCGTTTGGCTAGCGTCAACAGCTTGCTGTGCTTCTGTGTAAGCACTGTATGCTGCGTCTGTGTCGCCTTTACGAAGTGAGATATCACCACGCAGTTCAGCAACACGGCCTTTCCAAGATTCGTCTGTCATAGCAGCAAGATCAGTCAGTGCTGCGTCAAATTCACCTTGCTCAGCTTTAATACGTGCAACACGGTAAGTAAGTAGTGGCGCAAGTGCCGCGTCCTTAGTTGCCGATTTTGCCCACTCGAGCTGTTCAAGTGCCGCCGCTAGATCGCCTGCTTGTACTTGTACTTTTGCTAGTTGCATAGCAGCAAGTACTGAGTACTCAGCATCTTTGTTTGCGTCGATGAAAGCTTGAATATCAGATTGAGCATCAACACCCTTAACATCAAGAGCTGAAATTACAGAGGTGTAGCTTTCTGAAGCTGCTTCACGCGCTTCAACTACTGAATCTTGGTAATAGCGCCAGCCAAATAGACCACCTAAACCAATAACCGCACCAAAGATTACGGCTTTACCGTTCTCTTTCCACCAATCTTTAATGGCTTCAACTTGTTGCTCTTCGCTATCGTAAAGTTCCACTTCCTGTCCTCTTTAATTCTTTAAACGCCAGCATAGTGCTGACGTTAGTATTCATTATGAGCGTTTGCTCAATGGCTAATTAGATTAGCGCAGCAACTTTCTCTGCAACTTCCGTTTGAGACACGGTTTCTTGCTCGCCGCCAACCAGATCTTTTAGCACAACTGTATTGTCAGCAACTTCGTTCTCACCAAGTACCAGCGCCACAACAGCACCTACTTTGTCAGCACGTTTGAATTGCTTCTTGAAGTTACCACCACCGAAGTGGTTCATTACACGCACGCCTTCAACGGTGTCGCGTAATTGATTCGCTAACTGCATGCCCGCGATCATAGTACCTTCGCCAGCAGCAACTACGTATACATCAACGCTACGACGAACTTCTGTTAGCTCTAGCGTTTCCATCATCAGAACCAGACGCTCTAGACCCATTGCGAAGCCAACTGCATTGGTTGCTTTGCCGCCTAGTTGCTCAACAAGACCATCGTAACGACCGCCGCCACATACTGTACCTTGAGCACCAAGGCTGTCTGTGATCCACTCAAATACAGTGCGGTTGTAGTAATCTAGGCCACGTACTAGACGCTCATTAACTTGGTATTCGATACCAACAGCGTCAAGAAGTTCACACAAACCAGCAAAATGTTGCTTCGATTCTTCACTTAGATATTCAGATAGTCGAGGTGCGTCACCTAAGATAGCTTGAACATCAGGGTTCTTAGTATCAAGTACACGTAGAGGGTTAGTGTGCATGCGACGTTTGCAGTCTTCGTCAAGCACATCAATGTGTTGCTCAAGGAAAGCCACTAACGCAGTGCGGTAGCTAACGCGATCTTCTTGAGAACCGATTGAGTTCAGCTCTAGGCGAACGTGCTTGTCGATGCCTAGCTCACGCCATAGACGTGCTGTCATCATGATAAGTTCTGCGTCAACGTCTGGACCGTCTAGGCCAAACACTTCAACACCACATTGGTGGAATTGACGGTAACGACCTTTTTGAGGACGCTCGTGACGGAACATAGGGCCCATGTACCATAGGCGCTGTTCATCACGGTTGATAAGGCTGTTTTGAATACATGAACGAACACAACCTGCTGTGCCTTCTGGACGCAGCGTTAGGCTATCGCCATTGCGGTCGTCAAAGGTGTACATCTCTTTAGAAACAACGTCTGTCTCTTCACCAACTGCACGGCTAAATAGGTTTGTTTCTTCAACGATAGGCATACGTACTTCGTTGTAACCGTATGCACTCACCACGTTTTTAACTGCGCTTTCTACTTTCTGCCACAGTGGTGATTGAGTTGGAAGGCAGTCGTTCATGCCTCGAATTGCTTGAATATTTTTAGCCACAGTATTTATTCCGTAATTTCTCACGACCAGGTGTTAGTGCGAATAGACAATCACACCCCATCGCGTTGTATTAATCTTCTAAGTTTTCTACATCAATGCGATTTGCTTTATCAAGCACTGACGCTTTTGCACGAATCTTAGCTTCAAGTTTGTCGACAAGGTCATCGTTGTCGAAGCGCTCTTTCTGACGCTTACCATCTTCGTAGAAGGCACTCTTACGTGCACTACCAGCTAAACCTAAGTGAGACACTTCAGCTTCACCAGGGCCGTTAACCACACAACCGATGATAGATACGTCCATTGGAGTGATCACGTCTTCTAGGCGCTCTTCAAGGGCATTAACGGTGTTAATAACATCGAACTCTTGACGAGAACAGCTCGGACACGCAATGAAGTTGATGCCACGCGAACGAATGCGCAAAGATTTAAGAATATCAAAGCCAACTTTGATCTCTTCAACCGGATCAGCCGCTAGCGATATACGCAGCGTATCGCCGATACCTTCAGAAAGAAGCATACCTAAACCTACCGCTGACTTCACAGAGCCTGCACGCGCACCACCCGCTTCGGTAATACCAAGGTGGAGAGGTTGATCAATCTGCTTAGCCAGCAAACGGTAAGAACCGACAGCAAGGAATACATCAGAAGCCTTCACGCTGACTTTGAATTGATCAAAGTTCAGACGGTCTAGGATATCTACATGACGCATTGCTGATTCAACAAGCGCTTCTGCTGTAGGTTCTGTGTATTTCTCTTGGATCTCTTTCTCAAGAGAACCGCCGTTAACACCAATACGAATCGGAATATTCATATCACGTGCACAATCAACAACTGAGCGGATACGGCTTTCGTTACCGATGTTACCTGGGTTGATACGCAGACAGTCAACGCCGTATTCCGCCACTTTAAGTGCGATACGGTAGTCGAAGTGAATATCAGCAACCAAAGGAACAGAGACCTGCTGCTTGATTAGCTTAAAGGCTTCAGCTGCATCCATAGTCGGTACAGATACGCGAACGATATCAGCGCCAACTTTTTCCAGAGCTCTAATTTGAGCAACGGTCGCGGCTACATCTGTTGTTCTTGTGTTGGTCATGGATTGCACAGCAATTGGTGCACCATCACCGATCGGCACATCACCCACATAAATACGGGTTGATTTGCGACGAATAATAGGAGATTCGTGTTGCATATTAACTCTAAGGTAAGGTTATTCTAGCTACTTTGCCTGAAGTATACCCAGAAAGGTCGACAGGTTCACTTGCAAATGTCATTGATACGCCTTCTGGCGCACCTAGAATCACTTTATATGGCGCAGTTCCTGATAGATTTAACGACTGACCTGCTTTTTTGATGCCAGTCGACAAGGTTTTACCCGTTGCATCTTTTACTTGGATCCAGCAATCAGCGGTGAACTGCATCACTAGCTCGTTAGCCACAGCTTCAGGAGCCGTGCTAGCTTCAACCGTTTCTGCATTCGCAGCAGCTTCAGCAGTTGGCTCTGTCTCTGTTGCTTGTTGTGCAGGAGTTTCGTCAGCTGGAGTAACAGCATCTGAAGTATCTTCCGCATCGCTTATCGCAGCAAGGCCTTCAGTATCTTCAACAACAGAAGCACCCGCTTCGTTTTGTTCAGCTTCAATCACTTCCAAAGAGGTGAATTCAGGGGCAAGTGATTCTTCTACCGCTAGCTCTTCTGAGCTTTCAGTATTCGCTAAAGATTGAGATAGGGTGTCTTGTTGTTGGTTCTGCCACCACCAAAGTGAGGAGATACCCGCAATGACCGCAAAAATACTCCAAGTCAGGATCATAATACGGCTGTTGTGCTTCTCGGTTTTGGTCTTACGAGAAAAGCTCAACATTTCTTGCTCTTGATGCTGAGCATCACCGGCATGATGCAGCGCACTCAATACGACTTTTTCGTCAAGATTGACGTATTTCGCGTATGAACGAATATAGCCACGCATAAACGTCGCCACTTGATCTGACTCGAATTGGTTTTCTTCAATTTGTTGGATCAGAGTAACGCGAAGTTTCAAGCGATCAGAAATCTGCTTTTGCGTTAAACCAAGAGATTCTCGTTTGTTCTTAAGCAGCGTTCCCGCTTCCAAAGCTGGAGCTACGTTTTCTTGCGCTTGTGTATCTTGTTCTGTGTTCATAGAGAGTGAACTTCTAAAGTATTATCGCAGGTTGAGGAGAGCGTTTTCTTATTGTCGTTTAAGCTCAATCTAACAACCCACGTTATGTGGAATTTTTCCTGCTATCTAAATCATCAACCCTTAAAGGCGAACATCATTCATTTATTATGGATGACCTTCTCAGGAAGCTAGTTTATCAAGTAGCCAACCTAAATAGACATATTGATGATCAGTAGCAAGCGAGCACTTAAATTAATTTAAGATTAGTTAATCATAAGCTAATGCCATTACAAGGCAAAAACACTTTAAACAAAATTTACCGTCAGCTCATGGTTTTGTCCAAAATTTGACGAAAAATGTAAGAAAGCGTGGGCAAGAAGTCCAAAAAATCAAAAACTGCACCCCAGAAAAGCAACAAGCCAGAAGTAAGACTTCTGGCTTGTTTAGGTTCTAATCGCGTTTTATACCGCTTTTACTTCAATCACACCACCGGCAATCAAGTTCGCTTCAGAGGCTGCTTTAAGCATTTTAGTACGCTTGGTTCTATCAATCACATCACCGACTAACTGACCACACGCGGCATCAATATCATCACCACGAGTCTTACGAACGGTTACTGTGTAGTTGTATTCCATCAGCGTTTTTTGGAAGCGATCAATACGAGAGTTGCTTGGCTTCTTATAAGGCGACCCCGGGTAAGGGTTGAATGGGATCAAGTTGATCTTACAAGGCGTATCTTTCATTAGCTCAGCAAGTTCACGAGCATGGTCCATATCATCATTCACATGATCCAATAGAACGTACTCAACGGTTACTTTACCGCGGTTAGCATTTGAAGAAGCAATGTAACGACGAACAGACGCTAGGAAGTCTTGGATATCCCAACGGTCGTTGATCGGCATGATTTGGCTACGTAGTGCATCGTTTGGTGCATGTAGAGAAATCGCAAGTGCTACGTCGATGTTATCAGTCATTTGGTCAAGGCCAGATACAACACCAGAAGTTGATACCGTTACACGACGCTTAGACAGTGCGAAGCCAAGATCATCAAGCATGATTTCTAATGATGGAATTAGATTCTTCATGTTCAATAGAGGTTCACCCATACCCATCATTACAACGTTAGTAATTGGGCGACGACCTGTTTCTTTCTCTAGACCGATCTCACGAGATGCACGCCAAATTTGACCAACAATCTCTGAAACTTTTAGGTTACGATTAAAGCCTTGTTGAGCTGTTGAACAGAATTTACACTCAAGTGCACAACCAACTTGTGAAGATACACATAGCGTCGCACGGTCACCATCTGGGATGTATACGGTTTCAACGTCTTGGTCGCCAACGCTCATAGCCCATTTAATTGTGCCATCTGTAGAGTGCTGAGCTTCAGAAACAACAGGTGCAACAATCTCACAGCGACGTTGAAGTTTCTCACGTAACTTTTTGTTGATGTTATTCATTTGTTCGAAGTCATCGACACCGAAGTGATAAATCCACTTCATCACTTGCTCTGCTCGAAACGCTTTCTCATTCAGTTCTTCTGTGAAAAATTTACGAAGACCTTTACGATCAAAATCGAGTAGATTGACTTTAGCTGTGGTCATGATGCCTCTCAATGACGGAACAATAATTAAGGGCGCGAATTGTACAGGCTTTACGCAACTTCAACAAGCATTGTAAAACCCTGTGTTTATTAAGACATTCAAACTTAAGCGATTAAAATTTGAACAATTGTATTTATCGGCCTGAGATTACCCAATTTAAACAAAGATTCCCGATTACACTCCTTCGTCGCTTTCGGGAATGACGTAAATAATCACCAATTGCTCGATAATATTTACCACGAGATGGTTGCTCCAAAGTTCCCCGTCATTCCAGAACTGAGGAACGAAGTATCTGGAATCTCCAATAACAAAAACAGATTCCCGATTACGCTCCTTCGTCGCTTTCGAGAATGACGACTAAATTGATTATCGAGAGCGTAAAATCCACTTACAAAAAAGGCCTCACCGAGGTGAAGCCTTTAGAATAATTTGCAGTGCCGATTATTGAGCTGGGCGTGGGCAAATTTCAGATTCTGGGAAGAAGAATTCGATTTCGCGAGCTGCAGACTCAGGGCTGTCGCTGCCGTGAACTGAGTTGTAACGCATGCTGATTGCGTAGTCAGCACGGATAGTGCCACATGCCGCTTCTTCTGGGTTTGTTTTACCCATAAGCTCACGGTAACGAGCGATAGCGTTTTCGCCTTCAAGCACTTGAACCATGATAGGACCAGAAGTCATAAACTCTTTAAGAGCCGGGAAGAACTCTTTGCCTTCGTGTTCAGCGTAGAAGCCACTCGCTTGCTCTTCAGTAAGACGAACCATTTTAGCAGCAATAATTTCTAGGCCTGCTTTTTCGATACGGTGGTAGATTTCACCAACAAGGTTACGCTTAACTGCATCCGGCTTAACAATTGAGAACGTTCTTTCTAGAGCCATAGGGATTCCTTCACTTCATTTTTTTGTTATTAAATACTGAAATTACTGAGATCTTTCGATCTGAGCTTTATGAATGAGCGGCACAAAATACCGCTCACCCTTATTATTATTTTGCTTGGTCGATAAGAAGACGAGCCAGTGTGCGAACGCCCATACCCGTTGCGCCTGCCGCCCACTTGTCACTTGCTGACTTACGGTAAGTACCCGCGCAATCCATATGAATCCAACCTTTTTTGTAATCATCTACAAAGTAAGAAAGGAATGCCGCTGCTGTACTTGCACCCGGTGTGTAATCGCCTGTGCTGATGTTTGAAAGATCAGCAAAGTTTGAAGGCAACATACCACGGTGGAAATCAGCAAGAGGCAGTGGCCATAAGCCTTCTTTCTCTTGGTTTGCCGCTGTTAGCGCTTGGTGAGACAACTCATCATCGAAGCTTAATAGTGCGTGGTAGTCGTTACCTAATGCGTTTTTAGCCGCGCCTGTTAGCGTTGCACAGTCGATGATCAGCTCAGGGCTTTGTGCACTTGCGTACATCAGGCCATCAGCTAGCACTAAGCGACCTTCCGCATCAGTGTTCATGATCTCAACTGTTTTACCGTTTTTGTAGGTAATGATATCGCCAAGCTTCAATGCGCGACCAGAGATCATGTTCTCTGCGCAACATAGAATAAGCTTGATGCGCTTGTTAAGACCGCGTTCAATCGCAAGACCTAAACCACCAGTAATCGTTGCTGCGCCACCCATGTCAGCTTTCATCGCTGTCATGAATTGGCCTGGCTTGATACTGTAACCGCCCGAATCGAACGTAATACCTTTACCGACTAAACAAGCAAATACAGGTGCGTTTTCATCGCCTGTTGGGTTGAAGTCCAGTTGCAGCATTGCTGATGTACGCTCAGAGCCACGGCCGACCGCGTAGATGCCTTCCCAACCTTCGGTTAGTAGATCCTTGTCTTTAACAATCTTCGCTTTAACAGTGCCCGCTGGTGCCACTGACTTGATGTATTCTGCAGCCATTGTCGCAAGTTGACGAGGTGCCACTTCTTCAGCGGTTTTATTGATAATGTCACGCGTCCAGTCAGTTGCGCGAATACGAGCTTCAAGCTCAGTTTGATCGGCTTCTGAAAGTGCATCCCATTCCAATGCATTCTTTTTCTTTGGTCCACGGTAGCCTTGGTAGAAAGCCCAAACGCTTTCTAGATCCCAACCTTCACCACGAAGTGAAACGAATGCGATACCTTGTCCGTCAAGCGTACGACCCGCACGTTGAACTGCGCCTAGATCGTGGCCTTCACCAATGTGAATTGTCGCTCCCGCTTCTGAGAACGATAAAATAGCTCTTGCTCCCCACTGAGGCTGGGCAGCTTCTTGACTTAAAAATACTGGCATCTGTGTAGACATGATTTCTCCTTGTCATGAACCACTTCGAGAGTGTGATTCTGATTATTTTTTATTAGCTCACTGATGTTAGCATTATGTAGGAGGAAAATGTCATTTTGATAAAAAAACGGACCATAAGGTCCGCTTTTTTTAGTAAGAATTGTTAACTTGGCTGCGTTTTATATTGGACTGATACCAACCCGCGACCAAATCATTAGACAAGAGGATTAATCCATCTCATCCATCCAGCACAAAATAATAGCCTCTAAGATTTTCTCATTCGAGTGGTTAGGCTCGTCGTCGAACTCTTCAAGGTCTAGCACCCATTGATGCAGATCGGTAAAACGTACCGTTTTAGGATCAGTATCAGGGTACAAATCACATAGCTCAATTGCGATATCTCGCGAATCAACCCACTTCAAGCTCATAACACTTCCTTATATTTATCAGCGACGCTCTGTCACCTTTATGATCTATATTCTAGGCCAGTTTTCTTAGTATGTTTGTCTAAGCAATAACTCTCTCAGCCATCGCTGTATTAGCCATGACTGAGAACAGGTTCTTAATGGTCTTCAGAAGCCAGGTTCAACGTGTACTTTGGAATCTCTACAACAAGATCCGTATCAGCCACTTTAGCTTGGCAACCCAAGCGAGATTCCATCTCTAAGCCCCATGCTTTATCTAGCATGTCGTCTTCTAGATCATCACTCTCTTCTAAAGAATCAAAACCTTCACGAATCACAACGTGACATGTTGTACATGCGCACGATTTCTCACATGCGTGTTCAATACCAATACCGGCCTTCAGTGCAACATCAAGAACCGTCTCACCAGTTTTTGCTTCTAAAACAGCGCCTTCTGGACATAGATCTTCGTGAGGTAAAACAATAATCTTTGGCATGTTTATCTATTCTCTAACTATTAAATATTATCGACTGACTGACCTGACAGTGCAGCACGAATTGATTTATCCATACGACGAGAAGCAAAGTCTTGGCTCGCTTTGTCGGTATTCTTAATTTCTAGTTCAATAGCATCAGCGTTGTCGCCATTACGCACTTCAATCAGTGCTTCAATCGCTTGAACAAGTTGTTGTTTGCCTTGCTCATCAAGTAGCTCGTCACCGTCGGCTTGCATTGCAGCGATAAGGCCTTCGATAACGCGATCCGCTTCTACGCGTTGCTCAGCAAGAGCACGCGCTTGCATGTCTTCTTTTGCAAACGTCATCGAATCTTTCAGCATGCTAGCCACTTCGTTGTCGCTTAGACCGTAAGAAGGCTTAACTTGGATTTCAGCTTGAACGCCAGTGCTCTTCTCCATTGCGGTAACCGATAGCAGGCCATCAGCATCCACTTGGTAAGTAACACGAATATGAGCAGCACCTGCAGTCATCGGCGGGATGCCTTTCAGAGCAAATCGAGCCAGTGAACGACAGTCATCAACCATCTCACGCTCGCCTTGCACGGTGTGTACTGTCATTGCAGTTTGACCGTCTTTGAACGTGGTAAACTCTTGTGCACGAGCAACTGGGATCGTGGTATTACGAGGGATGATCTTTTCGACTAAGCCACCCATGGTTTCGATACCCAGTGACAGAGGGATAACATCCAATAGCAGCATCTCAGAGTCAGGCTTGTTGCCAACTAAGATATCCGCTTGAATCGATGCGCCAATCGCAACCACTTCATCAGGGTTAATACTGGTTAATGGAGTACGACCAAAGAAGCCACCGACCATTTCACGAACAAGTAAGGTACGAGTTGAACCACCTACCATCACGACTTCTAGTACTTCATCCGCGTCAACTTCCGCATCTTTCAGTGCTCGGCGGCACGAAAGCAGCGTTTTCTTAACTAGTGGCTTGATGATCTCTTCGAACTCTTCACGAGTTAAAGAGCCAGACCAACCTAGTGCTTCAACATTAACGCTTTCAGCTTCAGATAAGCCAATCTTCGCTTCTGTTGCTGCGTCTAGAAGAATACGATTCTGTTCTGCTGTTAACTCTGATAAGCCCATTTGTTCTTGGAAATGATCCGCAACTAAATGGTCAAAGTCGTCACCGCCTAATGCAGAGTCACCACCTGTTGCTAAAACTTCGAAGACACCTTTCGATAGGCGTAGGATAGAGATATCAAACGTACCACCACCTAAGTCATAAACAGCAATTACCCCTTCTTTACCTGAATCCAGGCCGTAAGCAATCGCAGCTGCAGTCGGTTCATTAAGAAGACGTAACACGTGAAGACCAGCAAGTTGCGCCGCGTCTTTCGTACCAGCACGCTGTGCATCATCAAAGTAAGCAGGAACGGTAATAACAGCACCAGATAGCTCACCACCGAGTGTTGACTCAGCACGCTGACCTAGCGCTCGCAGGATATCTGCAGATACTTGAATTGGGTTCTTATTTCCTTGCGCTGTGTTAATCACAGGCAGGCCATTATCACTTTCTTCAAACTGATATGGCAGAGATGGGTATCGCTGTTGAATATCTGACAGTGAACGACCGATTAATCGCTTAACTGAGATAATGGTATTTTTAGGATCAGTTTGTGCATTTACACGCGCTTCATCACCAGTGGTGTACGACTCTGACTGATAGTGAACAACGGAAGGGAGAATACTGCGACCTTGTTGATCAACAAGCGTGCTTGCCTCACCACTGCGCACTGACGCAACCAATGAGTTTGTTGTACCTAAATCAATACCCACTGCAAGCTTGTGCTGGTGAGGAGCGGCGCTTTGCCCTGGTTCTGCAATCTGAAGTAGTGCCATGGATGTGTCCTTGTTATACGAACTAGCCGATCAAACGATCTTCAACTAACTCGATTTCATTCTTTAATTTTGCAATAAACTTAAGCTTTCTTACTCGGTCTGCAGCTTCTAACCAAGCTTCGCTGTCGAGTTCTTGTTGGATAGCGCTTAATTGTTGTTTATACATTTTGCTAACCTTTCCTTCAAATGCAAACAAAGCATCTTCAGGATCAGAACTGTCGGCGATATCTTCCAGCTCTTCACGCAATTCCATTTGCTCCATCAGGAACATAGGATCTTGCATAGTCTGCTGCTCACCACGAATATCCTCACCATGTTGAACTAACAGGTATTCAGCGCGGCTGACTGGATTTTTCAACACCTGGTACGCATCATTGATTTGCGCAGCTTTTTGCACAGCCAGCAAGCGATCTCGCTCAGAAGCCGTGGCAAATTTATCAGGGTGGAATTGGCGTTGCAGATCTCTAAACTGAGAAGAAAGAAGGCTACCATCCAGTTGAAACTGAAGTGGTAGCCCAAATAATTCGAAATGATTCATGTAACGGTGGTCCTAAGTTTAGGCTCTTTACTTAGAGCCTAATTTTATTCTTCGCTCATTATAAACGCTCAACGATTGAGGCGTTTATACATTGAAGCTCTCACCACAACCACATTCGCCTTTCGCGTTAGGGTTGTTGAATTCAAAACCTTCGTTTAGGCCTTCTTTTACGTAATCAAGCTCAGTACCGTCTAGGTAAACTAGGCTCTTTGGATCAATGATGACCTTAACACCTGAATGCTCGAACACTTCGTCTTCTTCGTTGAGCTCGTCAACGAATTCCAGTACATACGCCATACCCGAACAGCCAGTAGTTTTTACCGCTAAGCGCAACCCGATACCTTTACCTCGGTTATCTAGGAAAGCTTGAACTCGGCTTGCTGCCTTATCTGTCATGGTGATGGCCATACTACAACCTTGTGTTTTATATAAATTGAGAACTCAGGGGGAGCACAAAGGGTGCTCCCAAATATTACTTTTTTGAAGTGATTACGTTGTAGAAACGATTAGTGCTTCTTTTTGTAATCCGCAACCGCTGCTTTGATTGCATCTTCAGCAAGAATTGAACAGTGAACTTTCACTGGTGGCAACTCTAGCTCTTCTGCGATTTCAGAGTTTTTAATAGCAGCTGCTTCATCAATACTTTTACCTTTAACCCACTCAGTGACTAGTGAGCTAGAAGCGATTGCGCTACCGCAACCGTAAGTCTTGAATTTTGCGTCTTCAATAATACCTTCTGCAGATACTTTGATTTGCAGTTTCATTACGTCACCACAAGCTGGTGCGCCAACCATGCCGCTACCTACACTTGGATCTTCTTTATCAAACGAACCTACGTTACGTGGGTTTTCGTAGTGATCAATTACTTTTTCGCTATATGCCATGATAGTTACCTCGAATCCTCTATTTCCGTGAGATTAGTGATGAGCCCACTCAACAGTGTTCAAATCAATCCCTTCTTTATACATATCCCATAGAGGAGACATGTCGCGTAATTTATTTACTGCTACACGGATTTGTGCAATCGCGTAGTCGATTTCTTCTTCCGTAGTGAAACGGCCGAATGAAAAACGTACTGAGCTGTGTGCCAGTTCATCGTTTAAGCCAAGAGCGCGTAAAACGTATGAAGGCTCAAGACTCGCTGATGTACATGCAGAACCTGATGATACCGCTAAGTCTTTTAAAGACATAAGCAGAGATTCACCTTCAACGAAAGCAAAGCTCACGTTTAGGTTATGTGGTACACGTTGATCTAAGTCGCCATTTACCGTTACTGCTTCTAGATCTTGAACCCCTTTCAATAGACGCTCGCGAAGTGCTAGTGCGTGGTCATAATCTTTCTGCATGTCTTGTTTAGCGACAGCAAAAGCTTCACCCATACCCACGATTTGGTGAGTAGCAAGCGTACCAGAACGGAAACCACGTTCGTGACCTCCACCGTGCATCTGTGCTTCAAGACGAATACGTGGCTTACGACGAACGTACAAAGCACCAATGCCTTTAGGGCCGTATGCTTTGTGTGCAGAAAGAGAGATAAGGTCAACTTTCATCTCTTTTACATCTAGTGGGATTTTACCCGCAGACTGAGCCGCATCAACGTGGAAGATGATCTTGCGTGAACGACATAATTCGCCGATTGCAGAGATATCTTGGATTACACCAATCTCGTTGTTTACGTGCATGATAGAAACAAGAACCGTATCTTCACGCATTGCTGCTTGTAGCTTGTCTAAATCAATGATGCCGTTTGCTTCAGGCTCAAGGTAAGTCACCTCAAAACCTTCACGCTCTAGTTGGCGACATGGATCAAGAACCGCTTTATGTTCTGTTTTACACGTGATTACGTGCTTACCTTTCTTCTCGTAAAAGTGCGCTGCACCTTTGATAGCAAGGTTGTCTGACTCTGTAGCACCTGACGTGAAAACAATCTCACGTGGGTCTGCATTTAGTAGATCGGCAATTTGCTCACGAGCATTATCTACTGATTCTTCTGCCTGCCAGCCGTAACGGTGTGAACGAGATGCAGGGTTACCGAAGTTACCGTCCATCGTCATGCACTGAACCATTTTTTCAGCAACACGTGGATCGACTGGGCATGTAGCTGAATAGTCAAAGTAAATAGGCAGTTTCATTTTCTACTCCAATGTAAAAACTGACCGCTAAGAGCGGGCATTAACACCGTGAGGTGCTGCACTAATCGTTGTAGTGCTCGTATTTTTATGTGCAAAACCATTATTAACCGCAAGATCGATATCTTGACGATCAGAAATCTCTAAAACTTCGTTATCTTTCATTAGCTCACCGAGCGTAATGTCATTTAAGAAGCTGCTGATTCGGGAGCTTAAATCACGCCAAAGAGTGTGAGTTAAACAACGACTACCACCTTGGCAATCTGCTCGACCGTGACACTTAGTTGCATCAACTGATTCGTCTACTGCAGCAATTACAGTTCCGACAGCGATGTCGCTCGCTTCAGCACCTAAACGGTAACCACCGCCAGGACCACGAACACTAGCAACTAAGCCAGCTTTACGTAACTTAGAAAATAGCTGTTCTAAGTAAGATAATGAGATGCCCTGTCGCTCTGAAATATCAGCCAGAGGAACTGGGCTTTTTTGCGAATGCAGTGCTACATCTAGCATAGCTGTTACCGCATATCTTCCTTTAGATGTAAGTTTCATATCACACCGAATCCACATTGTTTATGTGGTTGGAATCTTCCCATACCTGACTAAATTGGTCAAGTATTTAGTTGACTATTTTAGTCAAGTATTCACCCTTAGGGTTTGTGTGGTTTTTATTTGTCGTTTTTGCTCTTCTCAATTGAAGTCAAAATGCCGCGTAGAGTGTTGATCTCTTGCAACTCTGGACGAGCTCGACTGAACAGACGACGTAGTTTATTCATCACCTGACCTGGCTTATCCTTAGAGATAAATTGGGTATCAATGATCACTTTTTCAAGGTGCTCATAGAACATTTCTAGTTCTTCGTGACGAGGGTACTCATCTTGTTGCTGTGGCTGATATTGGCTAGCGACCATATCAAGGTGAGCTACACGCACTTCGTAGCTCAGAGTCTGCACTGCCATTGCTAGGTTTAGCGAGCTGTATTCAGGGTTAGCTGGGATACATACATGGAAGTGGCACTTCTGAAGCTCATCGTTAGTCAAGCCAGTACGTTCACGGCCGAACACTAATGCGACTGGGTGCTTTTGACCTTCAATCGCAAACTTTTGTCCACACTCACGAGGCTCAAGCATTGGCCATTCAAGCGTACGTGAACGTGCACTCGAACCAACCACCAAACCACAGTCTTTTACGGCTTCGTCTAATGTAGAAACGATGGTCGCGTTTTCTGCGATGTCACCTGCACCCGCAGCCAGTGCTAAGGTCTGCTCGTCAACTTCACATTGAGGGTCTACAAGAACTAATTGACTCAAACCCATCACTTTCATTGCGCGAGCTGCTGATCCGATATTTCCCGAATGAGACGTACCAACCAGAACGACTTTTACATTGTCTAACATGCTATATGACACCACTTTAAAAATAATCGCGAGATATTAACACATAGCAAAGTAAAATGGTCAGACCCTTCGCGTAATGTGAAACCAAGAGTTCAAAAAATAACCACTTCCCTTTTGGTAAAACTTTGGTATACTCGCCGCCGCTTTAAATTGTTCTTTAACATCTTGTGGGAAAAACCATATGCATCCAATGCTAAACATTGCGATACGCGCTGCGCGTAAAGCTGGCAACCATATTGCTAAATCTCTAGAAACAACTGATAAGATCGAATCGTCTCTAAAAGGTAACAACGATTACGTTACTAACATTGCTCAAGAAGCTGAGTACATGATCATTGAGACAATCAAAGCATCTTACCCAGAGCACAGCATTATTTCTGAAGAGAAAGGCCTGACTGAAGGTAAAGACTCTGATGTACAATGGATCGTTGACCCACTGGATGGCACCAACAACTTTGTAAAAGGTTTCCCTCACTTCTCTGTATCTATCGCTGTTCGCATGAACGGTCGTACAGAAGTTGCTTGTGTTTATGACCCAATGCTAAACGAGCTATTCACAGCTCAACGTGGCGCTGGCGCTCAACTTAACAACGCTCGTATGCGTGTTACTCAACTAAAAGACCTTCAAGGTACTGTTCTAGCGACTGGTTTCCCATTCAAGCAAAAACAACACTCTGAATCTTTCATGAAGATCATCTCTGGTCTATTCATCGACTGTGCTGATTTCCGTCGTACAGGTTCTCCTGCTCTTGACCTATGTTACCTAGCAGCTGGCCGTGTTGATGGTTACCTAGAACTTGGCCTTAAGCCATGGGATCTAGCAGCTGGCGATCTAATCGCTCGTGAAGCTGGTGCTATCATGACTGACTTTGCTGGCGGTACTGATTACATGACTTCTGGTAATGTTGTTGCTTCAAGCGCACGTGGTGTTAAGTCTATTCTTAAGCACGTTCGTGAGAACGCTAACGAAGGTATGCTGAAGTAATTCAGACCTTACGTTAACGCTCCCTATTTTAAGGGCGCATAAAAATTCCAAAGCCTCGCTATATAGCTATAGCGAGGCTTTTTTGTATCTGCGATACGAGATACGAGATACGAGATACGAGATACGAGATACGAGATACGAGATACGATCAGGATGTCTCTTAGTGAAATGAAGTTCAACATACTTCAACGCTAAATTGTATTGAGCTTCCCTAGAATACAGACGTAAAAAAACCGCTAGTTGCCTAGCGGTTTTTTTGGTTCAGCGAAAATTGTTAAGCCAAGGCCTAAGGCATTTCGTCAAACTCTTCACCTTCTTTATCCACTTGTGGTGGCATTAGGTGTTCACGCGTAATACCCAACTTCATAGCGAGTGCAGATGCAACGTAGATAGAAGAATAAGTACCAACAGTAATACCCAATAGAAGTGCAGTCGCGAAGCCGTGAATCATAGCACCGCCCTGAGCGAACAGCGCGATAACTACGAATAACGTTGTACCAGAAGTAATCAATGTACGGCTCAATGTTTGTGTGATTGAGCTGTTCAGTACTTCAGGTGCTTCACCCTTACGCATCTTGCGGAAGTTCTCACGAATACGGTCAAATACGACTATGGTATCGTTGAGGGAATAACCGACTACCGTTAGCAAGGCTGCTACGATGGTAAGATCCACCTCAATTTGCATTAGAGAGAACACACCCAGTGTGATGATAACGTCGTGCGCCAGTGCTAGTACCGCACCTGCTGCCAAACGCCATTCGAATCGCACTGACACATAGATCAAGATACAGATCAGAGAAACAAGGATAGCAAGGCCACCCGCTTCTGTTAGCTCGTCACCCACATTAGGGCCAACGAACTCGATACGACGCATCTCAACTTGCTCACCAGTACCATTCTCAATTGCAGAAAGGATTTGGTTACCAAGCGTTTCGCCCGCTACGCCATCACGTGGACGTAAACGAACCATCACATCACGAGCTGAACCGAAGTTCTGTACCGTTGCATCACCAAAGCCTTCGGCTTCTAGTGCACTACGAATATCAGGAAGGTGTGCCGGTTGTTCAAAACCAACTTCAATCAGAGTACCGCCAGTAAAATCTAGCCCCCAGTTCAACGATTTCGTTGTTAGGGTGAAGATAGCAGTACCAATCATCAAGATAGAAAAAACAAAGGCAACCTTTGACCAACGCATAAAGTCGATCATTTTGTCTGCTTTTAGAATCTGAAACATATTAATTCCTAGCCTTAGATCGACAGTTTTTTAACGCGTTTGCCGCCATACATCAGGTTCACGATACAACGTGTTCCGACAATAGCTGTAAACATTGAAGTCAAGATACCGATAGACAGCGTTACCGCGAAGCCTTTGATAGCACCAGTACCCACAGCAAATAGAATAATTGCTGTTAGTAGTGTGGTGATGTTGGCATCGGCGATTGTGCTGAATGCGTTCGCGTAACCTTGGTGAATCGCTTGTTGTGGACTGCGTCCATCTCGAAGCTCTTCACGTATACGCTCAAAGATCAGAACGTTCGCATCAACCGCCATACCGACCGTTAATACGATACCGGCAATACCTGGCAGGGTCATGGTAGCCCCCGGAATCATCGACATCACACCGATAATCAACACCAAGTTAGCCATTAGCGCAACGTTCGCAATCAGACCAAAGCTACGGTAGTAAAGCAGTGTAAACAGCATTACAGCAGCCATACCCCAAACCATCGCCATGATACCCATATCGATGTTTTGCTGACCCATAGATGGACCAATCGTACGTTCTTCTACAATCGAGATAGGCGCAATCAATGCACCAGCACGCAGTAGAAGTGCCAAGTTATGAGCTTCAGCCGTTGAATCGATACCCGTAATACGGAAGTTACGGCCTAGCGCAGATTGAATCGTCGCTTGGTTAATCACTTCTTCGTGCTTACTCAAGATAACTCGACCTTCCGGTGTTTTACGACCGCTGTCTTTGTACTCTGCAAATACCGTTGCCATTAGCTTACCGATATTCTGACGAGAGAATGCAGACATCTTGCTACCACCTTCGCTGTCTAGCGAGATGTTAACTTGAGGACGACCATATTCATCAACACTTGAGCTTGCATCAGTAATACTTGAGCCGCCTAGAATAACGCGCTTCTTAAGTACCACAGGACGACCATCACGATCTTGCTTGATTTCGCTACCCGCAGGGGCACGACCAGAAGCGGCAGCGGCTAAGTCAGCACTGCTATCCACTTCACGGAACTCAAGCGTCGCGGTAGCACCAAGAATTTCTTTAGCGCGAGCCGTGTCTTGAACACCAGGCAATTCCACTACGATACGGCTAGAGCCTTGACGTTGAACCAAAGGTTCAGCAACACCAAGTTCGTTAACACGGTTACGTAGAATGGTAATGTTTTGCTCTACCGCATAGTTGCGGATTTCTTGAAGACGAGCCTCTGTGAAGCTAGCAACCAAAGAAAAACGACCATTAGATTCAGAATCTACAAACGTCATGTCTTGGTGCTTAGATTGCAGTAGCGATTTAGCTTCAGCAAGTTGCTCGGCGTTACGTAGAATCACTTCAACCGCATCTTTACCAGACGGGCGAATTGCACGGTAACGGATTTTCTCTTCACGAAGTTCACTACGGAACGCTTCTTCTTGTTGGCCAACCAGCTTTTGCATCGCAGCGTCCATATCCACTTCCATCAAGAAGTGAACACCACCACGTAGGTCAAGACCAAGTTTCATTGGTGCAGCACCAATAGATTCAAGCCAATCAGGAGTTGAAGCCGCTAAGTTTAAAGCAACGATTACATCTTCATCTAATGCTTCAGTGATGACATCACGAGCACTAATTTGAGAGTCTGTATCGTTAAAGCGAACAAGAATGGAACCGTTTTCTAGAGCAACGGATTTAGTAGAAAGGTTTTCAGCTTCAAGAGCATTGGTGACAGCATCCAGCGTAGACATATCTACAGAGGCGCCGCGCGCCCCTGTAACTTGAACTGCCGGATCTTCACCGTATATATTCGGAAGTGCGTACAACGCAGCGATGGCGATAGTAAACACCACCATCAGGTACTTCCATAACGGGTAACGGTTTAGCACAGCGAGGATCCTCTAGCTGTTTATAGAGATTTCAGAGTACCTTTTGGTAGCACTGCTGTAACGAAGTCTTTCTTGATAACTACTTCGTTGTTTGCATTCAGTTCGATAGCAACGTAGTCGCTGTCTTCTGCAATCTTAGTGATCTTGCCAATTAGGCCGCCGCTTGTAAGAACTTCATCACCTTTGCCCATAGAAGACATAAGGTTCTTGTGCTCTTTAACACGCTTAGCTTGTGGACGGTAGATCATGAAGTAGAAGATCACAGCGAACATACCTAGCATGATAAGCATTTCGAAACCGCCGCCTGCTGGTGCACCTTCTGCTGCTGCGTGAGCTTGAGAAATAAACATTTAAAACATCCTCTATTTATATTTTCGTAATTGTTTGTCTAATTGGGTCGCATCCCTTTATTTTCAAGCCCCATCACTCGGAAGAGAGATAGGGCTCGCAAAAAAGAAATACTAAGATTCTTTACCTAGTGGTGGCACTTCACGCCCCATTCTTGCGTAGAACTCTGCAACGAACTCTTCAAAGCGGTCTTCATCGATAGACTGACGAATGTCTGACATTACTCGTTGGTAGAAACGCAGGTTATGAATCGTGTTCAGTCGAGCACCTAGGATTTCGTTACAACGATCCAAATGGTGTAAGTACGACTTGCTGTAGTTCTTACAAGTGTAACAGTCACACTCTGAATCTAGTGGTGTTGTATCGGTTTTATGCTTCGCATTACGGATCTTGATCACACCTTCAGTCACAAACAGGTGGCCGTTACGTGCATTTCGCGTTGGCATTACACAGTCAAACATGTCGATACCACGGCGAACACCTTCAACCAAGTCTTCCGGTTTGCCTACGCCCATTAGGTAACGTGGCTTATCTTCTGGCAGTTGAGGACATGTGTGCTCAAGAATGCGGTGCATATCTTCTTTTGGTTCGCCTACTGCTAGGCCACCTACTGCGTAACCGTCAAAACCAATTTCTGTTAGGCCTTTAACGGATACATCACGAAGGTCTTCGTACACGCCACCTTGAACGATACCGAACAGTGAGTTCGGGTTTTCAAGTTTGTCGAAGTGGTTACGTGAACGCTCAGCCCAACGAAGAGACATCTCCATTGAGTCTTTTGCTTCTTTGTGTGTCGCAGGGTAAGGCGTACACTCATCGAAGATCATTACGATGTCTGAACCTAAATCTTTTTGGATTTCCATAGACTTCTCAGCGTCCATGAAGATCTTGTCACCGTTTACAGGGTTACGGAAATGAACACCCTCTTCAGTGATTTTACGCATTGCACCTAGGCTGAATACTTGAAAGCCGCCTGAATCAGTCAGGATAGGACCGTGCCAGTTCATGAAATCGTGCAGGTCACCGTGCATTTTCATGATTTCTTGACCAGGACGTAGCCATAGGTGGAATGTGTTACCTAATAGGATTTCAGCACCTGTGTCTTTTACTTCTTCAGGTGTCATACCTTTAACAGTACCGTAAGTACCTACAGGCATGAATGCTGGGGTTTCAACGGTACCGCGTTCAAACTGAAGTTGACCACGACGTGCGCCGCTATTAGTTTTTTTAAGTTCGTATTTTAATTTCACGAAGCCTCCAATATGCCAGAGAAACAATCTGACTGTTAATTCAGAACCTTAAGCCAAACAAAAGTTCAGTCCAGTGAGCTCTATGAGGAGCGGTCGCGTATTCCTTGCGAGAGATTAGACAGACACCCTGCCCGACTCCTAGCTTACTGCTAGCACCCGTAAATTCTTATGTATATCGTTTATAACTAGCTTAAATTAGCTTGTTTTCTTATTGATGAACATGGCATCACCGTAGCTGAAGAAACGATATTCGCTCTTCACTGCGTGATCGTATGCGCCCATCACATTGTCGTAACCTGCAAATGCACTCACCAACATAATCAGCGTTGATTCTGGTAAGTGGAAATTGGTAATCAAGCAATCCACCAACTGGTATTCGTAACCAGGGAAGATAAAGATTTCAGTGTCACCAAAGAAAGGAACCAACTCTGTGCCTTTCTTCAACGCATCTTGCGCTGCACTTTCTAGTGAGCGTACTGATGTTGTACCAACGGCAATAATACGACCGCCACGAGCTTTTGCTGCAGCTACGGCGTCAACCACTTCTTGCGGGACTTCAACGTACTCAGCATGCATGTGGTGATCATTTATATTATCGACTTTTACTGGCTGGAACGTACCAGCACCAACGTGAAGCGTCACATAAGCAAACTCAACACCTTTCTCTTTCATGTCAGCCATTAGCTTGTCATCAAAATGAAGACCCGCTGTTGGAGCTGCAACCGCACCGGGCTTTTCATTATAGACAGTCTGGTAGCGCTCTTTATCTGCATCTTCATCAGGACGATCGATGTAAGGAGGCAGTGGCATGTGACCAACACTGTTAAGAATCTCTAAAACGCTTTGATCAGATGTGAAATGGATTTCGAATAACGCATCGTGACGCGCCACCATTTCAGCTTCATATTCATCGTTCTCACCAAGGAACAACTTGGTACCCGGCTTCGGTGATTTAGAACAACGAACATGCGCAAGAATGCTTTTCTCATCAAGCATACGTTCAACCAGCACTTCAAGCTTACCTCCTGATGCCTTGCGACCAAATACACGAGCTGGAATCACTCGAGTGTTATTGAAAACAACAAGATCGCCTGGCTCAACCAAGTCTAAAACGTCTTTAAACGAACCATCAGCTAGGTTACCGCTGTTGCCATCTAATTTAAGCAGGCGGCTTGCTGTACGCTCCTCTTGAGGGTAGCGAGCAATGAGTTCATCTGGTAGGTCAAAGTGAAAATCTGAAACTTGCATGTGTCTAGTCTTGTCTTAGTTGATGAGATTTGTGCCGTTGACGAATCATAAATCGTAGTTGCTGGATAATCGTTACGGTAAGTCAATCGTTACCAGAAACACATCGCAAACACGACTAAAAATTTCGCAGTGGGCTAGTATAGGCACACGAGCCGCAATAGCAAGGTTTACAGCACTGGATTATTGTAAAGAGGCGTAAAATAATGCGACTGATTCACCTCCTCAAGCTAAAGAATTAGTTGCATAAAACTCACCCAAGAATGCGTCAGATCTCAGTTATTTTTTGGATAAAAAACTATAGTAATAGCAACAAATAAAAAAGAAGGAGGTTCGTATGATCAAGGTTGAAGATATGATGACTCGCAACCCTCATACCCTATTGCGCTCACACTCACTGGCCGATGCTAAGCACATGATGGAAGCACTTGATATCCGCCATATTCCGGTCGTCGATTCCAACAGGCAACTACTAGGTGTCGTCACACAACGAGACGTTCTCGCCGCTCAAGAATCCAGCCTACAAAACATCCCACAAGCTCAATCTTTTACTCTTGCTACTCCCCTCAACGACATCATGCACAAAAGTGTTATGTCGGTAGAGCCGCGTGCAGGATTAAAAGAATCGGCTATCTACATGCAGAAACATAAAGTGGGCTGTTTACCTGTCGTAGAAAACCACGAACTAGTAGGCATTATTACAGACAGCGATTTTGTCACGATAGCGATCAATTTACTGGAGCTGCAAGAAGAAGTAGAGCCAGAAGAAGCAGAAGTAGAGTAACGCTCGGAATTGATATAAAGAAGAGCGGCCAATTCAGCCGCTCAGAGGGATTGTTGTCGCAGCGGATTATTATAGAAGCTCAGATACCACATCCGCTAATTGATGGAATGTCTCACGACGCGAAGAGCTTGGTCGCCAGACAAGGCCAATATCTCGGTAGGCCTGCTGACCAGGAGGATCGATCACAACGAGATTCTGGTTTTCCAATAAACCGTGGTCGATCGCCATTTGCGGGATAAAGGTAGTACCTAAACCGTTCGCGACCATCTGTACCAATGTGTGAAGGCTCGTTGCTGTGAACGGGTTGATCTTCTCTTTGTCGGTTAACTTACACGCTGATACTGCGTGTTCAGTTAAACAGTGCTCGTTCTCCAACAAGAATACAGACTCGTCTGGCAGGTCATCGTATTTAATTGGTACACGAATACCGTCAGCTTGATTACGGCTGATCACCATTCTAAAAGGATCTTGCCCAACCACTTTGCTCTCCATGTTGTCGATATCAACAGGCAGAGCCAGAATCAATACATCTAACTCACCATGGCGCAGTGCCGCGAGTAAGTTCGTTGTCGTGTCTTCACGTAGCAGTAAGTTTAGCTGAGGAAAGCGCTGGTTGGCTTCTTGTACCAAATCGCACAAAAGAAATGGCGCAATGGTAGGAATGCACCCTACTCGCAGCTGACCTTGCATCGCATCGCCGTTACATAGGTTCCCGAGTTCAACCAAATCTTGACCTTTCGCCAATAACTCTCGACCGTGCTTCACCACCAGCTCTCCCGCTTGAGTAAAAACAAGTGGGCTCTTCTTATCTTTTTTCTCATACAGAGGGCAACCGATCAGCTCTTCTAGGTTTTGAATACCTTTACTAAGAGTTGATTGGCTGACGAAACAGCGATCAGCGGCGTCGCTAAAGTGGCGTGTTTCGTGAAGAGTAACAAGATAGTGAAGTTGCTTAAGACTTGGCCATTTATTCATGAAATTACTTTGTAATATGAGTAGGATAAGTTACACGAAGGTCCTAAGACCTAAGAAAAGGACAAAGAATAAGCTTATCGCTTTTTTCGATGAACTTAATCTATTTAATTCGCTTTTTTCTATAGTACCGATTGTACTATAGTTTGTCGCGTAGAAACGGAGCCCAAACAAAGATGTGTTGGGCCAACTAATTTTTTAGGAGATTCCAAAATGGTACTAGTAGGTCGTCAAGCCCCTGACTTTACTGCAGCAGCTGTTCTAGGTAACGGTGAGATCGTTGATAACTTCAACTTCGCAGAATTCACTAAAGGTAAGAAAGCGGTTGTTTTCTTCTACCCACTAGACTTCACTTTCGTTTGTCCTTCAGAGCTAATCGCTTTCGACAACCGTCTAGAAGATTTCCAAGCTAAAGGCGTTGAAGTAATCGGTGTTTCTATCGATTCTCAATTCTCTCACAACGCATGGCGTAACACTGCTATCGCTGACGGCGGTATCGGTCAAGTTAAATACCCACTAGTTGCTGACGTTAAGCACGAAATCTGTAAAGCATACGATGTTGAGCACCCAGAAGCAGGCGTTGCTTTCCGTGGTTCTTTCCTAATCGACGCTGACGGTCTTGTTCGTCACCAAGTAGTTAACGATCTTCCACTAGGTCGTAACATCGACGAAATGCTACGCATGGTAGACGCACTAAACTTCCACGAGAAGAACGGTGAAGTTTGTCCTGCACAATGGGAAGAAGGTAAATCAGGTATGGACGCATCTCCAAAAGGTGTTGCAGCATTCCTATCTGAGCACGCTGACGACCTAAGCAAGTAATTTCCTCTTAAGCCCGAACTCAACGCGGGTTAATGGTTGGAAGATTCTCTTTAAAGAGACATAAAGCATAAGCTAATAGCGCAAAGCGCACCGCCAATCAGTTAAGAAGTAAAGTCCTATTAAAAGCCCGAAGTTAACGCTTCGGGCTTTTTGTTTCCCCCCTCCTCGCTCCCCTAGACTGACTCTTGTAATAGATAATTGAGGTAGCGATAAACCTAAACTTTACCTCTATTTTCCCTTATCCCCATCTATTCAGAATCACACCTAGATTGCTATTATTTCATCAGTATCTTTTTGAACGGATAAACACGATGAACACCGAAATTGAAGTCTGTATCGATAACTTAGAATCTCTTCATACCGCACTATCTGGTGGCGCGAATCGAATTGAGCTTTGCTCTTCATTAGCACTTGGTGGATTAACTCCAAGCTTCGGAATGATGAAACAAGCGGCAATAGTTTCGTCGGTTCCGGTCTACGCTATGATACGCCCAAGACAAGGCGACTTCATTTTCGATAACGACGATATGCTCTGTATGCTTGAAGATATTGAAGCTTGCGCAAATGCAGGATTGGATGGGGTCGTACTTGGTGTGTTAGCGCCGAACGGAAGTATTGATATGCCAAAGATGCAACAACTGGCTGACAAAGCGCACTCGTTAAAGCTTGGGATTACCTTCCACAGAGCCATCGATCAAAGCTCTGATTTCCAAGCAGCATTAGAACAAATCATTACACTTGGATGCGAAAGAGTCCTGACATCAGGGCTTGCTGCTAATGCTGAGCAAGGTATCGATGTATTGGCTGCAATGGTCAAACAAGCCGATGGACGAATTGATATCATGGCGGGGGCTGGCGTTAACGCTGCGAATGCCAAAATGATTCAAAGCGCTACTCAAGTACCTGCTCTTCACCTTTCAGGTAAATCGACAAGGCCGAGTCTAATGGAAAACAACTCAAGTGCTCAAATGGGCAGTGATAATATTGATGATTATCAGATCCCAGTGACAGATGCGAGTAAGATATCTGATGTGAGAGCCGCCCTCACCGCTTAGGGCAATAGTCGCCAGCATAAATCCAGAGAACCTCGCTGACTAATCTAACTGACTGACGTATATTAGATTTAATAGCGCAGAAAATTTTCATGGATAGATATGGCTAAAGACTTATTCAGCTCTCTTGATTTAAACCTGTTACGAAGCAAAACATGTTTGGAAGAAACCAAATCCACGGCTTTCAGGCTGAAATTGGTGTGGCAAGTTATGACGGTACAAAAACGCGCTCAGGCGAAGTAGAAGAGAAAACAACACATGGTATAAGCCTAGGTGGTGCCTACGTTTACCAAGCGACACCAATGCTTGGACTACGTGCAGGTGTTGATATGAATATCTTTGATCACAATAAAACCTTTGTGCCTTACGACACAACGGTCAATTTCAATCTTGGTGCCATTATTAGCTTCTAAAGATAAGCTCTATTTTAGTGCGTCATCAAGGCTTTGATCACCGAGGTGACGTACATCTTTACCCTTCACAAAGTAAATAATGTATTCGCAGATATTTTGGCAGCGGTCTCCCACTCGCTCAATCGCACGAGCTGACCACATCACCTGCAAAATATTAGGGATGTTCTTAGGGTCTTCCATCATATAGGTCATTAACTGACGAATAACGGCTTCGTATTCCGCATCCAACTTATCATCAAGTTTGTGAACTTCAGCAGCCGCATCAACATCCATACGAGCAAAAGCATCTAACACTTGGTGAAGCATGGTGATTGCCTGACGGCAAAGAGGCTCTAACGAAACATGGCATTTTTGCTCTTTGGTTGAAGGGATCTCAATAGCACCTTGCGCAATTTTAGAAGCAACATCGCCAATACGTTCCAGATCGGTAATCGTTTTGATGATCGCCATAATCAAACGCAGATCCTTCGCTGTCGGCTGACGCTTTGCAATGATTCGAGTACAAGCCTCATCAATCGACACTTCCATCGCATTCACTTTGTGGTCATCACGAATCACTTTTTTGGCCAATTCAACATCGTCTTTATGAAGCGCCTGCATTGCAAACGAGAGTTGCTGCTCCACTAACCCGCCCATGGTCAATACATGAGTACGGATCGATTCTAACTCGACATTGAATTGCCCTGAAATGTGGCGACCGAAATGCATACTTGCTCCTTGAAAGAAATGAAGAAAGCCATTTTTGTAGAGTGACTTAGCTCTAGATGACACCTTTGGAGAGGTTAGCCATATCTACCAGTAATGTAGTCTTCCGTCTGGTTTTTCAATGGAGACGTAAAAATTGAGTCCGTATCTGAGTACTCGATCAATTTTCCCATATGAATAAAGGCAGTATGGTCACTTACACGCGCGGCTTGTTGCATGTTGTGGGTAACAATCACCACTGTGTATTGCGTTTTGAGATCGTTGATCAACTCTTCAATCGTCAAAGTAGAAATCGGATCGAGTGCCGATGTCGGCTCATCTAACAACAGCACTTCAGGCTCAATCGCAACCGCACGAGCGATAACCAAACGCTGCTGTTGACCGCCAGATAAACCAAAAGCATTCTCATGCAACCGATCTTTCACTTCATCCCATAACGCAGCAGCGCGCAGAGAGCGTTCAACCGCATCATCAAGGTCTCGGCTGTTGCTAACGCCTTGTAGCCTCAAGCCATAAACCACATTCTCATAAATAGATTTAGGAAAAGGGTTTGGACGCTGGAATACCATACCCACACGGCGTCGTAAGGTCGCAACATCCACCTTAGGGTGATAGACGTTCTTGCCATGAAGCTTCACTTTCCCGGAAACCTTACAGCCTTCAACAAGATCGTTCATGCGATTAATGCAGCGCAGCAGAGTCGACTTACCACACCCAGAAGGGCCGATAAACGCCGTCACCTGCCCCTTCGGGATCTGCATCGAGATATCATCAAGTGCTTGGCTCTCTTTATAGTAAAGATTTAGCCCTTCGATCGAGATAGCAATTTGCTCATCCTTCAGATTGTGAACATCAAGTGGTGCTTGGTAACCCAAGGTTTCATTAATCGAGAACATCTAATCTTGTCCTAAGGTTCGGTATTTTTCACGCAAGTTATTACGGATATTGATGGCTGTTAAGTTCAACCCAACAATCACCGTAACCAATAAAAATGAAGTCGCATACACTAAAGGTCGTGCCGCTTCGATATTAGAGGTTTGAAAACCAACATCATAGATATGAAAGCCTAAATGCATGAACTTTCTATCTAAGTGTAAATACGGAAACTGACCATCGACTGGCAAGCTAGATGCCAATTTAACAACACCCACCAGCATAAGTGGTGCAACTTCCCCCGCGGCTCTCGCGATTGCCAAAATTAAACCAGTGATAATCGCTGGGCTTGCCATCGGTAAAACAATGCGCCAAAGCGTCTCAAATTGAGTCGCACCAAGCGCTAATGAACCGTGCCTCACTGCACTAGGAATACGCGTTAAGCCCTCTTCCGTGGTTACGATAACGACTGGAAGCGTCAAGACCGCTAAGGTTAGTGCTGACCAAAGTAGACCCGGCGTACCAAATGTCGGTGCTGGCAATCGCTCTGCATAGAACAACGTATCAATCGAGCCACCAATGGTATAGACGAAAAAGCCTAAACCAAAAACGCCATACACAATCGACGGTACACCCGCCAAGTTAATCACGGCGATACGAATTAAACGTGTTAGTGCGTTGTTTTTTGCGTATTCATGAAGATATATCGCAGCGACCACGCCAAGAGGCATCACGACGATCGACATGAGAATAACCAACAGTACTGTACCGAAAATGGCAGGGAATACACCGCCTTCAGAGTTTGAGTCTCGTGGGTTCTCTGATAAGAATTTCCAAACTTGTTTGCCCCAGTGCCCAACCTTTTCTAGGTAAGACATATTATTTGGGTACCAATAATCCAGAATGTGGCTGAGCGAGATCTCGACCAGCTCGCCTGTCATATCCTCAACCAGCAAGCTTTCGACATTAAGTTGCGTTCTAAGGTGCTCAAGCTTAACTTCGGCTTCACCTAACTGGCGGTTTAATTCCAGTTTAGTTTGAGTATAGGTTGTAAGGTATTCATCACTCACTGACTCATTGAGTTCAAGCTTACGCTTTTCTAAGCGCAGGTTTTCCAATTGCCAGCTGATATTACGAATTTCTTGGTTCACGACACGCGACGTTTCTTTACGTAGCGCATCAGCGAACGCCAAGCCTTGTTCGAGCTTTTGGTCTATGTTCGAATCAAAGGTGCCAGAAGCGGTTTTAAAACCCACCGGCTTACCAAAGAAATAACCACCTCGACTTCGTTCAATCACAACCCAATCAAGCGGGGTAGTGGGTTCACGTAAGTTAACATCCAGAATAGAAACAAAGTCCGCAGGGTACAGTTCTCTGTTAGCAACTTTGATGCTTAAGCGCTGTATCAGCCCAGTCGACAAATTTTGAGGAGACAAAAGGTCATGGACTTGTGGAACTTGCTCTATCGGGATGTATTTTCGTTCATATAACTGACCAACCAATACATCTTGTTTTGATACGGTTTCGTCAAGATCGACCACTAGCGATAAGTCTTTGGAGTCAACTTGCCATTGATACAAAGGTGCGGGCCAAAAATAGGTTAAGCCCTTCCAACCAATCAGCAGCATTAGGCCAAGAACAGAAAGCATACTGATGCTCACCGCCCCGCCCGTAAGCCAGATCCACGGAGAGCCCGATTTAACCCAAGATAATAATGACTTCAGTTTATTCATCATGATCGACCTTGCTCTTGGCGTGCTGAAATCAAGGAGCTGCAAAGATCAAGAGACACGCTAGTCAAGCCACTAAAAGCCATTGATACACATTGAGGCAAACCTTTAAAACTACAGCGCACGATATTTATCTCTCAGTCTTTGTCTAACCCACTCAGCAACTGAGTTCACCGCGAATGTAAAGATAAACAGCAAGAGTGCAGCCAAGAACAGCAAGCGGAAATGAGAACCGCCTACTTCTGATTCTGGTAGCTCAACAGCAATCGTTGCCGATAAGGTTCTCATCCCTTCCAAAATATTCCAGTCAAGAATTGGAGTGTTACCTGTCGCCATCAAGACGATCATGGTTTCGCCAACCGCTCGACCTAGGCCCATCATAACCGCTGAAAAGATACCTGGACTCGCCGTCAATAACACCACATAAATAAGCGTCTGCCACGCCGTCGCACCCAACGCTAATGAGCCATCAGATAAATGTTTAGGTACAGAGAAAATAGCATCTTCAGCAATAGTGAAAATCGTTGGGATGACCGCAAAGCCCATAGCAAAACCAACCACCAGCGCATTGCGTTGGTCAAAGTCGATGCCATAACTCGCTAAGAAAGTACGAATATCACCACCAAACAACAAGGCTTCAATGCTGTTTCCACCAGCAAAGACAGCCACCACCGTAATCACCAATACCGGGATCAATATTAGGGCATGCCAACCGTTAGAGAAACGACTCGTCACCATCTTCGGTAAGCAGAACCAAACTAACCCCGTCAACAATGTACTCAACGGTAATAACACCATTAATGAGAAGACGGCCGTTAAATGCGTTTCGACAATTGGAGCAAACCAAAGCCCGGCCAAGAATCCGATGATCACGGTCGGAAGTGCTTCCATCAGTTCTATCGAAGGCTTCACCACTCTTCGCATGCGTGGAGACATGAAGTATGCGGTGTAAATGGCTCCGAGCACAGCAACCGGCACGGCAAACATCATCGCAAACAGAGCGGCCTTAATGGTACCGAACGTAATGGGTACTAAACTGAATTTCTCTTCAAAGTCATCATTCGCCGAGGTTGATTGCCAAACATATTGTGGCTCAGGGTAGCTTTCGTACCAGACTTTTTGCCAAAGCGATGAGAATGATATTTGCGGGTATTCATTATCGACCTTAGCCACACTGATGGTGCCATCAATCAGCGTCGCCAGATGCAGTTCATTGGCAGACATAGCCGCTAATTGTGGTGATTTATCAAATGCACGCTCGAACAGCGACAGCTTTTCACTGGTCGTATAGTGGCTTTGTAATGTGCCGTTCTTATAGAAGCTATAAAAACCCTTTCTATAAGTATCAGGAAGAATAAATTGCACTTGTTCAGCAAGTTGGAAGTCTCGAATATGGGTCAGGCTACGCTTTTCATCTTTGAGTACATCGAACCATTGAGAAACCTGTCCGTCCTCATGCGTAACCAACAACGAGTATGCGCCAGACAATAAATCGATGCTTTTCACGGAATGCTTCGCATCATTTAAGCTAAGATCAATCACTTCACGAACATCAAAACCGTTATCTGATAGTTTCAAAACAACCAAATCCGATTGTGCTCGTAGGTATAAGGTTTGCCCATCAGGTGTGACAAGCAGTTGCTGCTGCAAGCCCAACTTATCCGATAGCCATTGGCTCTTCTGAAAAACATACTGACCAGTAAGGTCACTCTGATACCACTTAACCAAGACTCGTTGGTCACTTAACTGAGCGACAACCGTAATTCCACGTCCATTTTTAGAGAACGCGAATTTGTCGATCGTTGCCTCATTTGATGACTCATCATTTAAAAACGGTTCAGGGAGAGTGATTTGCTCAATTTTAGGCTCGGCTTCGCTGCCCTTTTTCAGCACAGGCGCACTATACTCAGGATAGAAAAAAGTAAGATTGCTTGCGCTGTCGGCAAAGGCAAACCAATTTTCAGATGGGGTATTTCGAGAAAAGGCGATGGGGTTGGCTACAATATCACGCTCAAAGTAAGAGTGTGTATTTTGAGACTCTAAGTCCCAAAACTGTACCAAGCCAGATTTTTCGATAGTAAATGCATGCTGACCATATTCATCAACCGATAAGACGATAGGCTTTTCTACGGCAACGGTCTTCACGGCTTGGTCTGTCTCTAAACCAGTATCTGAAAATACTGGTAAAATGACCATTGCCAAGTAAACAAAGATCAATACTAGGGCAGCTAGAACACTGACCGCGCCGCATGTCACCGAAAAACGGACGAGACGATCTTTCAACCATCTTTTTTTGTCGCGCTCTTTCAATGAAAATTGGGCTGAAGCCATCTGTTTATCTACCTTTTTTTAGCTACTGACATAATATGTACGTTAGATGACAATTATATTACAAGTTACGTTAAACAACTGAAACTAATAACAAGTTTGTTAGCCATATTTCTTAAAGTAAGATCATAGATTTTGTGCATTTTGCCATTCTAATTTAAAGTAATCAGCTCTATAGCCAGTACTCAAGGATTCTCATCTCGATGGAAAAAGACTATGTCACAAAAGAACTTAGCTGGTTATCCTTCAACGAAAGAGTGCTCCAAGAAGCGGCAGATAAGTCAGTCCCCTTAATCGAAAGAGTTCGTTTTTTAGGTATTTACTCGAAAAACCTCGATGAGTTTTACAAAGTCCGATTTGCTGATGTGAAGCGAAAGATCTTACTTCAAGATCCACAGCTAACCTCCAACTCGCCGAAAAGCCTACTGACTAAAATGCAGAGCAAAGCAAGCAAGCTCGATGCTCAATTCCATGAACTGTATAACGACTTGCTATTGGAATTGGTACGCAATCGTATTTTTCTGGTCAACGAACAACAAATCAGCGAAGAACAAAGTGGCTGGATAAAAAAGTACTTTAAGAAAAAAGTGCTGCCACACTTAACTCCGATTCTCTTGAACGAAGATAGCCAGTTACTTAATATTCTCAAAGATGAACAAAGTTACTTAGCCATCGACATCGAGCGTGATGCATCATCTCAATATGTCTTACTCGAAATCCCATCAGAAGCACTCCCTCGATTTGTTAAGTTACCGGAAACTTCGGGTTCGCAGCGTACAACTTTGATCTTGTTAGATAATATAGTTCGATTTTGTTTGGATGACTTACTTAAAGGATTCTTTGAGTATGACTCATTGCGTTGTTTTGCGATAAAAATGACACGTGATGCCGATTATGATCTGCAAGAGGACAATGAAAATAACCTATTAGAATCGATGTCTTTAGGTTTAGAACAGCGCTTAACGGCACTGCCGATACGTCTGATCTATGAATCTGAAATGCCAACTGAAATGCTCAACTTCTTACAAGTCAGACTTAAACTGTCTGACTATGACAGTGTCATCGCAGGTGGTCGCTATCATAACTTCAAACATTTCTCTGAGTTCCCAAGCCTTAACCGACGTGATTTAGTTAATCGCCCTTTACCCGCGATTAAGTGCGCGCATTTTAGCCACCATCCAAACTATTTTGAAGCGATCAAAGCTCGTGACATCTTGTTGCATTACCCTTATCACACCTTTAATCACATCACTGAGCTCGTGAGGCAGGCTTCCTTTGACCCGAAAGTAACCTCCATAAAAATAAACGTTTACCGTGTTGCAGAAGGCTCCAAACTCCTTAGCTCAATCATCGATGCGGCACACAATGGAAAAAAGGTCACAGTGGTTGTCGAGCTGCAAGCTCGCTTTGATGAACAAGCCAATATTCAGTGGACAAAGAAACTTCAAGAAGCCGGTATAAAAGTCATCCATGGCATCCCAAGTTTGAAAGTCCACTCCAAACTGCTGCTCATTAAACGGAAAGAAGGCAAGCATACGGCGCATTACGCCCATATTGGCACCGGTAACTTTCATGAAGTAACAGCACGCGTGTATACCGATTTTTCTCTGCTCACTGCGAATGAAGATTTGACCCAAGAGGTGAGACAAGTCTTTAAATATATTGAAAACCCTTATCAAAAATCACAGTTCAAACAACTGATTGTGTCACCGAAGAATACAAGAAAACGTCTGTATCAGTTGATAGATAATGAAATACAAAACGCGATGGAGAACAAGCCTGCAAGCATCACTCTAAAACTCAACAACTTGGTCGATCGAGAGATCATTGAAAAGCTCTATCAGGCTAGCCAAGCCAATGTAAAAGTGAGAATGGTCATTCGCGGCATGTGCTCTCTTGTCCCTGGCATACCCAACATCAGTGATCATATTGAGATAGTCAGTGTGGTCGATCGTTTCCTCGAACATCCGAGAGTGATGATATTTGGTAACGCTGGAAAGCCGAAGGTCTATATATCTTCCGCTGACTGGATGACACGAAATTTTGATCACCGCATCGAAGTTGCAGCTCCAATTTTAGATCCAAAGATCAAGCAAACCATTATCGATATCACCGAGTTTCATTTCGATGACAGCAACAAAGCTCGAGTGCTAGACCAAGCGATGAGCAACTCTTACACACAACCACCAGCAAACCTACTTGATTACCCGACGTCACAACTCTCCACTTACCACTATATTAAACGTATGGAGAAACTTGCTCGCAAGAAGTACAAACAAGAGAAGAAATCATGCCGCTAATTGATAACAAACATTCTCGATGTATTGCCGCTATCGACTTGGGTTCGAACAGCTTTCACATGGTGGTTGCCCGAGTATTCGATCAACACCTGCAATTAGTCAGCAGACACAAACAGAAAGTGAGATTAGGTGATGGATTGGATGAACGTAACGTCCTATCTGAAAGCGCTATCGAGCGAGGCCTAGAATGCCTCAAGGTGTTCGCAGAACGACTGGCGGATTTTGAGCTTGATGATGTCAGAGTTGTTGCGACTCATACCCTAAGAAAAGCCAAAAACGCTAAAGACTTCTTAGAGCAAGCCAAGCCACTGTTTCCTTTTCCAATAGAGATCATTTCCGGTCAAGAAGAAGCTCGAATAATCTATAACGGAGCAGAACACACTCAAACCGCTTCTGAATCTAAGTTGGTTATTGATATCGGTGGAGGGAGTACGGAACTCGTCGCCGGACAAGGCTTTACTCCTCTAATTATGCGCAGTTTACCGATGGGATGCGTCAACTTCACTCAACGTTTCTTTGCTGACGAAGGGCTAACTTCGCGACACTTCTCAGATGCTTATACCGCAGCTACTCGTCTATTGATGCCATTGATTGAAGAATACACAAAAGCCCCTTGGGAAATCGCTTTTGGCTCATCTGGTACCACGAAATCAATAAAAGAAGTACTCATTGGCTTAGGGTTCACCGATGGTCTCATTACGCCCCAACGCCTGTCCTATTTAAAGAATCACTTATGTGAGTTTTCATCATCCAACACCGTAAATCTTTCAGGCTTAAGTGATGAGAGAAAGCCTGTGTTTGCTGCAGGCGTCACCATTCTTTCAGCAGCAATGGATACGCTAGACATCAAGGAGTTACATTTTTCTGATGGTGCCCTGAGAGAAGGCGTTCTTTATGACATGGAGGATAGGTTTAAAGATATTGATATTCGAACAAGAACTGCCGAAACGCTCGTCTCTCGATACCATGTAGACGTAACTCATGGCGAGAAAGTGAAAGTGCTCGCTCTTTCATTGCTGAAACAAGTACAGCCTCAAGTGACAACTGCGGTCACTAATGAGCTGTATGATCTGCTTGGTTGGGCTGCAGTACTTCATGAGGTAGGACAAAGCATTGCATTCCAAGGCTATCACCGCCATTCGGCTTATCTGCTTAAGCATACGACAATGCCAGGCTTTAATACTGAGCAACAACGCCTTATATCAGCATTGGTTCGCTATCAAAGAAAAGCGCTCAAACTACAAGATTTGCCGGAACTTTCTCTGTTTACTCAGCAACAAGTCACCCTGCTGATTCGTATATTGAGACTCGCTATCTTACTCAACCGTCAGCGAAATCAAGCACTGGCCCCAGACGTGACTCTAACGATTGAACAACAGGATAACTGGGAATTGAAAGGAACTAACAGCGATTGGTTGGCCCAAAACCAACTGCTTGATTATGAGCTCAGAGAAGAGCAACAACGTTGGAAAAATGCAGAATGGTCGTTGCAGCTAAAATAACGAACAGTCAAAATAAAAACAGCTTGCGACGCGCAAGCTGTTCATACGTTTTTTTCTAAGTTTGTCGTAGCCTGAATTAGAGCCCGACTTTTGCCAATTCTTGCTCTGCGAACTCAGACGGTATCGCTAAATAACCATCTTTTTCTACAAGCTCTTGTCCCTGCTTTGAGAATACAAAAGTAAGGAACTCTCTCTCAACCGGAGAAAGTGGTTTATCCGGATGCTTATTCACATACACATAGAGAAAACGAGATAGAGGGTAATCACCACTCAAGATATTCTCACGCGTAGGCTCAACATAATTAGAGCCGTGCTCTGCAATAGGAATCAGCTTAACACCTGCTACGCGGTAGCCAATGCCCGAGTAGCCAATCCCACTGATGGATGAAGCGACCGACTGAACGACTGAAGCCGAACCAGGTTGCTCATTCACACGATTTTTAAAGTCACCGCCGCACAGTGCATTCTGTTTGAAGTATCCATAAGTCCCCGATACAGAATTGCGACCAAACAGTTGAAATCGATGTTTTGCCCACGGTTGGTCAATGCCCAAATCTTGCCAATTATTTAGCGGCTTAGTCGCTCCGCAACGCAATGTCTCTGAGAATATACTGTCAATCTGGTGAAAGTTGAGCCCTTCAATAGGGTTATCACGATGCACAAAAAGTCCAATCGCATCGATAGCGACTCTCAGTGCTGTCGGCTTATAGCCATGCTCTCTTTCAAACGCTTCGACTTCTCGTAGGCGCATTGGACGACTCATTGGTCCAAGGTGAGCAGTGCCTTCCGTTAAAGCAGGAGGGGCAGTAGAAGAACCAGAAGCTTGAACTTGAGCGTTCACATTCGGGTAGTAAGACTTGAACTCTTCCATCCATAATGTCGTCATACCCGCCAAGGTATCCGAACCAACAGACAATAGGCTCCCTGAAATACCCGGCACCTTAGCGTAATCAGGAAGTGAGTCGACACCCTGCTCGGCATGAACGGGGTTAACCAAAGCAAATGTTAACAACAAGCTTACGGGTAAACGCATCCTGCGAGTCAAAAAATTCATGACACGGTCAATCGATTAGGTAGCGTGAAATGGAATCGGCTACCAACGCCAACTTCACTTTGAATTTCTAAATGTGAGTCATGATGGCTAAGCGCATGCTTCACAATCGCTAACCCAAGACCACTACCACCAGTATCGCGTGAACGCGCTTTATCAACACGGTAAAAACGTTCTGTGAGTCGATGTAAGTGTTGTGGTTCAATACCGTCTCCGGTGTCTGACACATCCAAACACGCGCCTTGACTGGTTTGATACCAACGCACTTTGACCGTTGCACCTGCGGGTGTGTATTTAACCGCGTTATAAACCAAATTCGATATCGCACTTCTCAATTGGTCTTCATCGGCAAGAACTCGTAGGCTCTTATCGATATCAAACTCAAGCTTATGCTCGCGCTCACCGCTAAGGCTCGCCGCTTCTTTCTCAAGAACCTCAAGCATCGCCGGAACGTTCACCACTTCATCGAGCTCATGCATCGGCGCAGCTTCGATTTTTGAAAGTGTTAATAGCTGATTGACCAGACTGTTCATGCGATTCAATTGCTCAGTCATCACACCATGAGCCTTAGGCCACATAGGCCCAACGACCATGTCTGGATCTTCCGTCATTTCAAGGTAGCCCTGAAGTACGGTCATAGGAGTACGTAGCTCGTGAGAAACGTTAGCAAAGAAGTTACGACGCATGCCTTCTAGCTGTTTTAGCTGAGTAACATCACGTACCACCATCAGGTGTTCACCCTCGGTATACGGCACGATACGAAGCTCAAGCATACGTTCCACGTTAAGTGGCGAAGGCATCTCTAACGGTTCTGAAAAATCTTGTTTATTAAGATACTTGATGAAGTCCGGCGTGCGGATCAAGTTAGAAATCGGTTGTCCTGAATCGTCTGGCCAGCGAAACCCAAGTAAGTACTGAGCTAGCTTGTTACACCAAACGATATTCCCTTCTCCACGAAATACCACAACGGCATCGGGAAGCGATTCTGCACCGTTACGGAAACGGCGGATAAGGTTAGTCAGTTCTTTGCGTTTGCGACGCTGTCTCTGCTGCATACGATAAATACCGTTAAACAGAGATTCCCAGTTCCCAGAGCCTGAAGGTGGAGTTAGACGCTTCTCATCCCACAGCCATGCGGACAAACGCATTTGGTTGTGTAGATGCCAGCCGAGCTGCAATACCGTAGCAGCCAGCAGCAACCAAGGTAGGTAACCGAATATCCATCCGACTAAAACCCATGGTGCGTAAAAAAAAGCCAGCTCCCAAGCCAGCTTTTTCCAGGTTAACTTTTCAACCATTCAGGACTCCGTAAACTGGGCAGCGAAGCCACATTAAGCCTTTGTAGAAAAACGGTAGCCAGCGCCACGAACCGTTTGGATTAGCTTATCGTGACCTGCAGACTCAAGCGCTTTACGCAGGCGTCGAATATGTACATCAACCGTTCGGTCTTCAACGTAAACATTGGTACCCCAAACGTTGTTAAGCAGCTGCTCTCGGCTGTACACACGCTCTTGGTGAGTCATAAAGAAATGCAGCATTTTGAACTCTGTTGGTCCCATATCAACTGGACCTTCGCTTGCGGTAACACGATGAGATACTGGGTCTAGCTTAAGACCTTGTACATCAATCACATCTTCTAGTGCAGTAGGCGTTACACGGCGGATAACCGCTTTCAGGCGAGCAACGAGCTCTTTGGGTGAAAATGGCTTGGTGATGTAATCATCAGCACCCACTTCTAAACCACGCACCTTATCTTCTTCTTCGCCACGAGCCGTTAGCATCACCACTGGGATGTTGCGAGTTAACTCTTCACGCTTCATGTGCTTGATAAAGTTTATCCCGCTACCACCAGGTAGCATCCAATCTAGTAATACTAGATCTGGGAAAGGTTCACATAGCTTGTTTACCGCTGTATCGTAATCTTCAGCCTCTACTGCTTGGTAGCCTTTTTGTTCAAGCACGAAGCACAGCATCTCACGAATAGGTGCTTCATCTTCAACGACCAGAATCCTTCTCGACATAATTGAATAGCCTTTGTATTTAATCAACGCATTGCATTATCTGAGTTAATTATGACACTTTTGTGACCTTTGAAAACAAATTTTCATATAACTGTCTCAAACATTTCACTTTATAACTTTTGATACAGAGCTAGGGACAAATCGAATTAGATCTCATATCATGAAGCACTTCTAAAAAGGTATGAGAAAAATTTATGTGGTTTAAAAATTGCCTAGTCTATCGCTTCAACCGTGATATTGATTTCAACGCAGATCAGCTAGAGAAACAACTTGAAGAATTCCGCTTTACTCCTTGTGGTAGCCAAGACAAACAGAAGTTTGGTTGGGTACACGCAATGGGTAGACATGGCGATATGATGACGCACGTATCAGAAAACCGCATTCTTATCTGTGCAAAGAAAGAAGAGAAAATGCTACCCGCTTCTGTGATCAAAGAATCATTGAACGCAAAAGTAGAAACGCTTGAGGCAGAGTCTGGTACCCCTCTGAAAAAGAAAGAGAAAGACAGCCTAAAAGAAGACATCATCATTGATCTACTTCCTCGAGCATTCAGCCGCAGCAACTTCACTTACGCGCTGATCATGCCAAAAGAAGGTTTCATTGTGGTTGATGCGAGCAGCTACAAAAAAGCAGAAGATGTATTAGCATTGCTACGTAAGACAATGGGTAGCCTGCCAGTAGTGCCAGCTATCCCAGAGCAAGCGATCGAAACGACTCTTACAGAATGGGTGAAATCAGGTGATACGCCACAAGGCATCACTATGCTTGATGAAGCAGAACTAAAATCTATTCAAGAAGACGGCGGTATTGTTCGAGTTAAGAAACAAGAACTAGAAGCTGATGAGATTAAAAACCACATCGAAGCCAATAAGATGGTGACGAAACTTCTTATCAACTGGCAAGACCGTATTGAATTCATTCTTGCAGAAGATGGCAGCATCAAACGCCTAAAATTCAGTGATGAGCTCAAAGACGAAAACGACGATATTCCTCGTGAAGATCAAGCTGCGCGTTTTGATGCGGACTTCTCTCTACTTTGTGGTGAGTTCAGTGTTTTCCTTCCAAACCTATTTGAATCATTAGGCGGGTTAACTCACCCTAACGCTTAATCAGTCAAACTATAGGCTCAGGTGCTAACGGTATCTGAGCTTATTTCTCACTAAGTTCTCACTTATATCTGCCTCTAGACCCTCTTGTTAATGTCATTGCTATCTTTAGGGCTATCAACCAAACTCATTTTAGCGTAAAATTTGCGCCCCTTTGATATCACTTGGTGGTATCAACCTGACTTGAGATCAGATTAGAGAACGAAGCAATGACTACACAAAAACCATTTGTACCTGAACTATTATCACCGGCAGGAAGCCTCAAAAACATGCGTTACGCATTCGCCTACGGCGCAGATGCAGTATACGCAGGCCAGCCACGTTACAGCCTTCGTGTTCGTAACAACGAGTTCAATCACGAAAACCTACAAATCGGTATCGATGAAGCTCATGCTCAAGGCAAAAAGTTATATGTTGTATGTAACATTCAGCCGCACAACTCTAAATTAAAAACATTCATTCGCGACCTCAAACCAGTTGTAGACATGGGCCCTGACGCGCTTATCATGTCAGATCCTGGTCTTATCATGATGGTTCGTGAAGCATTCCCTGAAATGCCAATCCATCTTTCTGTTCAAGCAAACGCAGTAAACTGGGCGACCGTTAAGTTCTGGTCAACTCAAGGCGTTGAGCGTGTGATCTTATCTCGTGAGCTATCGCTTGAAGAGATCGAAGAGATTCGCGAACACTGCCCAGAAACAGAGCTAGAGATCTTTGTTCACGGAGCTCTTTGCATGGCTTACTCAGGCCGTTGTCTGCTTTCTGGTTACATGAACAAGCGCGATCCAAACCAAGGTACTTGCACCAACGCTTGCCGCTGGGAATACAAAACAGAAGCAGCGAAAGAAGACGAAAACGGTCAGATCGTTGAAGCAAACCCTACTGGTGTTGCTATTCAAGAAGTAGAAACGCAAGACATTGAAGTTCAAGATGAGCGTCCAGACAACACACTAGGCCTTGGTAAACCAACAGACGAAGTGGTTCTGCTTTCTGAATCACACAAGCCAGAAGAGAAAATGGCAGCGTTTGAAGATGAGCATGGTACTTACATCATGAACTCAAAAGACCTTCGTGCAATCCAACACGTTGAGCGCCTAACGAAGATGGGTGTTCACTCTCTGAAGATTGAAGGTCGTACTAAGTCTTTCTACTACTGTGCACGTACTGCTCAGGTTTACCGTAAAGCTATTGACGATGCAGTGGCAGGCAAACCATTCGATGAAAGCCTAATGGGTACACTAGAGAGCCTAGCTCACCGTGGTTACACTGAAGGCTTCTTACGTCGCCATACACACGATACATACCAAAACTACGAGTACGGTTACTCTATCTCTGACACTCAACAGTTTGTTGGTGAGTTCACAGGTAAGCGCCGTGGTGACCTAGCGGAAGTAGAAGTGAAGAACAAGTTCCTAGTAGGCGACAGCTTAGAAATGATGACACCGAAAGGTAACGTTGTTTTCAAACTAGAAGTTATGGAAAACCGCAAATCTGAAGCGGTCGACGATGCGAAAGGTAACGGTCACTTTGTATTTATTCCTGTACCAGCAGATCTAGATCTAGAGTACGGCTTGCTGATGCGTAACTTGAGCGAAGGCCAAGATACACGTAACGCATCAGGCAAATAATTTTTACTTAAGCGACTTACTTGAGAAGAAAATAATGGCTCTGTTAATTACTGACAAGTGCATAAACTGCGATATGTGTGATCCTGAATGCCCAAATGGTGCAATCACTATGGGCGACAGCATCTTCGAGATCGATCCTGATTTATGTACAGAGTGTAAAGGTCACTATGAAAAGCCAACATGCCAGTCAGTGTGTCCGATTACAAAATGCATCATCACTGACCCAAACCATATTGAAACTGATGACGAGCTACTTGAGAAGTTTGTTATCATTCAAGGCTTGACCTAAAAGAAGAAAGGTTCAACTTAACCATAAGTTGAACCTTTTTTTTCATCCTGATTTTCCGATTGGATAAATATTGCAGAAGAGCTCTTTTTCAAATTGATATTCGAGTCGTTCTCGCCAGTTTATTGATTGAGCTATAGGAACAAGATAAAAGTTTTCCCTGCTGGTATCGGTCACAAATGCCATTCCATACTGCATCAATTCATAGTGAACATCATTTACGAAACTAGGGTCTAAACGTTGTCTGCCTGTTAGCTGATTGATGTCATCTCTTGAAATTGAAATACCCGAGCTTTCAGCGTTGAACCTATGTCTTAACCATTCTGAAAATTCCTTCGCACAAATCATAGTCATAGTCTTATCCTTGAATTATTTATCGACGGGTATCAGACTCTGATTTCGCATACTGCATATAAGCCGCATCTTTCACCCCAAAACACTCAATCCCTGACCAAACCTTGTCAAATTCGCCATCGCCCTTGCTGATACCGTTATTGCTTTTATTAATATCAAACGATGTTCTTAATCTCGTGTTTATAAACTCTAGACAAAAGTGTGATATTTCTCCAGTTTTAGAGTCGACAAAACCAGTGGCAGTACCACTGTAAAAAGCCTCGATGAACAGGATTACTTATTCGATATCAAGGCCAAACACTGACTTGGCATCACTTTAACTTTTTTCTTTTTCTTAGTTTTCGCTACTTTTTTAGGAGGTGGAACTGGAACAGTCTTTGGAGCCCAACTTGCAAGTTCATCTCCACAACCGTCACCTTTAGGAGGGCTCGCTTGAGCTATGCAGTTTGAACTGCCTTCAGGACACTTTAAACGAACGTGGAAGTGGGAGTGGTGTCCCCACCAAGGTCTTATTTTGCCTAACCAAGCTCTATCATTAGCGTCAGAGTTTTCTTGTTCACAAAGGGTTTGCTTGATCACTGGATGAACAAAAATACGCACCACTTTTTCATCTTTCGCCGCATAACGAATAACTTGAAAATGATCATCGGTCCAATTCGATTCACGCAATTTGTAGTTGGTAAGATCCACAACACTCACAGGTTTAGGCACAGCTAATTCGTTCTCTGACAACCTCTTACTGGTTAACCTTAGCCATATATCAATATCTAACCCTGTTTGATGACTTGAATGACCTGAAGAAAAGCGCCCTCCTCTGGGAAGAGAAATATCACCGATCAATAAATTAGTATTGAGCTTCTCGCTGGTCGTGACTCCTAACCTCTCAATAAACTTTATAACTTCTGTATGGCCATAGTAGCGCTCTCTTTGAGGGCGAATGATCTGATACCCCAAACCATTAATAGGCAAAGCCTGCGCGCCGTCTAGACAGCCATTGGCATAGCTTCCAATTGATGAGGGTGAATTTTTAGTAGGGTGACTCTCTTTTTCCCACGAAGTTGCTGATAGAGAAAATGAACAAAAGAATACAACCAGTGCAAAAAAGAACCTCATAATAATCCCAAATTACTGACGCTTACTCATTATATTAGTCGCCATTTAGAATTAGGTGCATATCGTACTTAAGTTTTTGGTGGTAGCTAGTGAATTATACCAATTAAAGTA
>NZ_JBFRLG010000050.1:0-253 GCF_041469785.1 Vibrio sp. 10N.286.48.F5 | reverse complement strand
ATTTTCCGGATTGGTATTATTTATGTATATCGCAGATAAGAAAAAAGCCCGCTGATTTCTCAGCGGGCTTTCTAATGGTGGTGGAGGGATAGGGATTTGAACCCTAGAACCGCTATTAACGGTTGCCGGTTTTCAAGACCGGTGCTTTCGACCACTCAGCCATCCCTCCAAAAAATTGTCATCAACAGATTAGTACACTGTAGATGTTGTTACATGTATACACAGGTAACGATATTTAAAGCCTGGCGATGTC
>NZ_JBFRLG010000049.1:0-72441 GCF_041469785.1 Vibrio sp. 10N.286.48.F5 | reverse complement strand
CACCACCAGGGCACGCAATTTTTTATTGCGATGCCGATTACTGAAAAGTAAAACACCATCTTAATGTCAAAATGAATCAACACTACAAAATTTGGAGCGATACATCGGGTTCGAACCGATGACCTCAACCTTGGCAAGGTTGCGCTCTACCAACTGAGCTAGTATCGCATTTTCATTCTTAATATCTCTTAACTTATCAAGCTAAGAAAAAGAATGGAGGCGCCTCCCGGAGTCGAACCGAGGTCCACGGATTTGCAATCCGCTGCATAGCCACTCTGCCAAGGCGCCTTTTTTAATTCAACACTTTAGGGACTTAAGTAAGCCGCACCGCTGTGTTCGGGTGCCTACTTTACGGATTGAGGGGAGATAGTCAAACAAAAAAGTGAATTTAAATTCCGTTTGCTGACATTTAAATCAAATTGCTGCATGTTCGATCTCTTTAATCAAAAAACACACAGCAAAATCGAGTTAAACAAGATGTTCTAGCGCTACCACTTCTTCATGAAACGACCGACAAGACTCGGATGATACGCCCAGCAGTGGTCAAACATAGTCATAAGTTGAGGGTTGCCATACTTAGAAAGACTAACCGCATGGAAACGGTTTTTGTGTTCTTTCAACTTTTCAACCTGAGCAATCATTTCGTCTGATTGTTTCGGCGCAATAAAGTCAGAAAGTACGATTAAATCGGCATTCTTGTATTTATCACCAGTCATTAGGTCAATCGACTTCATGAGAACAGGTTCCAAATCCGTACCGCCGTGGAATGAGTAACTTAAGAAGTCGCTCGCTTCACGTAGGCCATCTTGCCTGGTTAACTCATAGGTAATCTGCTCAGAAGAAAAAAGAATCACATAACAGTCTCTCTCTTCTGCAAGAGCAATTTGCATTAAGGCATAAGCCATTGCTTTAGCAGACTGCTCAGGGAAACCACTCATAGAACCCGAAGCGTCCACACAGACGATAAACGGGCCCTTTTCAATATCGATGTTCTTGCTATCTGGTTTTTGCGCCTTCACTTTGCGTAACGTGCGTGATTTACCTTGCGAGCGATAGCTCAGTAAACGCTTGTCGGCCAAGTGCTTGTAAAAGATAACCTCAAGTTCAGGATAAGCTAAGAACATGGTTTCGTTTGGCAGCATCTTGTTAAGGTCATCACTTTCATGAATCCCGACAATATCATCGACCGCTTCATCGCTTTTCTCTTCAACCACCTGCAATTCTTCTACAGGGGCTTTGTGTAGCGAAGGATCATCTTCCTCACCAGCCATACGGCCTAGCTTTTCAGCGATCTCTTGCAAGCCCTTGTGCTTATTCAAGAACTCAGCATGACGTTTCATGATGGTAAGGTCTGTTTTGCTTAATTTGGCAGAAGCCATGTCCCACAAGCGCCCTACACTGCCTTCATCACCCGACTCAGTCACTTTATCCATGTTTTTCATGGTTTCCATGCGCTGATAAAGATCGGCTAAGACTTTTTCTTTGCTTGTTTCAAGTTCAGTTACTTGAGCTTGTTTAATCGCATCAGAAAGTGATTGGTACCATTGGTCGCAAAAGTAGTGTGGAAACATCGCGTTATAAACACCCTTGTTGTTCTCCATAAGGCGTCGAGCTTGTAGATAAAACGCTGAGTGCCACTCCAGCTTTTTGATAACGCTGTCAATCTCATCAAAGAACTGAGGTTCATCCCAGTAAATCACTTCTTGGTAAAGGGCGATTTCCTCTTGGAATCGATCAGTTTCACACACCTTAGTAACGCGTTTTTTAACTTTACCGCGCCATTTAACTAAGTGGTTTTTCACTGATGTTTTCACACCTTTGTTCTCTGCAGCCATCATGACTTGAGAACGAGCGATGAGATCATTCATCGCGGTATCAATGATTCCGGAATCAGCTACCATCAAAGCGAGGTTTAAGCCGTCTGCTCCTAACATATGCTCTCCTCTTACTCGAAGTACTGGCTCATAAACTTAATACGCTGAGCGATCTTGGCACTCTTCACTTTCGTGGTTTCAAGATCTTGCGTTACCGATTGCAAACTTGCTTCCATCGCTTTTGGTAAATCAGGGTCAATATAGTTATGAGGTAATGCATCATGGAATTCAGTACGAACGCGTTTTAACTTGAATTCAGCTTCAGTTAACTGTTCTAAGGCTTTCTCAGCGCCACTCAACCACTTGTTGTACAGTTCTTGGTCTAAACCGTCAGTAGTAACCACACTCACCAATACAGAGCGATTGGCGATGTCTTTAATCACTAATTGGTTTGATGCATCCAAGTCGAGTTTTAAACGGCATAGGTTTTTATTTTCGTTTACGTAACCGTAAATATCACCGTGACCTTCTTTAAGAACACGATCAAAATCGTCTTTGGCTACGTATACCCAACGGCTATCGCCTTTCTCAGATTCAGAAACCGACATGTTGCTTTGCAGCATAACCAGTTTCACTAGATTGTAAGCACGGCCCACACTGTACATTTTCGCGTTCTTGATGTCATTCTGGTAAACATCTTTACGCAACAAGCCACTGGTTGACTCCATAGAAAGTGACACCGACAACGTTGATTCAACATCGTCTTGAATCTCTTCTAACTCTTCACGAGACATTTCAATTTGAGCTTTCGACTCTTGTTGATCAAACGCTCGGTTCAATGCAAAGTCTTTCACCACGCTACGAACCACATCACGTGATTCTGGGCTATGCCACAAACAATCTTGCAGAAGCATAATATCCAGCGGGTTCACGCTATCGCGACCACTAAAGAACGCACTCGCTTTCAATAGTTTAACGGCCTTCTTCCAGCGTCTGTCTGATACATACAATTCTGACTCTGAAGCAGAGCCTTGCTTCTTAACCGTCTCTTCAAGCATGGTTTTTAGTTCAAACAACTTATCAAACGAATTGTCTGTCAGTTCCAGCTTATCGAGCTCTTTCTGCCATTGATGGTATTCAATGTCCGTAATCGCCAAACCTTTTGGAATTACCGCTTCTTGAGAAGTACCCGTCGTCAGCATCGATTTAAAGTTTTGTTTGTTTTGAATACGGTTTACAAACACACGAACCAACATACGGTCATAAAGCGCTTCCAGGCCGCTGTCTTCGTCTGGAAGTTCATTAGATGCAGATACCAACAAGCGCATTGGTACACGCTCAATGTCGCTGCCGTTTTTGAAGGTTTTTTCGTTCACTACAGTAAGCAGTGTGTTTAGGATTGCAGGGCCTGCTTTCCAGATCTCATCAAGGAACACAACTTGTGCAGTTGGTAGGTACCCTTCAGTCAGTCTTACATAACGACCGTTATCTTTTAATTCTTGGATACTTAGCGGACCGAACACTTCCTCTGGCGTAGAGAAACGTGTCATCAAATATTCGAAATAGCTACTATTGTCAAAAGCTTGGATCAAGCGTTTAGCAATAAGACTTTTTGCGATGCCCGGAGGGCCTAATAGGAATACACTTTCGCCGGCGAGAGCCGCCAGTAAACAGAGCTTAATCGTGTCTTCTCTTTCATAGACACCATCGGATAGAGCATGCGCTAATTTATTGATTCTTTCAGAGAGTAGCGCTTTGTCAGCATGTGAGGAAATAGAAGGGTTCATGCGTTACTCCGGAAATCTTTTAACTGTTGATAGTGTAGATATGTTTTTATACATTTGTTAGCACTTTGTTACAAGTGTATTTTATTATTGAGTTGCATTTATATCAGATGGTTAGGGTCGTAATTTTCATGTAATCATAGATTCCAAATATGAGAGTAACATCACGAACGGCGCAAAACGAAATCTATAACTAAACCCAATTTTTCTTTTATTTTCGACACCATAGACGTTATGGTGGTGCACGTCTTCAGTTATCGACAAATTGGCAAGGAATGTGGCCAGACTGCATGAGTAAAGTTATCCATCAATGGAAAAGTATTTCTCTTATAGAAGAGAACGTGACGCTCCCTACGAACGTCATGGTAAAACATACAACAATCAACCACCCTGGCGCGGCCGTTATTCTTCCTATCACTTCGTCTGGAAAGATTATCCTCATTAATCAATTTCGCCCTTCTCTCAAAAAGTGGCTTCTAGAGTTACCTGCAGGCACTATGGAAATTGATGAGACACCTCTTGAATGCGCGCAGCGCGAACTGGAAGAAGAAACAGGTTACAGTGCAACTTCTTTTCAAAGTTTAGGGCAAGTCACCCCTTTGGCTGGCTTCTGTGATGAAATACAGTATCTGTTTGTCGCAAAAGACCTAAGCCTCACTACCCGCTTTGAATGTGATGAAGATGAAGTCATAGAAGTGATCGAGCTGAGCTTAGAAGAACTACACAACAAAATACGACACGATCAAATCACCGATACAAAAACTATCGCTTGTTTAAGTAAAGCCCAACTCTGCGGCTACCTATAATACTCTAGGAGAGAAACATGGACTTTCGTTCTGATACCGTAACTAAACCCTCACAAGCAATGCGCGATGTAATGGCAAACGCAGAAGTCGGCGATGATGTATATGGTGACGATCCAACAGTAAACGAGCTTGAGCAGTGGGCAGCAGACGAAACAGGCTTTGAAGCCGCTATGTTCACGTCTTCTGGCACGCAAGCTAACCTACTTGGTTTAATGGCGCACTGTGAGCGTGGTGACGAATACCTTTGTGGCCAACAGGCGCACAACTATAAGTACGAAGCTGGCGGCGCTGCGGTACTTGGTTCTATTCAACCTCAGCCAATTGAAAACAACCCAAATGGCACGTTAGATTTTAAAAAACTTGCTGCTGCGATTAAGCCAGACGACAGCCACTTTGCACGTACTAAGCTGCTTAGTTTAGAAAATACGATTAATGGTAAAGTACTTCCAATGTCTTATTTAGCGGAAGCTCGTGAGTTCGTAAACCAACATGGCTTGCAAATGCACCTAGATGGAGCGCGCGTCTACAATGCGGCAGTCGCGTTAGATGTTCACATTAAAGAGATCGCACAACACTTCGATTCTATGACGATTTGCTTATCGAAAGGTTTAGGCGCTCCAATCGGTTCACTACTTCTTGGTAGTAAAGAGTACATCGCCAAAGCACGCCGCCTACGTAAAATGGTGGGTGGCGGTATGCGTCAGGCAGGTATTCTTGCCGCAGCAGGGAAAATGGCGCTCACGGAGAACGTGGCTCAACTTAAAGCTGACCACGACAATGCAAAAAATCTAGCGATTGGTTTAAACAAGCTAGAAGGCTTTTCTGTTAACCCTAATTTCATCCAAACTAACATTGTGTTTGCTAAATTAGATGAATCAGTAGATATCAACCGCATCGCACGAGAGCTAGGTGAACAAGGTATTACTATGTCACCAGGTAATCCTGTTCGCTTTGTTACTCACCGTGATATTAGTACAGAAGACATTGCTCGATTCCTAACGGAATTAGAAAAAGCGCTGTAACTCTCAGCAAAGTTCTCATCTATCGCTATTAATACTTGAGCTTCCCCTAAGGGGAAGCTTTATACTTTTGTTTTCACAGGAGTATATACGTGTACAACAAGTATCTAATCTTACTAACTGCTTCCCTCTCTTTCACACTTCACGCAGACAACTTTGGTGATCCAGAACTCGGTAAACTGAAATCCCCGAGTTGTGTTTTTTGCCATTCAGTTGCTGGCGACAACACGAATAAAAACTCCCCAGACCTTAAAGGGCAAGACCGCCTCTATTTGTTCAATACTATGACAATGTATAAGAACGACCAACGTGAAGGTGCCTACGCTGACATGATGAAGGCTCAATTAAGTCGACTTTCTGAACAAGATTTAAAAGATATTGCTGCCTATTATTCTTCATTATCTAGATAGCGTTCTATTCCATATCGAGAGTTGGCTTTGTTGTGTAATTCAATCGAACTAAACCTAGAACCTACGACCTGTTCAGCTACGCCCACCCCCTCTCGTAGCTCTGTGCCTAAACCTCGTTACAATACAACCAATCATTTATTAATCGAGGCTTTCTGACCTTTTGGATTGATAAAGAGACAATAGTCGGGTGGACGCAGAGCAAACAGAATAAGCGCTCGTTTAGGCCATGTCGGTTCAATGATTTAGCTATCACGACAGCACTCATGGTGAAACGAGTTTTCTCTATGCCACTGACAGCGCTGCAAGGATTTGTAGTCTCGATATTTTGGTTAGCCCATGTGCCGTTAAGTTGTCCGCATTACACCTACATCATTCGTAGAGCCAAGCAAGTTGAGGCCTCATTTAAGACTAAAGCTAGAGGAGCAATACGGCACCTAGCCATCGATGCTACTGGCCTTAAGGTTTATGGTGAATGTGAATGGAAAGTCAAAAAACACGGGACGGATGGGAAGCGTAGAGTCTGGCGAAAGCTTCATATTGCAGTCAATACAAACACACATGAGCTCGTTGCCGCCGAGCTAAGTTTATCAACGGTTACAGATAGAGAATTACCCCCGAACTTACTGAAACAAACTCGTTGAAATATCCTTGAAGTACCTGGTGATGGCGCTCACTCTAAGAAAAAGCGATGTATCGAGTTAAACAGTTGCCAGGAGGACAACTAACCTAACCCATCAACCAACTGGACTATGTTTTCATGTAGCCACAAGTAGAAAGGATCTGACTCCCTTTTTTTGTGTTGATAAAGCAAAATCTGCTTGCTATTGAATGATGGGAGCCTCGCATGACTAACTTCAACTAGGTTATGTGTATTATCGATATACAGTTCTGAAGTTGGAAATAGAGCCTCGGTTTGCGCTGCCACAGCTGCGACATTTGAGATTATTTCGGAACGAAAGACTTCGTTATAATTCAATCCTCTTTGCACCAACATGTTTTCCATCATCCCCTCTTTTTCATTCCACTCAGCCAACTGTGCAATTGCAAATCGACATTCTGAAAGATATTCAAATTCTACAATCTTCTTCAGATGAATAGGATGGGATTTATTCGCATACAACTTAAAGTGATCTTCGGCCAAATGTTTATGCAATATGGCCTTGCTGCCTATTGGGACGTCGTAATTAATGCCTAACTGAATGTTATCTTTCGCTAAATTATCAAGCGTATTCTGGTTCCATATGTGGCAAGAAAATGTCACGTTCGGCGCATGCTTGGCAAGGAATAGAAACAAGATATGAGGCAATGACTGTCCTAAAAGCGGATTAATGGCCAAAGAGATATGCCCAGCGTGGCTGTACGCGTCGAACTTCTTTACCGGAGTTAATGTTTTCTCTAGCAGCGCAATTAAGTCAGGGAGTGACTCTGCGATTTGATTACACCTGTAGGTAGGTTTCATTCCTTGTGGAGTCGAAACAAAGAGCTCATCATCAAGCTGCTCTCGAAGTTTCCGTAACTTCCGACTCACAGAAGGCTGAGCAAGAAAAAGTCGCTCCGCAGCATGGGTAACATTTTGCTCTTCTATCAAAACATGTAGAACCTTAAGTAGGTTCAAATCGATCTTGTTTAGCGCAGCTTTCAAAGTACCAACCTCACAGGTATAACATATTTGTCATACCTGTGATTCTATATAGTCATTTCATAAATACCAAACTTTTACTTACCATTACCTCAACTTAATAAAACAGAATATGGTATTTAAAAATGAAAAAAACTCTACTTTCTTTATTAGTGGTCACGTCTTTCTCTACGGTTGCAGGAACGTCCACAACCAGCTTTAACAATGAAGATAAATCAATTGAAGACGTCTTTGCTAACATTGACTCTTCTTCGTGGGCGGTAAACCCAGAAGATCATGGTATGACGGTGCATGAGTACATAAACCAAGAAGGCATTTGGTTTGCTGACAATTTTGCTCGCAACTTTAAGTTAGGCTTAAACAACCTTCATCACTTCAAAGAACTGGCGAACAAAGACACTCGCTGGGTTGTATCACCATCCATTGATCACTTGTACTCAATGGGCGTTATCGATACCTCCAAACCATTTACAGTCGTTGTACCTGAGAACGATGGGAAATTGGTTACACTTCACCTTCAAGATATGAACCACACTCAACCATTTTATAAGGTTGGCGCAGGAACTTACGAGTTCACTCCTGAAATGTTCGATACAAAATATGTGCTGATAGGCTTGCGTTTTGCGACAGATGGAACAAAACAAAACGTTAAACGGATTACAGAAGAGCTTCAGCCGAAAGTGAAAATTATCGGTGGTGGTCAAGATCTTGAAGGATTGCCAAAGCCAAACACTGAGGCTATGGAAGCAGTTCGTACTGCATTAATGCCAGAATACGATAAGTTAAATGACACATACGATACAGTTCAATACCGAGCGCAAGATGTGACTGACTGGGAAAAGACTACTTACACAATTGCTGGAGCGTTCGGCCTATCGACAGCTGACACCGCAATGTATGCACCTTACGCACTAGAGAATGCCAAAGGTGAACAATGTTACCAAGCGACATACGAAGCACCTAAATTAGCTAGTGACCTAGGTTATTACTCAATCACTGTCTACGATTCAAAAGGTTATCTCATGTCGAACGAGAATAACATCGTTTCGACCAATCAAGGACTGACGCAAAACGAAGACGGTACATTCACGGTGGTATTCGGTGGTTTAGACTGTAAAAAACATGCGGATGGTAATAACGTAAACTTTGCTTACACCCCTAAAGACAACTGGTCTTTCTTATTACGTGTCTATCAACCTAACGTTGAATCAATGAAGGTATACACCCTGCCCGAGATTGAAAAGATCTAAGTGCTTAACTATTGCTATGTATCAGAAGTTAACGTAACCAGTATGACTTAAAAAAAAGCGCCTCAGGCGCTTTCATTTTATACATCTCGAACCCAAACATCATTAACATGTTGCTTAAGTAAATCAATCACGCTTTGGTGAATAAAAACCAAACCATAATCTTCTTCTAGTTTGAAGATCAGCCTTTCTTCTAGTGGAATATTCTCAAACTTAGAAAAATCAAACTCGGTATTTTCAGCATCTATCCAATTAAGCTTACCAAACTGCTTTTCTTGATTCGTCAATTTGTAAGTTTGGTGAATGTAAGGCATCCGATAGTCTTCATACACCTTAATTTGATCATCAGATGGCTGGCTTGGGGAGCAATCGACACGAGCATCTAACCATTCCACACCGTGCACAACCAATTGTTCTACTTTTGAAGCGATATCGCCAATAACAAAAAGCTTTGGTGAAAAAGTCATTTCCAGTAATAAGTCTGGTTCGACAGGTACAATTGGCTTTGGAGTTTGTTGAAATGGAAACTCTGTTAAGTTTTGCTTTGATAAAACACTATATTGATTTTTCATTATCGCCTCAATATTTCGGTACTTCTTGATTGCAATCTAGCTTAAACATCCTCAAATCAGAATAACGGTCATCTTTAGCTACTAGATCGTAAATTTCCTCACAAAACACTGTCGCAGTATCAGCGCCTTGCACCCTAAACAAAATACGTTTTTGGAAAGGTATTTGTACTAGCTTATCTTTTGACAAATACAACTCCATAACAAGGATTTTGTTTCTCTTAGGAGATTTTCTAGTTCGAGACTTAACATCGTCAATAACATCAATAACATTGTTAAGAGCAAGTAAATATCTATCAGTCAACGAGCCATCACTTAATTTTAGTGTCGCTGGGTAGCACTCTATACCATAAGGGTCAAAGCTCATCACGATCTCAGCAAACTCCTTGGTAACACAAAGATCCCCATTATCGGCTATATTTCCAACTTGCTTAGTCGAACCGTCCAGTGCTTCCCACACTATTGGTGATTTCGAGCTCGTAGGTTCATATTCGGATTTACTATATAGTGGCTCTCTATTATCGATACATGTAAAGCTCGTACTAGAAACTTGAAAGTTTTCACTAATTATTGAGAATTTCATAGCTTACTGTTGTTCTCCTATCGTCTTCAACGAACTGCCTTCATAGCAAAATGCCTTTACCTTTTCTTTAGTCGGTACCGGTCTTCTGTAACTAACATCACTCAAATCGTAATGGTTTCGATCACCACCGGAGTTCCTACAAAAATGACATCCGGTGCCTGTATTACTGAGGTGTCTTCCTCGGGCTATCAAGTGAAGTTTATGATTTCCGATTAAGTCTGCAATATCAAGGGATAGTTCATCTAGAGTATCTACGTACTCTTGAGCATTAGTATCGCAATCTACACTTTTTAGTTTTTTTGCAAGCATAGAAGCTACGACTTTATGATACCCAGATAGACTTGTAATCAACGACAAGTCCCCTTCTAATAATTCAGATTTAAACGAATTCGTTTCATTAGCAACATTGGCCTCCAAAGATGAAAGATCTTGCACAATGCTAGTACCCGTTTCTGCCTGATAGTACTCTTCTAAACGTTGATCCGTGTGTCCTGATTTGTGTAGAGGTACTCTATATTGGCATGAAACCTGGTCGATTGTAGGTAAGAAAGTTAAGTTAAACAGGTAGTTTATATCATAACCTTTGTACACGATTTGCTTCTTTCGAACGCTCGATAATTTCTTCGCTACTTCACAAGAAATCAAGTGGTGAGCCGCTACCGAGTATGCTTGAAAGTTTAAAGGGTGTTTATCTCTAACTGAACTAATTTTCTTTGTTTTTAGGCTCGAACGGGACCAACGTCCTTTATCTGTTTGTATACCCATATAGACCTCACATCTTTAATGCTTCTTGACATTGACCTTTCTTTTTACCAGCAATTCTGCAGCAGACCTTACACTTAACTTCTTTTTTGTCTTTTTCCTCATTAGTTTTATCCGCACTCTTCCCTGACTGAGCAGATTTACCAGTGTTGTGCTTAACTTTTGCAGGATAAGCTCGCTCGCCTTTACCCAAAATTCGAGCGAATAACTGGTCAAACTCACCCATCGCTTCTTTTAGTTTATCTGGCACCATTTTATCGATTGTTTTCACTTCGTCGGCTAACTTTAAGAAGTACTCTGCTAGTTCATCAGCTCCCATGCGATTAGCGTAAGAAGCAAGCTCACTCGCCACTTCAATACAAGGTTTTAGAACATCCGATACAATATTGCTCGCCTGCTTGGCGTAATCAACCCATTTTAATGTACGCAAGAACTTTTCTGGATCACCTTTGCCCATCCCCCGAAGTACCGCGAGTAAAGTGTCTTTCGATGTGCCCTTACCACCTTTCAAAGCGACTTTACATGTACCTTTAACTGCACTACCAAACGTTGGAACACAGCCAATCAAAGTCAAAGAGAGTGCCAACCAATTTTCTGGCTTATCTCGCTCTTCTTCACTTAATAGTGTCATGATATTTGCTGAGAGGTCTCGTACATCCGCTGCTTGGTCTACGACGGGGATCATTGTCAGCGCTGTGTTTGCAATGATTTGCTCTACCGATGCATCATCATTAAAGTCACCTAAAATTACCCCCCAGATCCAGCTGGCAGCGCCAGACATTCTCTTCCAAGAATTTTCCCAGAAACCAACCTCACCTCGTTTGGCTTCTTCAATAATTAATTGGGCATTCGCATTTGGGTTGAAATTAGGGTTGGTTTTAGTTGGGATGTTTGGCATGAATTCGCGACTATCTTCACCATAGTCAATGTTAAATTCACCAGGTGCAACCCCACTCACCGAAGCTTTGCCTACATTATCTAATGTACCTTCAAAGGAAGCGCCGGTTTGATCAATCAGTTTATATGTAGCCCCTTGAACAGGTTCTCCATCAGAATAAGAAAGAAACAGGTCTACCGTATACGTCCCTTCTTGCTCTTCTGTCACAGAAACCGAAGGGTTTTGAGCACCGCCTAAACACATGGTGTTGGCTTTATTCATGGTCATTTGATCAGAAAGGCGGCATACACCGACACCTTCGAACTTAACGGTAGGAGAAGCTGATATGAATTCGGCCTCGGCTTCAATAGTGCCTGAGGCTACGCCCTTTTTATCACCACCTGCATCGCCAGTACTGGCGCTGAATTTACTGCCTTTAATAGCAATGCTGTTACCGCCATCCATAGAGATGGTCGTGGTGCCGCCTACTAAATCGGCGGACTTTGCATTGTTACCATAAGGGATAGGAACAACAGGTTTGCCGACTGTTGTTAAACAAACATCAGGGAGTGTTGCGTTCGCTTCTCCTCCTGAGCCTTGATGAACTACGCTGAGTCCATTCGCACAAACTGTTACGCCCATAGTAAATCCAATTAAATTCCAATAGATGTATGATAAAAGAGATCGCAGGCTGCAATCTCTCTAAGTACGTAGTGAAAATGAAGGATGAGACTGTTACTTCGAGTCTATTTTTAAAAACGGACAGAAGATCTCACAATTAAATCTGATGCTACTGATACACATCCAAAAGCTGCTGAAATTTTAGGTCAATAACCAAGTAAGTCGCAGCATACATAACGCCAAAGATGACAGTACTGACGCCAAGAATTAACTTAGGGGAAATAACCCGTTTGAGCGGTTTTTTTAAGTACTTCGCCTTTAAGTTAACTAACGTTACTTTTTCCTGCTCAGCTAAACGCTCGTCTCTAACTAAGCGATAGATAGTATTTCCTATCTCTGAAAGCTTTTCGTTGCCACGCTCTTCTCGACCATACTTGCCTTGGAACCCTAGCTGCAGCAACAAATAGAGGAATTCTATTACGTGTCTATATTTTCGAGGGTCAGCTTTTAAGCGCTCTAAGATGGTGAAGAACTTGTCGCCACCCGATGTTTCGTTATGAAACTCAGACAACAAACTATTTGTACTCCAATGACTGTTCGCCCCCCACTCTTGTCGACATACAGATTCGTCTATCGCAGCACATAAGCAATAGCGTATGACCAATATTGATGCTCGATCCAACTCCATTTCATTGAGCTTTCGCTCACCTTTGCGAATTTCTCGTGCAACTTGTTCTCTAAAAGGGCCAGGGTCGTCCAACCAAGGAATCGAAGACATGCATGAGAGACTGGCGATTAACCAAGTAAACTGATCGACCAAAGGATTAACACCCATACTCTCAACATTTAGGTCTCTTACCGCAATATTTCTAGATAAATCAGGTGCAGGCATAACCTCCATTGGCTTGCCTGGCTCTGGTTGAAATAGTACTACTGTGACATCGTTTTCGGCGTAACTCATAGGCGTACAGCCCAAAGCTGTAGTGACAAGTTCGCGAAGTCACCTGCAATATGGACAGCGATGGCAGCTGTGTTATTCAATGCATTCCATTCGTCACTCGCTTTATCGAGCTCAAAATAGGTATAACCTGCATGATAAGGCAACGCTCGAGGTACCACTGGCATTGGTTTCATTTCAATGCCCGGCAATTGTAAGTTAATTAGATCGCGAATATTGTCGATCGAACCAATCTTAGTTTGGCTCACAAATTGTGTATGTAAAATATCAAGCGGTACGTCTGCTTTAACAGCAAGAATAAACGTCGTAGATTCGACAATTTTACTGTCTGGAATTGCTGCTGTTCGAATTCCGTAGCTTTGCTCTCTCAATGTTAGAGGTATTGCGCGTTGCTCTGACATCACACTGAGTGTCATTTTCGCGCTATCAAGTGTCCGAGATAAACAATCAGTAAGTTGGCTGTGGTTATATTTGGTGAACTCTTGTGGTCTGCGAGATGCAGAACACAATGTGGATAATTCACCCTCAGCTTGTAATAGGATTCGGTAAAACGACTCTGGGTGAACACCCTCTACGCTTGCAAAATGCCAGAACAACGGTTCGTAGCGATTTAAGGCTTGTAACAACATAAAGTCAGCAACAGATGATACGCCCTGTTGGTCAACCACCCCCAAACGCTGAACTATAGATTCTGCTCTATGTTTGAGCATTGACGCGAATTCAGTCGCGAACTTGCTTAAAACGGTAGAAGCATGAATATCAATACACGTCGGGATATAGTTCTCATCCAAAATGATGCTTCCGTCTGGCTTCACTTCGGAAATTTTTAAAATGGGTATCGATGTATAAGAACTCTTATCTTCGTGGTCGTACATTAAGAAGAAGTTAAGTTTACCCACCACAATACTTGCCATATCTTCTGATTCATAACATGCATCGACGGCTTCTTGGGTCTCCATGTTATAACGAGCACCGTCACCATTACCTCCAAAGAGTTCCGAACGCTCTGATGGTAGTGGGCAACATAAGTACACCACTTTATCCGCAATAGATGGGTCAACATCTCTTACTTCTGGAAGTTCAGCAAGAAGCGGTAAATCAAATGGCGTGCGGTCTTGTAATATACCTTCTGCTCGTGTGATTCCGATTTTTCCTAATGCCAATAGCTCAGTATTAATCTCAATTTTTTTTACTCCCCAATGTAATGGAGAGCTATTAGAGCTAAGCATGTTAGATAACTTACTTTGAGATCGGTCTAGTTGTTGGAAATGTTGAGGCTTCATGAACATACCATCTTGCCAAACAACTGGATTATATAAAGACATTCGTCAGTTCCTTAAAAATACGTCTGTTCAATACCGCGAGTATTGTTCGAAGATAATTCACTACCCTCTACTTTTAATCTCAGAAAGTACTCACTTTTTTCTTCGATCACTTCAACCTTCCGCCAAGACGAGCCATCAATATCTCTGAATGCCACAGAAAAACCTAATGCACGCGTCGTTGGATCTAACTCTAAAATCTCATGTAGCTCATCGCCCGGCTGCAGTTGGTATTCATATCGTTTAATATACTCATCACCTAAGGACGCTTTATCATTTTCGAATAGAGCAAAGAAATCCAAACTACGAAATAAAACAGGTGAAGTGAGTTCATGAACTCTCAGAATGACCGGCGAAGATTGTCCCTGCTCTCGTACATTGAGAAGTTCTGACGCTTCTATCACGAGTTCAATTGAAGATGTTTCTGGTGTAATTCCAGATGATTCTTTAAATTGCTCCCACATAGAGCAACCTGATAATAGAAACAAGGTAATGGGGATTATAAGTTTACGCATGATCAGCTTTTGCAACCTTACTGTATCTGTCTTTCATCAACGCTTTAAATGTCGACTCATTGAATTGTCGAGTATTCTGCTCATAATGTTCGCTGTACTTTTGCCATAGCTTTGACTTACTAAGGAAGCGCGTTTCCTGGCTTAAAGTGTTTGCAAACTGCTGAGGATCATTCGCTTTTAGTTGCTCCAATACCAAATCGTTAATTGCCTTGGCATATAAGGTATCGTGCTCGCTAAGTTCATCCAGTATCTGTTCAATTAGCTCATTTGGAGCCAATAGATTTTGACTATTTAGCGTTAACATCAATGTAGTTAGGCTAAGATCATTGTGAGCAAAGGAGCTTTCGTCAGTAAGCTCTTCAACACTCTGTAAATCTTTGTACAAATTATCGATACACAATCGCAAACAAGCGCCCATTTGTTTAAAAAATAAAGCGTCATGTTTCGTGTCAGACTCTAAATCAACACCCAGTCCTTCAAAGAATGCATGTGTTACATTTTCATGTTCGTAAGAAGTTTCACTCAATGCGGTATTACTCTGAGTTCTACTCTCACTTTCAACAGGCTGCTCTTGTGGTTCGGTATGAGGGACAAACTCTTGTGTCACCTCTTCCCACTTGTGGCTTTGTATATTTGCGGAATTAGGGATAATAGTAACAGGCGGTACTTTTGTCGGTTTACGCTTGGGAACATCTGAACTGCCGGTAAGCGTATCTGACTTAAAATCGGTACCTTCAATGTTTGTTGGTTTTAAACGGTTCGGTATCTTAGTTTGATCATCAGCGATGTCTTGAGCATTCAGGTTCGCCTGCTGTTCTTCTTCCATCCCCATCCAATCTTCAGGAATCAGACTAGGGAGGTCGAACTCAGAATGGATGCTTAAACTGTCATCAACAACTTGCCTTTGTGGTTCTATCGATGACTTCATAAGATTTTTTTCGTTACTTTCGTCTCGGACCAAATAATCATCATCTCTCTGCATTGAGAATTTTAAGTGCTCGACGGGATCATGAGTATCTACTCCATCAGGTTTCGTTTCCATGAAGAGATCTTCAAGCGCGCCTGTCTCTGCTTCTTCCTCAACAACGGATTCTTCCAAGTTCATTAAAGGGTCTGTTGAATCTCTTTCTGGCGCTATTTCAGAAGCTATGTCGTATGAAGTCGTTACCAACTCAAGAGAAATACTCACTTCATATTGTCCGAGAGAAACTCTGTCACCATCGCACAACGAAACTGGTTGATTCTTTAGGATCTTATTACCATTAACCAATGTGCCATTTGTACTCACATCACTAATGTAATAAGTGTCTCCATATATACTCAATAGACAGTGCGTACCAGATATGAATCGGTTGTGATCCGTTAAAGTCACTGTACAACCTGCTTCTCGCCCTAGAGATCCACCTTCTTCAGGCATCTCGATACTTTTAGCTCCAACATATTCTTCAGGGCACTTCGAGATCACCAAAACCAATTGATTTATACGCATGAATAGCCTTTAAAACAGAAGAGAAACACTAAACTCGACACCACCTAGACCTTCGTTATAAAAAGGTAAGATGTATGAAGCTTGCGGGATTATTTGTAAATGAGCGTCTGGGTTACTTCCTAACTTGATCACACTACCAAAAGTCACAACAGCGCCAGCTTCAAATTGATCGATATCTTCAAGTTGTTCGCCGTAACGAAAGCCTTGGTCGTCAACTTTCCAACGGTTTGAGTATTGCGAGTAACCTAAAGACAAGCCTGCACCTATATAAGGTGTGAACACCGACCAGCTACCTAAAGCATACTGAGGCACAATACGAAATTCGTAATTGGTTACCTCGTTATAAACGCCATTCTTTGGAGCTTCGATATCATCTTCTGCTAAATAATTGAACCCTAACCACCAACGCCATCGGTTGTTACTTTCATCAATTGGACGTGTATGGACGAACCCGTAACGTAGAGCATCTACTTGTCCACTCGGCCCTTCATCATATTCTATAGTGTCTATGCTCAGCATATTTACTGAACCACCATATCTTTCACCCTTCGCGATTGCGATGGACGAAAAAAGACACATTGTGGATATTAGACCGATTTGACTTAGGTTTCGCATGCTTCCCTCTGAGTTCATCCATATATTAACTAGATGCGCAAGATAGCAAGTATTATGTCTTTTACAATAAGGAGACGGTCACACCCGCCATTTACGACATTATAACTAGCAAAAAAAACGATATATCTACAAGAAAATGCATTACGAATAATTACAAATAAAATTCATTTATAAAATCAAAACTATCAATAATTGAAAAATCAAACGACCAACAACCATCCAAAGAAAGAAGGTTGTTCAATACAAGAAAATTAGCATTTACAAAATTCAAAAAACCTAAAATGCCACTTTTTTATCTTTAACCTATGGCATAATCATTTAAAGCATTTTTCTAATTTAGTGTTAGTTAATATTTATGCAATCATTGACAAGAGTAATTATTAATCAATAAAGCACCACACGTAGGAATAGTTAGATTCATATTATTTCTCCCCAAAAAGACCATAAATGTGACCTTCATCACTGAAATTTTATAAAGCCTAGTCGTAAATTGTTACATTTTTTGATCTTTTTGTGAATAACGTCACATAGTGCTAAAATTAAGAATGTCGCAGTTCGGAGTTGAATTCGGGAATATAAATAAAAAACAAGCGAGGCTAAATTTATTAGTTATCGCTAAATTTCGATTTCGTTATATATACAGTTGGATATCAAGATTATGTTCTCCTCAGATTTCACAAGACGGCCTATTGACGAAGAAAAGCCTAGCGGAACTAACCCAAACGCATTAGATGATTTTACAGAGATAAAACGTCAAATTAATAACCTTAATAAGGTGACAGGGAGAGTCTCTTGGAAAAAGGTTCAGTCTCTTTCAAAAACGATACTTTCGAAAAACAGCAAAGATTTCCGTTGTAGTTGCTACTTTACTGTCGCAGCAACACATAATGATGGCTTAAAAGGTTTAGCTGAAGGACTCAGTTCTATTCTGGACTTATGCGTCGTTTATTGGTTTACCGCATATCCAGAAGTTACAAAATCAAACGCAAGGATTGGGGCGATAGACTGGATGGTTGAACACACAGAAAAACGAATAAAGTCGATTAAAACAAACCCCGACGACGTACTGCTGATCGAAACTTGCCATCGCTTATGTATGAGAATTGAAGAAGAACTAAGACTACATTACGGTATAAAAGCACCTTCATTGGGTGGGGTACGTCGAATCTTAAAGCAATGGGTTGATGAACATAAAGAGACCGAAGCAAACCTGCGCGAAGCAGAGAATCAACGAAAGTACCGAGCTCCAGAAGAAAATAAACAACCAACACCAGTGGCTCAACCATCAACCATTAAAATTGATGTGTCAAATAAGCAATCTGCAACAACATCGAAAGTCGACGATAAAACACCCTCTAAGTATTTAGTCGTCTACCTGTTAGCCGGATTTCTTGCTTTAGCATTGTCCTCTCACTTCTTTTATAAGCAATACCAACTAAAAGATCTGACTAAACAAATCATCACATCTGATATCTCACAACTTAATGAAATAGCACATTCATTAAGATATGAATATGCTCCTATTTCTCAAGATGTTAGACCTAATGTCGTAAACCAATTAGACACACTAATGAAAGGTTGGGTTGCCGATCCAATCAAAGTGTATCAGATCGATATTTTAGACCGATTGACGCTTGATTTGACCAAGCTGTATCCGGACTCGTCTTCTATTCTACGATTACGCCAAGAGTTCACCAATGAACAAGAAAAGTTAAACACAGATTACGCCCAACTTCACCGACGCTTTTCTAACGCCAGGACTGTATTTGCGAATGTAATTAGAGGAAGTGAAAGTAAAAAGACAGCACGAGCTTATGAGTACAGTAACTCTCTTTTTCCATTGATTGGCCGCATTGAATATGCAGAAAAAGAACAACAACAAAAAGAACTACAGAAATCTCTTCGGATACTGAACGTCTATTTACACAAAATAAAAACCTTAGAATCAGATCTGTCAGCAAATAAACCGTAAAACTCATAAAACCGTCTTAAGACTCGGTATTACAACAAACTCAAAACAACGAAATAGGCTTATGTTAAAACACAAACTAATGAGGAACCCTGTTGTTATATCAACGGCCATTTTCCTCTTTCTTGCTGCTACGATCGCTGCAATCTATATCCTTTGGCTAGATATAACAGACAAGTTTTACCTATGGATTGCTTTAGGTGCTATAACAATTTTCTATTCGTTGTTTCAGGTAACGTTGTGGCTAAAAAAGAAAAACAACACTAAAGCCCTAAAGCTGGAAACAGAAGAAGAAGCATTAGCCATGGTCATCCGTCCGCTTCTTTCTGGTTCCAATAAAAAGCCAATCTATTTAATGATTGGCAATAAATACGCGGGTCGAACTCAGTTTCTACTTAACTCCAGTGCAATCAAGCCAATGGATCAGACTCGTACTGCAAAGAATGATTTTTTCGAATGGTATGAGTCAGACTCCGCCGTGTATATCAAACCGGATCAACGCCTATTGTTTCAAGAAGTATCAAGTAACGATAGCGCTCTGTGGAACACATTTGTAGATGAGGTCATTAAACACAAGCCTAGAAAGCCATTTTCTGGTTGCTTGTTTTTTATCGATTTTGAATTTCTAATTGTCTCTGAAACCGAACAAATCGATTACACGTTAACCGCGCTTAACCATCGATTAGAATCAGTAAGTGAAAAAACAGCTTCAGCGATCCCTTTATATTTAATGATGTCTAAGCTCGACAAGCTAGAAGGATTTAAGGAATACATACACTTTAGTTCTTTAAAGACCTCGGTTGAATTTCTATCAATTCCATTAAAGGAAGCTAAAGGTGTATTTGTTGAGTACTACCATGATAGCTTCCGTAATTTAGTAAAAGTAATGGAGAGCAATGCGTTAGATTCGTCGTCTCACTCTAATGAAGTTAACGAGAAGCAAGCCATATTAGCATTCCCTAAACAATTCGAATTGTGTCAGTCTGAAATTGCTTCTGTGATAGAACGACTTTCAGAACTCAATACTGGGTCTTACTCTCTTGATATCCGTGAAGTGTTTTTTATATCGAATATCCAAGGTGGTAGAAAATACAACCTATTAGCTAAGAGTTGCAGCAACTACTTTAACTTGCCTATCATTGCGTCGGAACATACTCAGTTAACAGAAACGCCCTATTTTACGCGTTTCTTAATGGACTCTCAGATCCTGCCTGAATCTGATTTCGCAGGTGAAAACAAGACTTACCTTAGGATGATCCAGAGGCAGAGCCGTCTAGCCGTTGCAGCTTCCATTATTTTACTAGGTAGTGGTGCTTACCTGTTTTCAACGACTTTAGATGACAACCTGAGAGTGATTAGTCAGCTTATTGGTATAGATGATTCACAATCGTCTTACCCAAAAGGCAATTCTTTTGAAAGTTCTCTTTCAAGTGCGATCCAAACTGTACAACCATCTTATCAAGCATGGCTTAGTGGCTCACAAGCGCTAGATAATGAACTTGTGAATATGAATGTAAGTCGTCTCGATGAAAGTACGAAAATCGCTTATAACGCCCTCATAATGCAAATTAGAAACCACTTAATGCCAGTAATTGAGCAAGGTTATCGTTTGCAACTAACACAAAATCAAGACAACGTTAATAATGCACTGCCTTTACTAAAAGGTTACTTAATGTTGAATGATCCTACAAAACGCGAGATAAAATTTCTACGTCAGCAAACGATGTCAACGCTCCAAAAACTCAGTGATCAACCAGACACGATCACGACAGTGATGAAATATTTGGACGCATATTTCCGCACTGATTTTGAACCTGTATCGATCAACATGAATATGGTGCGTGCGACAAGACGTTCTCTACTCTCTAGTTCAAATGTAGATCTTGTGTACGCCAGCTTGTTACAACAAGCAGGTGACATTGATTTAGGCACTTTGAATTTACAGCGAGCAGTCGGTTTCGACTTTAATAATGTCTTCAACGACAACTTGGATCCTCAACGATTAGAAATCGATAAAGTTTACACATCTACAGGCTTCAGTACGTTTTACCGCCCTCGCGTCGATTTAATGTCGCAACAAGTCATCACCGACAACTGGGTATTGGGTTTGTCAAACCACGTAATCCCAACAGACAAAGAACAAGAGACATTCAAGAAGCAAGTAAGAAAAAAATATACGGATGACTACATCAGTTATTGGCGAAATGCTTTAAGCGAACTAAAAGTAAAGCGTTATAACAATATAGGGGAGATTACTAACGCCATTGATCTGATCTCTGGTCCCTCTTCTCCTATGACAACCGTTCTAAAACAAGTTTATACAAACACTCAGTTTTCCCCGGTTGGACAACAGAATGCATTAATGGCCCAGGTTAACCCTAAACTTGCTGGTGCCGTAAATGCAGCACCAGAACTCGTTGAAGAACTTGTTCAACCTGACTACTTGTTGATGAAAAGAGTTGAACAAGCTTTCCACATCTTGAATCAATTACAAATTAACGAAACCCCTAACTCCCCTACACCATGGGATGAAACGATAACTGCACTGAGCAGAGTTCGTACGTATATGAAAGATATAGCAGACGCACCGGCCCCTCAAATGGCAGCGTTGTCTGCAGCACAACACCGGATGAGTAGTACGGATGCCGATCCTCTGATTCGTTTAAAACAAATTGCACAAAAATCTCCTGAGCCAGTAAGAAGTTGGCTTTTAGACGTAGTTAACCAGAGCTGGTCCGTGATGATTTCTGAATCATCAAAAGGAATACAGACTCTTTGGTATAGTGAAATCTATTCTAAGTTCAAAGAGTTAGGTTTAGGAAGGTACCCTTTTGATCTAAGTGCAACAGAAGAAATTTCGATCGAAGACTTTGAGCTGCTTTTCGCATCGGGAGGCTTGCTTGATGCATTTATCGATAGAAATTTCGCTCCTTTTTATGACACAAACCTATGGACGCCAAAACAAGTAGAAGGTGAAATTATGCCTCTCTCACCAGAACTGCTTGTTCAGTTACGAAATTACAATGTCATCAGAGATACACTAATCAACAAGAGTACAAACCGTTTGTACCTTCCATTTAGTGCGAAGGTACTTGATCTTGATTCTAGTGCGATCAGAGCAAGCTTAAAAATAGCGGACTCAAATATCAACTATTACCATGGTCCCAGCAGAATTCGCGAACTTGAGTGGCCTCCTCAAAATGGAGATTTCAATATCAGTATAACAATTCAAGATGTAACAGACGAAGGTAAACAACATGTACTGAGCAAGAATGGTCAATGGGCTATCTATCGGTTATTTGGTGACTCAACGTTAACAAATACCCATAACGGTAGCTTCGTGAGTGATATAAAAGTATCAGGCAGAGATCTGAGCTTGCGAATCACTCCTTTGACTCAGAAAAACCCGTTTACGTTAGCGGAGCTGTATAACTTCACTCTACCCGAAGCCATATAGTAAAAATACAAATACAAATACAAATACAAATACAAATACAAATACAAATACAATAATAATTCAGAAAAGGCAGAACACATGATGTCCAACATTAGTTTACAAGGCTTAGACAAACTAGATCGTAAAATTCTTTCGAATCTACTCTCCAATGGGCGAGAATCGATTGCTAATCTTTCTCGCAACATCGGCTTGTCGCGAACAGCAGTCGCTGAACGCATCAACAGACTTGAAAAAACCGGTATTATCAAAGGGTATACGGCACAAATAAGAGTAGAAAATGACGGGAGAAAAGCGGCCAGTTATTTGCTAATTTCTTGTGAAAAAGGTAAGAAAAATGATGTAAGTAATGCATTAAAAGAACTACCTGAAGTCAGACTTACAAGCATTGTTGGGGGGACCTACGACATTATTTCTTTGATTGAAGCTCCTGATCTGCAATCAATACACCATTTATGTAATGAGATAGAGTCTTTCAATGGCATTCGCTCTCTCAATACAACAGTAGTGCTACACCAGCCAATCAGTCGTTAAAAATAAAGCCGCTCTTATGAGCGGCTTTTTTAAATGCCTCCAATTACTCTAATCTTCGCATCTTTCGTACCTGCTTGACCCAACCAAAAAGTTTGCCCCAAACTCGTCCCATCACCTTGACCGAGTTGGTTCTTTGGAACTGAGTCTAAATCAACGGTTAGCTTTAAATCCCAAGACATGGGGTCACGAAGAATAAAACGCATCAACCCCACTAAAGTTTTATGGAAATCTCCTCCATAGGAGAACTTTCGGAACGTCTCGAAATCAATGTTATCAATACAAAGATTAAACTTACCGTTTAGATCTGGGATGCTCTTACCTAAATGTAAATTTGAACCCAAAATACAATTCGTTCTATTTAATTGATTCCTTTGGCATTCGGCAATTTTTACTCTTCGAAAGACCCACTCTTCGATTCGAACACTTGGTAATGAAAAATAGTGCGCAACAATGCCAGAAATAAGTTTCGGAGAACGTGTCCTGGTAGATAGCTGATTGACGTAAGACAAAATCTTTGCACGATCAAGCCCGATCGTATCGGACTCTTGAATAACATTAGACAACCCTGCTAGGTGCAGCATACGCCCAGAAAAGTCATCTTTTGCATCGCTTTGATACTGAACATGATAACGGTACTTTTTCCAAACACGATAGATTAAACTGGTATATCTATTATGAAAGAAATCAAAGAAGTCTCTAACTGGATTATCATCATCATCTCTACCTACTAATTTTTCTGTATAGTTCGCGGGCAAAGGTGAACTTGAACCGTGTAATCCTAAAAAGTTAGTTTCAATTCTCGAATAGTGCTCACCAGACCTTTCCATATGACTGATGAATTCCATATCACTTTTGGGGAAACAGAGGTTTGGTGAGACACTAAACGCAATTCTCTCTTGATAAAAATATTTGTTTTCACCAACCGCTACAAAATCACTGCCCGGTAATAGTTGGTAGTGCTTCTCTAACAACAAAACTGCTTGAAAAAAGCTAAATTCGTTTATTTTTTCTGATAATTCATCAATCATAAGATTGTTTGCTGTCCAGTTAAACTTGCCCATTGGTAGCTTTCGCCACTGCGTTCATCGTAGACTTCTAACTCTGTAAATGAGTTAACACTTGAATATAAGCGTATGAACTCATTCAATACATTTGCCATCAAAAACATGTCCCCTTCATTGACAAAAAAACTAGAGTTCATCTTAAGCTTAAATTGATTACCACGAACGGATACCCCTCTAAACACTCTATCGATAGGTTTCATTTCTGATGAGATAATGCCGTCAAGCCTGTGCAACGAAGCCCTATGAGCCTGCCTATCCACTCTAGAATGGAAGTCATATGTAGACAGTAAAACCTTGAGTACATCAATATTAGAGAGCGATAGATAATTCAATGACATATTAGCAATCAGTTGCCATTGGAGTTCGCCATTCACTTGCGGGCTAACAGATTGCGTAGGTTTAGTAATATTACTAAACGTGGCGTAAGTTGGAGATTTATGTGTGGTATATATGATGTCTCCTACAGACAATCTTTCAGACAAATCTGCATTACTGCACAATAACTTCATCAAAACCGTTTCGGTTCCTAGGTCTGCAATATCCCCATTGTGGGTATGAAAAGATATATAACGCTCAAGCCCTCTTCCACTCACTCGCTCTGAAACTTTTGACTTGTAGAAATCACGTTTATCTCTTTGATTTATTTGGTGTTCAAAGGACTCAAATTCAATAAGAGATTTTCGTCGCCTTTCATTTTTGCTCCAACTTTCTACTTGGTTTATTGAATAAACTTCGTAGTGATCCTGGTTGTCACTCTGTGGCCGAACTTTATACTCATTTCGGCGATGTTCAAGCCGAATTGGATCACCATCTTTTTCGAATAGGTTCACAGCTGGCGTGCAATGTAACCTTAAGTGCTTATCTTTCAGGACAACTTCGGCAGGTAATGCTCTCTTAAAATGGAATTTAAGGTTCACGGTACTTCTTTGTGGTATCCCTTTTAGCCAATCGAGACCGGTAATATCAAAAAACATAAATTTGTCTGGTAAAGAAAAATATTCTTGCAACAAACGATAACCTGCAAATGAATTGTCGCTATATGGCAGTATCGCTTCGTCGTCTTGGTACCCAACCGGTTTAACAAATTCAGGTCCAAGTTTACGTTTATACCCACCGCCCACGTCTAACTCGACGTAGTCTAAGTATCTAAATATCCATAAGAAAAGAATTCTAGTTATATGGATCTCACCATGTAAATGAAACCTTAATTTATCTAACCCGATACGAGATAACTCTAGCCCATGTTCAGTCGCAAGTGTCACATCAACAGATGAGCTTGTTCGACTGTTGCTTTGGTCAATGCTTGTGATTTTTAAGGGGAAAAGCTCTACGTCATAGCAGGTTCTGAATAAACATTGCGTACCTTCCACTTGTTCACTAGCCATCTCAGCCCCGCGCTTTACCACTGTTTTTTCAGTGACACTTCCGGAGTGTGGCGTTAGTTCGCTAATGCATAACGAAGGAATCGAGCGCATGTAATGTGGCCACAACAGCGTCATTAACGACTGAGTGAGCTCTGGGAGTTCATCATCAATCTTTTCTCTAATACGGCCAGTAAGAAACGCAAAACCTTCAAGAAGACGTTCTACATCAGGATCGAATGTTCCTTCAGACAAAAAGTTGGTCAGTTTTGGATTGTACTTGGCAAATTCGCTGCCGGATTCTCGTAGATATGTGAGTTCATCTTGAAAGTATTTACTGTTACTCAAGGGGCACCTACTAAACGTTAAATTGGCCGTCAGTTCCCATATAGACATCAATAGACATCGGAACTTTTCCACCGTTATGTAAGACTTCTCCGCAAATGCCAAAGCCTAATTGAAGAGGGTTGTTGTGATTTTCTCGGTAATGCACTTCAACGCTTCGTAGCCGAGGTTCGAAGCTTTCTATAGTGGAAGTGATGTTCTTTTGGATGTGACGAACTAAGTTGGTGTTGTTCGATAGAACATCATTGAAATCAGGTAAGCCATATTCCCCATCGATCATTGCATTACCCGCATGAGTATTAAGCAAATCAGCAAGGTGCAGATGAATGGATTCAATTAAATGCTTATGTGAAACCACTTTTTCATAGCAGTTTTTCGGCTCACCTAGTTCAATTCGTTCTAATAATCGGTAACCTTTTTCCATATAACACTCTAAGAAAAAAGCAGCCAGTGAACCCGGCCGCTTATTTATTTCCAAACTTATTATTGGTCTAGCTTACCAACCAAAGATAAGTCAAAGCTCGCACCCATGTACTTAAAGTGGGGACGAACAGACATTGATACTTTATACCAACCTGGGTCACCCTCAACGTCAGACACTTCGACTTTAGCCGCTCGTAACGGTCGACGACCACGAACTTCTGCTGGCGGGTTCTCTTGGTCAGATACGTATTGACGGATCCATTTATTAAGCTCAACTTCTAAATCGGTACGCTCTTTCCAAGAACCAATTTGCTCACGTTGAAGTACTTTAATGTAATGAGCTAAGCGGTTAATAATGAACATGTAAGGTAGCTGAGTACCCAACTTGTAGTTCATCTCAGCTTGCTTGCCTTCAGGTGTATTCGCAAACACTTTTGGTTTTTGAACTGAGTTTGCCGAGAAGAACGCTGCGTTATCAGAACCTTTACGCATTGTTAAAGCCATAAAGCCTTCTTCTGCAAGTTCGTACTCACGGCGGTCAGAAACCAGAATTTCGGTAGGGATCTTAGTTTCGATCTGCCCCATCGCTTCAAAGTTATAAACCGGTAAATCGGTTACCGCACCACCACTTTGCGGGCCAATAATGTTTGGACACCAGCGATATTTTGCAAACGACTCACTGATCTTTGAAGCCATAGCATAAGCTGAGTTACCCCAAAGGTAATTGTCATGGCTGTCCGTAACCATTTCATCGTAGTCAAACGCCTTAATCGGGTTGTCTTCAACTGAGTATGGCGTACGTAGCATAAAGCGTGATGTACAAAGCCCCACATAACGTGCGTCTTCGTGCTCACGGAATCCGCGCCACTTAGTATACTGAGGACCTTCAAATACCGACTTTAAGTCTTTTAAGTTTGGTAATTCTTCATAAGAATCTAAACCAAAGAATTCAGAAGATGCAGAAGTAATAAATGGTGCATGAGACATAGCACCTACATTACCCATATATTCCATTAATTTAATATCAGGCGAAGACGCAGACAGTTGGTAATCACAAATAACGGCACCTACAGGCTTACCACCAAATTGACCGTATTCACGAGTATAAATCTGCTTATACAAACCTGATTTCACTACTTCAGGAGCATCTTCAAAATCATCTAGAACTTCGTCTTTCTTAGCCGAAATAAGTTCGATTTGAATGTTTTCACGGAAGTCCGTGTGATCAACAAGATATTTAAGACCACGCCATGTTGATTCAATCGCTTGAACTTCTTCGTTGTGAAGAATTGCATCAACCTGTTTAGACAACTTTTGATCAATCTCAGAGATCATCAAATCAACTAAAGACTGGTCTACTTTTTCTACTGTTGAGCTGCTTAATAACTCACCAATGAATGCTTCAACACCACGCTTTGCAATGTCAAAACCTTCATCACTAGGCTTAAGGCGAGTCTCATTTAGAATGCTATCCAGAAGAGAGCCTGACTCAACTAGAGCTGCTTCTTGTTCTGGTGCTTGTGCTTCTGCCGACATGATCTTCCTTACTCTGCTTTTTCGCCTTGGTCTGCACCAATGCTTAGTTCATCCAAAAGTTTCTTTCTTGCTTCTTCATCTTGAAGAACTGCTGCAATCTTCTTACGGAAAGCAGGTACATTCCCTAGAGGGCCTTTCAATGCAACCAAGGCTTCACGAAGTTCTAGTAAACCATTCAGTTCAGGAACGCTCTTCGCAATCGACTCTGGAGTAAAGTCCTTCATATTTTTGAATGTAATATCAACGCCAATTTGCGCACCTTCTTCATCAGAAAGACGGTTTTCAACATTTGCTTTGATATTCGGAGCGTAACCTTCTAATACTTCGTTAAAGTTATCTTTATCGATATTAATCGGATTACGCTCTTCGATCGGAGTTTCATCTGCACGAGCAGTGAAGTCACCGACAACCATCATACTTAGGGGCAGTTCAACATCATCAGACGCATCGCCTGTTGCTGGAACATAACGTATATTAATTCGCTCTTTCGGAGCCACCGAGCCATCACGTGACATAATTAGTCCTTTCTAGTTTATTGCTGGTCATAAATTGTTTCCCATTCGCTATATCTCACAGGTAAAAAATCCTTAGTTCGATATAGTTCCTTTAGAGTTTTTTGAATTAGATTTTCTAAAGAAAAGAACAAATGGGGTTCCCAAATTGATAGATTTAGTTCCTTAGCCACCGCCCAACTTTGTTCCAAGTAAGGCAAGCACAAAGGGTATAAACCAACACTTTGGTAGGCTTTCACTAACTTTAAGTGCAACATGAATTGTCCACGACCGGAGTTATCCAACTCGAGTTTATTTGACAGTTCAGCCACATATTTACCCAAGTCACCTAGGGTAATATCCTCCATCTCAGATAGATCATCTTCAGCTACAACAATAGTTTGAATTATTGATGATTTACCCGAAGGACAAGTATTACCTGTAGACAACCAAGTAATTGTTGCTTCATCCGCAAATGGAATAGAATTTTTGAAAGAGAGGTTCTCAATTCCCTCAAAAGAATCGACAAATCTCTTTGTTTCTTGCTTTACAGCCAACGCAGCTTCGTCATACCCAAGATTGTCTAACATTGCATAAACGAAATAATGCCCAGTCAGCCAAAATGGCGCATCAGTAAGTGTTCGCTCTAGACGCTTGATCGTATCGATATCACTTTCTTGATTTGCTTTATCTCTATATTCCGCCTGCTGGTCTGATGACACAGCAAGGCTAAGAGGCGTTACATTGTCTTGGTGGTCTGGTAGACCATCAACATCGGCCCATGTCAGGTGACGGTAAATCCGATATCCCAAAGGTTCAGTCGGATTTGAATGCACCATTATTTCAGACACTTTTTTTAACGTACGCTTTGATGCAGTCGGAGATGAAAAGTCTGTATCTACGTCTACAGTGCTGTGCTCTCGAGGTTTACTTCGTTTCTGATTAGATGTGGCTTGCGTCGTAGGACTGTCAATTTCGTGGCTTTCTGGAACGATAGTTTTCTCGGACAGTGCAACAACATCAATGAGCGGATCTGAATCAGCCACACTGCCTTCAACCAAGGTTTCTTCATTTAAAGATGCGTTCAGCCTTAGTTGATTCAAATGACTTTTTAATTCGAAAAAGTCCACATCAGAGTCTTGAAATATCTCGTCAAACTGACGCTGAATACCTTCAGTTAATGTGATACATCGAGATAGAACTTCCCAATCAAGAGATTCTGTAGACAATTTAGTCGCGACGAGTTTGAATTGATGATTCAGCCACTCAACAGCCCCATCTCTACCTCTTTTACGTTTCGGGTATAGATCATGACCAAAACGACTGATTGAGTCATTGAGCAAAGATAATCCTTCCTCAAGCCCTATCACGCCTTTATCCTCCACCAAAGAGCGAATCAGATAACAAAGCGCTTTAAGATCCTTACTATGTTGACTTAACACCTCTATTGAATGGACTTTTACAATATGCCAGTCGACAGTCTCGCCAAATAATGAACCAAATTTTTTCACTTCGGCTTCCATCATTTCATAGCAAAACTCGTACCTAGCATCCTCACCAGTTGGTGAGTGTTCAGATATTGGTGCTAATAGCGTTTCAGTATCGATCAGACTCAAGTTAACCTCTGCTTTCAGAATTGTAATTTCTAATTGCTCGCTCGATAGCTATAGCACCTCGCGCTGGTTTAGATAGTTGATGACTTTTGTCTATAGAATCACTTGCCATACTATTAAGAATTTCCGTTATTTCGCTGAATTTCTTAGGGGCATTAGTCTCTAGATCAGCTAACGAGTCGTGCAGTTTCTGTCGACCAAATACTGATTGTTCAGTTACAGTACTGAACAAAATAAATTCGCTTCTTGCTACTTTTAGGGCTCTTACTTTAGCTTTCAATTTTGGCGTGTTACCAAAAAATGATTGCGCAGCTTCTGCCTCAAGAATTGCTTTGGTGTAGTAATGCTGTTTTGCATTTTTCTCTATCGAGGAATCTATACCGCTGAGTACTTTTCGCGGTAATACATGACTATAAAAATAGGCTCTTGACTGGTTTACTTTCCAAGCAGTTTCAATATCACTGTCTGCAACATCTGATTTTCCATCTAAGATGAGTTCGACTAAACGCTGTTCTTGATCCCCACCAAAGGTGGCAATATTTTGCGAATTGATGGTCGCCTTATTCAGACTTGCCATCGTGTCCGTCAGCGCTTTATCTGCATAAGGAAATAGAGAGCCGTCACTGTTCAGTTTTTCTCGCAAAACAACGAGATCATGCCGGATAGACATCAGAGTTTTAGGAAGTTGATCGACCGACCCTTCATATTCATTCAAGTCCGATTCATAGTTTTTATACAACTTAGCTAATTTGCTCTGTTGGACTTCATAAGCTTCTCGGTAAGGAGCTGTCGAGACGACATCCTTTTCCATATCTTGCAACGCGAATTCAATATCCCATGGAGACTGTGCTAAAAAAGACGCGGTTTGTGCAGGTTTAATCGTGCTCACAAGGCTACTTGAACTGTTGGTAGATTTAACAATCGATTTCCATTCAGGCTGACCTTGGTTGTATAAATATGTGCTAGTGATAATCACGACACACAGAACCAAACTCGCTTCTAAGTATCGAAGTCGACCACTTTGAATTCTGTCAATAGTTCGATGTTTGGTCAGAACAAGATCAGCATTCCGTAAACTACTAAATAAGGGAGCACTAACATCAGCACCAAATTTTTGGGTATCGATCTTGGCTAATTGCTGAGCAAACGAAGTCGCTGTATACCTGTGCTGTCGAGGGTTGTTGACAACCTCTCTAATTAACTTCCATACATGGTTAGGGATTAAACCTGGTCGTTTTTTTGCTTGTAATTGAGTTGTCCAAGCATCGCCAAATGCAGCTCCAAGAAATAGATGCCCAGTTAATAACGCCAATGAATAGACGTCATCTTGAGGTTGAGCCACGCCAGACTTTATAAACGCAGGAGACGCATAGCTCATGCTTGCTTCTGCATAAGTATTAGATTCACCAACATAACGAGCAGCACCAAAATCGATTAACTTTACATAATCAGACTCTGTAACAAGAATGTTTGAAGGTTTAATATCTAAATGGCAGACACCTCTCGTGTGCATAAACTCAAGCGCACCAGACAATTGATATATCAGCCACGCAATATGATCATGCCTAAAACCTTTAGGAGTATGACGAGCCATTTTTTCGGCCAAAGATTCGCCCTGAATCCACTGATACATAAAGTATGGTCTATCGAACTCTTTGCCTATTTTAATGAAATCTGCAACGCTCGGATGTTGAGACATCTCAAGGCGACTGGCTTCATTAATGATTAATTCATTCGCAAGTTCAGATGACCCTTCATTTAAAACTTTGCAGCAAACCTGTTTTTCAGGGTTTCCTTTCTTAGCCAAGTGATAAATAGTCGTTTTGCCATTTTTTGAAGGTAATGTATCTAACACGTCAAATTGGGAAAAAATCACATACTCTAATTTGGGCTTATTTCTATTAGCCATATTCTGAGCTTGCTGGTTTTTCTTTTCGATCGCTTTCACAACCAACTTATCTAGATAACCTTTGGCTGTCCCTTGCTTGTCTGGCACGCTAAACTCTTTATCAAACGAAATAAATTAATGTTGGATAATAATTACTGTCTAATACCCTTTTCAATAGCAGTATTTAAAACCATCGGTAAGACTATTAATTCAGTTATTATTACTAAACAAAGGAACACTACAACAAACGCTTTGACTAACAAATTTCTGCTATTTTAGGCTCCAGAATTTAATATTTACCTAACAAAATAACGGACTAAACATACACTGTTAACTGAGTCACATTTTGAGTTGACTTTAAGTAAAAATGAGTTATTCACTTATAGGGAGAAATAATTGAAATACTTTTCAAAAGGTAGTTCTAATTTTCTATCGAATTCAACTGGAGTATTGGAAATTTTGGAGTTAGAGCTTTGCAGCGGTTTAAGCATCCCAGTGAATAAATAAGATCTAGATACATACCAAGACTAAATCACATTCCAGCTAATACTCTCGCGATACTGATTACGACATAAATAATATTAGCGTTTTGTATGCCGGCCATGTGATCAGTTCTGTTTCATGCAGGTGAGTTGGAGCAATGCCCTTTCTCCTTGAACATCAAACATTAACAAAGTTACAGGCCTATTATGAGCCACCTCTTGAATAGTGCAGGCCATTAATGCCAATGCAGAACAGCCGCCCAATGAGCCCCATAAATCATTAATTAAAGTTGGCTGTTGAGGGTTATCAAAATATTCGGCGCGAGCACCTAGCGCAAAACCATAATCTTCAGTATGGGATCTCAGATTAGTCATATCAGAAAATACAGACCCAAAACTCTTAATATTGCGACTCGCATTCCTGACTAGCTTCATTACTGACCTTCGCGTTGTATTTGTTGGCTCTACTTCAAAATAGCCTAACTTTGCTTTTGGTTTGAGCTTCAACGTTTGCACCAAATTATTCCGACACAACAGTAAGCCCGCCCCGCCTTCACTAGGTATTATCCCCCATGGGTTATAAGAGCTCATTACTTGCCCGGCATCGATTAAGTTATTAAGGTCATCGAAAAGAGAGTCGACTGAAATACTCATGATTGCGTCAAATTGGTTTAACTTAGCTAATGATGTGCTTAAGTGTGACGGCCCACTTTGTTGAACAACTTCATAATGTGAGATTGAATCACGGTGCTTGCAATCACTTAACCACTCGCTCATCGCAACAACAGACAGAGTACCGGGTATATTGACTAGCAACGGAATAGGCTTTAATGCCTTAGGTAACTGCTTCAAAAGAGACCCGATCAAGCTCTCAATAAGCTCTGAACACTTGCCAAACAATGATGTGTTTGAAGTGTATTCAATGTTTGCGTAGGTGAATCTTTCGATACCATCATCGGCTACTTTCTGATCGAATCTTCCTAAATCCGCTTTGGCAACTGTTGTGGCAATATCAAGGTTCATGCCCGCTGGTGTCATGGCTTCCATACCAATAACGAAACGTGCCGAATTGTTATTCATTATCGGACAACTCCTGTTTTTGACGGATCTTCGTTGACACTAATAGATGCTCCTCGCCTTGACATGGAAATGCAGCGCTGTAGCTGATTGAAAGTATACGAGCCTCAGTATCAATGAAAACGGTAGAAATAGGCATATCAACTTGATATTTGGCATTTTTAAACTGAGCTTCTGCTACATACATCTCTTGAGGGAAACGGAAAGAGAGAGCGTCATTATGACAAAAGCCACTGATCATCAATCGTTCTCCGCCAGATATGAACCCTTTACATTGTTGGTCTTGTGGTGCGCTCTGATAAAAACGTTGGTCAAAGTCTAGAGGATAAAGAGGTTTCCTATTCTCTAACCAATCATCATCAAAAGTACCAGCGTAACGCTGCCGTGCCCCAAAAAATGGTGCTAGCGGGCCAAAGCCTGCAACCCGGACATTCTTGGGCGTTGCACTCCAGTCTTCCGTTGGATAAAAAACAGAAGGTACTTTTTGTTTCAATAGCTCCGCTTTGCTATCAGCGATCCCTCCACCGAGTCGATTTCTTAAATCACCTCCGATAGCACAGGAGAAATCGATTTCCTTTTCGACAAATGGAAGTGGTTTACTTAAGGTTACGCTGCCACCGTGTTCGATCCATTGCCTATCACCAAGTACCGATATAGTTTTATCAATATGACCGTCAATCAAAAGCCGACACTCGTGGTACGTAACTGCTTTTTTCGCGTAGCTCCGAGCCTTACCGAAAATCAGCACATCAGTGTTGGCTTTGACAACAGAGAACTCATGGTCAGCTTTCATCGCAGAAAGCCCGGCTTCCCCCAGATAGACAGGATCATCATAGATCTCTGACTGTTGCTGCTCCTTCCAAGCAGAACCGACGAGTTGCCATGAGCGTTTTCCAACGACAATCCAAACCTCATTGCCATTCTGATCTCGTTGAAAACGGCCTTTAATTGAAAGCCCTGGATAATTCTCAATATCCCACAACTGCATGATTGCTCCTTAGGCCAAACCTTTCTGAAGCTGTTGAATTCTGAGTTAGTCGCGTGATATTCCACTTTTGTTGATGAGCTGGCATAGTCATATCCCAAGGGATGTATGAGCGAGTGTGGAGACAAACCTGACGCCAAATCCAAACCCTAAAGGCAGCACTAACTTGAGTATCGAACATGGCTTGTATGCTGGTTTCTAGCGTCAAAGGTTGTCCCATTCTACCTGGTGAGACTTGTCTGTAGGCGTCACTCTCTGCCCATTGTTTTAATTTTTCGAGCATTTCATGCCATTCAAAATCGATACCTAAATTTTTCGGTGTCACTGGTAAACGTTTACCATAGACAATGTAAAGCGCTTGGATCCAATCCTCACCTTCGAACTCGTCAAGGCTAAATAGTAAATCCACAATTTGAGGAACATGTTCATTCAGACCATGTAATACAAAATCAAATGGAGCCATTACACTACTTAGATCAAAGTTACCAAATTCTTTGAGCTCTAAAAGCTTGGCAAAAGTGACGACTTCTGAGTCAAACACACTATCGATTGAGGTACCGAACTCCTTTCGAAACCAAGTACCTCTGTCCTCTTTCGAAAGCAAACGTTCAAACAGGTTCTGACTGCCCTTTGAGTTTTCAGCTAACCAGACAACACTTTCTACGTCGTTTTGTAATGATAAAAATAAATGTGTTTTATGCTTAGAAAACCGCTTATCTTTAAGCCAGCGTTTTAGCAGACCAACTGTGACAGTTTGGCGTAACTGTAAGCACTCCAAGTAAAGTAGGGGCAGTTTACAGCCACCTTCAACCATTTCGATTATCACGAGGTCGATGTCTCGCAATGATGACTGAACCACCAACAACTTAGCGGCTTGATAATCTAATTCATCAAGCATAGACAAGCCACAAAGTAGGTTTTCGTGTTCTTGTCCAAGCTCAGAGCTCAACATGAGCCAAGCATAAATGGTTGGTTCACTCTGCTTCAATTGATGTATTAATCCCGGAGCCAATCGATAGAAAGACAAATAAACATTTGTTAGGTCTTTAATCTGACGCTCAGCCAGTGCTAAATATTCCAGTTTAACGCTTGGGTATCCCCTTTTATGTATTTGTAAGCGTTGCTTTAACAAGAAGTCGAGTGTCTCCGAAGCCAGTGACAGCTTTTCATTACACATATCCAGCCACTTGACGGGAAGCTCGTCCAATAAAGTGAGCGTACTTCCCGCATTAGCGATGGCCAGTTCCACATCTTCATTAGTAATCGGCTGATTTAGTTGATCTATACCTATTTTTTGACGCATCCGTGAATCCAATCTAGTAACACGATCAATTGATCGCGATGGTGCCGCCTTGAATTTTTTGTGCCTTCTCAGCTTGAGAAGTCACATATTTGGCTTTGGTGGTAATTCGACCATCACGGCCGCTGTAACGAGTTTCTGTTTCTCCACTTCTTACAATTAACTCTTGTTCCGTTTCAATAACCATTTTATTTGCTCTCAGTACAAACTCATCTGAGTCATCAACAATGGAGAAAAAGATATCTGTAACTAGCGGAAGGTTAAAGTCGTTATTTATAAACTCGATACGACATGAAAGGTTGTTATCAATAGCAAGTTGCAACTCGGCTAATTTAAACCCTCGCCCCAACCTCGCATTAATTGGCTGCAGCAACGGATTTCCTTCGAAATCGACGCGAACACCACTCTTAGTTTCGTTAATCGATACAATTGTTCCAAAACGCGAAAAGCAAGCCGTCGATTCGGCTTGCTGTTCGGTGATGGTTTGTATAATTGGGGTTTGTTTTTCCATCATTAATTGATCGCCACGTTTCCACCTTTGATTACAACTTTATCGCTTCCTTCGATGGTTATTGAGGAACCTGATAACTTGATAGAACCGTCACTATTCATCACTAATGAAGACCCACCCGTCTTGAGTACTATCTTGTCGCCGCTTATGATCTGGGTCGCACCATCGGCTTTGTATGAAGTGTTTCCTTTAACAGAGACTGTTAAGTTTCCACCAACCGTCTGATTGTCATCGGCTCCTATATCACAACTTTTTGATGCACCAACCGTTAAATTGCTGTTTTCACCCACATCCAAGTCATCATTCTTACCAATCTTGGTAATTTGATTATCTCCAATTTCTAAATCAGAGTTGTTCTTAACATATTGAGTTTCATTAGCGTTGTAAGTAACAGATACATCTTGTTCGACAGTTTCAGTAAACGTGCTGTTAACTTGGGTAGTCTTGTGTCCGTCAATGGTCTCTTTGTGATCACCGTGAACATCATTCGTCTGATGGCGCGCAACCTTTAAAAACTCATCTTGGCCTATGTCGCGATAGCGGTTATTTAAAACCTTGGTCGACATGTCCTTTTGCGCATGAATGTAGACTTCTTCTTGGTTAGCTTCATCTTCAAAGCTCAACTCGTTATAGCCAGTCCCTTTATGCGTTTGAGTTCTGAAAGTTGTACGCGTTTTGTTCTCTGGTAACGAATAAGGAGGATAATGAAGCCCGTTATAAACTGCGCCAGTAACTAAAGGCCTATCAGGGTCTCCCTCTAGGAAAGTAACAACCACCTCATGACCGATACGAGGTAGGTATACCGCCCCCCACGTTGGTGCTGCCATTGATTGGCTAACTCTAATCCAACAACTCGAATGCTCATCGCTCTCGCCATAACGGTCCCAGTGGAACTGAACTTTGATTCGCCCAAGCTTATCGGTATAGATTTCTTCGCCTGCAGGCCCCACAACGACCGCTGTTTGTGTACCTTCAACCAAAGGAGCTTCAAGTTTTGGAGCCCTAAACTCAACATGTCTAGGAATACACGCAAACTGATTGTGATAGGTCGTTGGCAGGCCATTAGTCTCGTCCTCATGAACCTGAGGGTCATGGCCACTATGCATTACCGATAACATAAGGTAATCGCGGTTGATTGCTGAACGTGGATGTTCACTGATATTAAAACTGTATCCAGACGCCAGTCTCATGACATTACTGGTGGCCTCTACTTGCTGATTATCAACAACATGTTCAGACATCCATTCATTTGATCTTACTTGACCCATCATTGGATCAACGTAACGTCCTGGGAAATCGAATAATTTCAAGTCTACATCGAGTTCACCGGAGCTGCTCATTTCTTGAGGGATCTTCGGAGATTCGTAGTTATAATCGGTGTAAGTAACGTGGCCAGTTTTCACTCGATTAACGAGTTCTAGGTCAGAAATATGCTCGCGGTCTGCAACACCACCACCATCAGCATGGTAAACAATTGGCCCCAAATAAGACCCGTTCAGTGGTGAGCTCAATAACTCAGCTATTGCGTCATTACTGTCGACAATAACCATCGTGTGGTTGGCTTCCGTATGCTCGAAGTAGTACCACATTCCGTGTTCTGCGAGAATTCGTTGAACAAACTCAAGGTCTGTCTCTCGATATTGGAGCACGTATTCTTTTGAAGGATATACACCTGACAGCTCTAATCGATAATCAGTAACTGACGCATCATCTAAAACTTCAGAGATGATCGCCGACGCTGATTTTTGTTGAAAAATACGGCAGTCTTGTCTTTGGCTCAAAAACCAAGCTTGTGGAACAAGAGTCAGTTGGTAACGGGAGAATCTCCTACCCGATCCAAGGTAACGAACTTCATTAACCACGCCATGAAAGCATCTCGCTGAACTGACACCTTGACCATATAGAGTCAAGCTACCTGGTTTACGGATGAGTGCATCAAATGAGATATCAGGATCAAGTGAAAGTAATGATAGGCTGATTTGAAAAGGCTTTGAAAGCTCTTCGATTACCTGAAAGCTCTCCACACGAAAATCATGCTCAGAGCCTTGCAGTTCAAACTTAAATTCTACGTCATTCACCATATCTTTTACCTGATACTAATAATAGAAATAGGGCCAACAGCAGTTGTTGACCCTTTGTTTTTCACGAAAAGCGATTAAGCTTCGCGTGGAGCACGCCAGTCATCGTTACCAGCAGTACCACAGTTTTCGTGAGTTACTTCGATTGCACGGTAAGTCAGCTTAAGTACTTCTTCAGTTACACGATCTGAAGTTGCAGCGTCTTGACAGTGATTCATACGAGTTTGAATATCTACAAGTAGTGCATCAATTAACTTGATTGAGTAATAGTGCTCTTGCTTACCTTGTACTGAAGTACGGTAAAAACGGATTACACACTCAGGAAGCTTTTCGCCAGACACTAATGCGTTGAATAACAGAGGTGAACAACGGTCTTGTACTTTAGTTACTACTACAGGGCGGTGAACACGTTGACCTGTTGGTTGGCCACTTTGTGGGTCACGTGGAACTGTTAGTACGTGATCAAGTTCTTGAACTAGGAACTCATCAACGTGAGCTTCTTGCCAAGTGTTACCTACAGAATCTGCAGAGTAAGTATCTTTAGTAATGTGACCTTGAGTTTCACCATTGATAGACATATATGCTGGAGTTGGCATCGATATTTCCTTTTTAAAATTTATAATTCATTAATTCACCAAATCGCTTATCACCGCGACTGATTAAGCTAATACAAACATCATGCCAACTTTATAAAACCAACGAATACAGTCAGTTACAAAAAATGACCCGTTATAAATATTATATTTAACAACAATTTGTTGTTTAGAAAAACGATTTATTGAACGTGGGTACTAATAAATTGAATTTAAAACACAAAGGCAAAATAACTATCTCGAAGATTAGAAATAAAGTCAAAAAAACTAGTAATTAAATCATAACACCTAGACTATTTATTATTTTGAACGGGATTTTAAATATTAGTCAGATAAAAAGCCAAAACAAACAATAAAAGTAACCAATAAACAATAGTAAATTCATCACCGAATAAAAAACCAGTTATCAATTTTAGTATAATTGCTGCATCCCATATACATAACTAATAGAACTAAAATGATAAATATAAACCTTTCCTCTTTAATACAACGTCTTCACCCTATTGTAAAAGTCGCTTTAGAGGATGCCGCTGCATTAGCCGTATCGGAAAAAGCCAATGAAGTGCAAATTGAACACTATCTATTAAGCTTATTAGAAAGGCCAAATAGTGATTTTGATATCTTATTAAGTCATTTCGATTGCTCAGAGACCATTTTAAGACAATCCATTCGTTCGACTTTAGATACCAACACAACAGGCAACGGCAGCAAGCCCGTTTTTTCTTCGCTTTTAATCGAATGGCTTCAAGAAAGTTGGTTGGTCTCATCTTTAGATCTATCCGAGACTCAGATTCGCTCTGGTGCCCTACTTCTTACACTCGTGAGTAACCCACTACGCTATGGTCAGCACGGCTACGCTTCAATCTTAGACGGTGTAAACCCAGATACCTTAAAGCGTAATTTTTCTGAACTCACAACAAACTCTCTAGAATCTTTAGCAACGACATCAGAAAAAACCGACGCACGTGAAGATGGTTCGGCATTAAGTAAATTCACCACCGACTTTACCGGCAAAGCAAGAAAGGGCGAGATCGACCCAGTATTCTGCCGTGATCAAGAAATCAGACAAATAATCGACATATTGGCGCGACGCAGAAAAAATAACCCAATCGCCGTAGGTGAGCCGGGAGTTGGTAAAACAGCGGTGGTAGAGGGTCTTGCATTAAAAATTACCGAAGGAGATGTGCCAGACTGCCTCAAAGGTGTTGAACTATACGGCCTAGACATGGGCTTACTTCAAGCGGGGGCAAGTGTTAAGGGAGAGTTTGAAAAACGCCTTAACGCAGTACTAGACGAAGTGAAGAATTCACCGACTCCAATCATTTTATTTATAGATGAAGCTCACACGCTAGTTGGGGGAGGCAATCAAGCTGGAGGCAGCGATGCTGCCAACCTACTTAAACCCGCTCTAGCACGTGGTGAAGTAAAAACAATTGCCGCCACCACATGGTCTGAATACAAGAAATATTTCGAAAAAGATCCAGCTCTGGCGCGCCGCTTCCAACTAGTAAAACTCGATGAGCCATCGGCTACTCAAGCCGCATTGATCATCCGAGGCTTAAGGCCAGCCTATGAAAAATCACATAACGTATACGTGCGTGACGACGCAATTACTGCCGCAGCAAACTTAGCTGATCGTTACATCACTGGACGTCAACTGCCAGATAAAGCAATCGACGTGTTAGATACAGCTTGTGCTCGCGTCAATATTAGCCTTAACGCAACACCGGCACCTGTTGAAACATTGCATCAAGAAATTGCGGCTGCGAACCGCGAGCTCGAAGCTCTGGAGCGTGATCAACAGCAGCAAACTGGTGACAAACACAGTGCCGCTTTAATTCCTGAGCTAAAAGAGAAGATAGAAAAGGCCACCGAAGAACAAGCTACCCTTCAGGTTCAATGGAAAAAAGAACAATCTCTTATTCAAGAAATCATTGAACTGCGTAGCCATCTTTATAGCCTTACTACTCCTTCAACTGAAGAAGACAGTGCTCCTAAAGCTGACAATACGGTTCAAGACGATGACGCACTAACAAGTGACAAACCAAATTGTCATGAATATTCTGAAGAGCAGACTCGTGAAGCTATTCAGTCTTGTAACGAACGTTTAGATAACGTGCGCGGTACCAATCCGCTCGTTCACTATGAAGTGGGTCCCGACGAAATTAGTCATGTGATATCTGATTGGACAGGCATTCCTATGGGAAAAATGCTTCAAGATGAGTCGCAAGCGACCTTAAACTTGAAGCAAAACCTAATTCAAAACATTAAAGGCCAAGAATTTGCCATTGATGCGCTTGCTGAAGGAATTCAAACCGCAAAAGCGGGATTAGGTAACCCAGATGCACCAACAGGCGTTTTCTTATTGGTTGGCCCAAGTGGTGTAGGTAAAACAGAAACCGCTCGTGCTATCGCCGACCAAATGTTTGGTGGTGAGCGCTTCATGACCACCATCAACATGTCTGAGTTCCAAGAGAAACACACTGTGTCTCGCCTTATTGGTTCTCCTCCTGGCTATGTTGGTTTTGGCGAAGGCGGTATGCTAACCGAAGCAGTACGTCAGCGCCCTTACTCTGTTGTTCTTTTAGATGAAGTTGAAAAAGCAGACCCAGAAGTACTCAACCTGTTCTACCAAGTGTTCGACAAAGGCACACTAAATGATGGCGAAGGTCGTACCATCGACTTCAAAAATACGCTCATCATCATGACGAGTAACCTTGCGACTCATGAGATTGAGTCTTTGGTTCACCAAGCGAAAGACATTGATGCCAATATCGTCGCTGAAGCCATTCGCCCAACGTTGAATCAACACTTCAAGCCAGCCTTGTTGGCTCGTATGTCCGTGTTGCCATTCCTTCCTCTTTCAGACGCAGCAATGACTGATATCATCCATCATAAACTGATGAAAGTGTCTGAGCGCCTGCAAAGCCACCACAAACTGGCACTTTGCTATGGTGATAACTTAGTGGAATTCGTATTAGGCAACTGCCGCCTTGCGGAGACGGGAGCTCGAAATATTGATGCCGTTATTAACCGTCAACTATTGCCGCAGCTTTCGACTCAACTACTGGTGAATGACAAGGATGATTCACATACTCAAATTGACGTTTCTGTGGACGAGCAAGGAACTCTAACCTATGCGTTCAGCTAACCATAGTGAGCTTAGTAACGCCCTACTTGCGATCAGCCAATCTCTGGCTGATCGCAGCCAGTTAGCTCAAACTTTGGATGCCGTTCTCACAGCAGCAAGGCAAATGACTTTCGCGAAACATGGCATCATTTACGTGCTTGACCAAACCGGTCAAGCCTTGATTCCAAGTACCGCGCATCACCATGAAAAAGTCATCGCCTCACATCCTTGGGAGCCACTGCAGTTAGACACAGTAAGTGAAGCTGACCCATTCAACTTCGCCGTACGTAACGGCGAAGTTGTCTTGATCAATGAGCTATACACTTACAATGGTTATGACTGCGAAGGTATCTATCAAACCGAGCAAACGTTAGGTCTAAAAAGCAATAACTTACTTGCTTGGCCATTGATTGATGATGAGGGCAAAACCATTGGATTGTTGGTTTTGCTTGATTTAAGCGTTATCGATAACGAAACCGCACTTACCGAGTTTTGCCGAATGGCGGCAAGTAATATTCGCCATGCCATTTGGTTAGAGCAATATGGACAAGTGATTAAGAGTTTAAGCGCCGACAACCAAGCTTTGGTTCGTGAAAATACTCAGCTAAAAAAGCGGACAAAGAAAACCTATCAAGGCCCGATCGCTGAAAGTGAAGAGATGGTCAATGTATTGAGCCGACTTGATAAGGTGCTCTCTCTGCCTGTCGACGTCTTACTAAGAGGCGAGACAGGTGCGGGTAAAGAAGTCATTGCAAAATACATTCACGAAAACTCGAATCGTTCTGAGCAAGCATTAATCGTTCAGAACTGTGCCGCAATTCCTGAACAACTTCTAGAATCCGAACTTTTCGGGCACAGAAAGGGCTCATTTACCGGTGCAGACAAGGACAAAGTTGGCTTATTTGAAGCAGCAAACGGTGGAACCCTGTTCCTAGATGAGATTGGCGATATGCCAATGCTACTTCAAGCTAAACTTCTACGTGTGCTACAAGAACGTAAAGTTCGCCCTGTAGGCGCCAGCAGAGAGATTGAAGTGGATGTTAGAGTCATTGCCGCGACGCACTGTAACTTAATGCAGCAGATTAAAGACGGAGGCTTTAGGGCCGATTTATTCTACCGCTTGAACGTATTTCCCATCACCTTACCACCTCTGAGATCCAGACAAGCGGACATTATCCCACTCGCCGAGCACTTTGTGCAGCAAACCACGACGATGTTAGGGTTGCCTCAATCACCAGGATTGAGTGCTAATGTGAGAAACCAACTACTTACTTACACCTACCCCGGTAACGTGCGCGAGCTTAAGAACATCATCGAGCGCTCGGTTCTGCTTTCCGATTTCGAAACCATTACTCAGATTGAGTTTGGTGAACAGATCCCTGAAGAGATAGAACACCATCAAGTTATTACTCCAGTTACATCGGCAGTTCAGTCCACGTTTGAACCTGAACCTCTAGGAGATGACGATGTCGCAGTTGGCCTAAAAGAGGTCGTCAGCCAATACGAACGTACCGTAATTATTGACTGCTTAAACTCTTGTAATTGGCACACGAAACGAGCGGCTGAACAACTGTCACTGCCGTTAAGTACACTCAATCACAAGATGAAGAAATACGATATTTCTGCGGCGGGTTGATGGGGAAACGGGAAAATTCTAACTTCTGTTTTAATTGATAAGAAAAGAAAAACCGCCCGAAGGCGGTTTTTTCTTATTTTCCATCAAGCAACCACTTTTTAAGTATTTGCTCTCGTTGTTTCGATAGAGGCATTTCCTTAGCTGAAGAGTAATCTTTCATCAGAGGTTCCGCATTCATCCAAACACTCAAAGGGGTAGCTTTATGCGATATCTTGCTACGAGTTGAATTTGCCACATTGGAATCAGCATCATTAGTCGTTCCCGCAGTATATTCAGAAATGGCGTTAAACTCCTTTTCATTCATTTCATACCATTTTGCGTTGTAGTGGATCTCCCTTGAATTGAACAAAGTTGGCGCTGTTGTACCAACAACTCTTACAGGAAGCTTCTGTGATGAGGCATTTAAAGCTAGTCCAGCTTTTCCATCTATGTCGACGCTAATAAACGGCTTTTCGTTTGTGCGCGCAATAAACGGTCGTAAGCCAACCATCTCTTTTCCTGCTGCATTGGTGTACTTCAACGAAATTTCGACTGCATATAAATCAGTATCTACAAAGTCAGGCGTAAAATCGAATAAATTACCATCCTTAACCACGAGATCACTTACAAGCTTACTCATATTGATAGAAAGATGATCCGATACGTTATTCAGGCTTTGCGGTATTGATTTAGGTTTGAATGACACCTCTTTCTTCTCAAGGTTCACTTCGACCTTTCCTAATGGATACAAGTCGATGTCTTGATGTTCAAAATTGTAGAAGCCTTCTGCGTCGTTTGATTTCAGACGAATGTCCACGGGTAAACGGTGAGGATCAAATCCTCCTCGTTCAAGTGTTTGTTCAACATTTTCAACAGATTTTGTACTGACGATGAGCAACAGTTTGGTTGCTTTTTCAGAGGTATCATAAGATGGCTGCTTCTTCGTCCAACCAATCGCTTCCATTTTATCATCGTGCTCACTACCAGGGATCAGACTCTTAACGCTAGCGTCATAAATATATAAGTTTGCTTTGACGTCTGAAAATAGCTCTGGATACTCGACGACCTTTTTTTCCGTTCTGGCTAAAAAAGTCTTCTCATACAAGAACTCATGCTCTTTAGACATAGTTAAATTAAAGATGGATGCATTATTCGTGCTAGAAGTAATCACCTTATCGTCTTGAGTTTTAAATACGAGCTCTCTTTTGTATGTTAACTTTGATTCCGTTTTACTGACATTTGGTACACCAACCTCTAACAAGTAACGCATTACGTAAGCCGCTGATTGCTGCTCATCCACCTGACCAAACACGGACTTCCATTCTTTACTACCGTAGTCATCAGCAATAGGCTTGATGCCACTCATGATGTTGCATCCAAAGTAATAAGTAGGACTTACAACAACACCGTATAGTGTCGTATCCGTCTCCAACATTTGTTTTTCTGTTAAATACGCCCTCTCAGTTTCAACTAATGATTCCAGTGCAATTTCACGAACATATTCAGTAGTGTAAGATCCAAAATCGTCAAAAAACCTATTTTGTCTCACTGGTCTAACACCGACAGGCACAAGAGTAAGCAAACCTTCTTCTTTGAACTTGGTCAGCGTTTCGTCTTTCATATCTAGAATAACAAGTACTCTAATTGGCATAGTCGGTGAAATTGTCTTACCTTCATTGACTAGTTTTTCAAGCGGATGCCAATTGTCGCCGACCTTAACTGAAATTATATGTTCTGAAAACATCGACTTATCGAACTTAGATAAATCCGGGGCTTTTAATAGAGACTTTAGCTTAGTTAAGCTAGAGTCAGCTATGGTATGTATTGGACAGAATTTCTGATAAACCTGCGATTGTTCAAGCGCTTCCTCCCCCGTCTCAGACTGCTTTGCTCGATAGGTAACATAGCTCGTCATAGCAGAAAAGCTCAACACACTTTCTGAAGCACTGCGATAAATGTTCTTTGTCTCCAGCCAAGCTTCATCAAGATGGAATGAAGGAAGCCAAGTGCCTCCCAGATCCCAATCATCACTTAGAAGATAGGTCTTTATGTAACCTTCAATATCAAGTTCTCTTTGCCCTGATGTTAAGTTACTAACCGCGTGATACTGCGACACATAATTGGGCGCGGCCGTTTCTTTATTCATTTGAGCTTCAAGGAGTAGCAACCGTAACAGCCCATTGAGTGCGATAGCACGTTTGATATATGCCTTGCCAAGTACACTTAACTCATTGAACGCGGGCAAATCACGATAAAGTAGCGCTTGTCCAACAACATCAAATTCAGAGAAACGTTTCTGTTTTTCTTTATATTCTTCTAGCTCTTTATTGAGGATTTTTGCTGCGCCATTTAAAGTAGAAACTAAGGTTTCACCTGACCAATACAACCCATATGCCAAAGCCGCTCCCGGACCCAGCATTGGCGCGGCAAAACCTAGTGCAATGTCAAATGCTTGACCAGAAAACTTCCAAATCTCCTCATGGACTTTCATTTCCGCTAAAACCGCTTTTTGGCGGTTTTTCTCAAGTGCTAACAGCCAACTTCTACAAGCTGGGTATTCAAAAGCGGAGTTAAGATAAAACTTCATTTCCGCTCGACGGCTTAAATGCCTATTACGCGTATCAATATCAACAAAAACGCCTTTCCCGAGCGCAGAAATGCGATGCTCCCACTTAATAGCATCTGCACCAAGCTCTTCTAAAATAGAAGATTTGAGCGCTGCAGCACGTTTTTCTGACAGTTTAGTGTTGTATTCCACCAAGCCGATATCACACGTATAACCTTCAACGTTCAACAACATTTCCGATTCTGTGGCACTCAGATACTTTGCCACTTTTTTTACTAGGTCCTTATCAGAATCGGCAAGTTTATCATTCGCACTATCAAATTCGAAAAACAGCGTGAGATAGCTTGCCTCGCCTTCTTTAGCCTGTTTTTTTTGTGACAACGGTTGACCATTTAGTAATACTCTGTGGCGTACACTTTCATCAGAGAATGCTTCAAGGAGCGCTTTTTTATGTTCCGCTTCAGACTCAAGAAAAACCTGACGATCTTTTTCATCACTCAGTGAAAGCGTAGAGATAACCGATTGTGTTTTCTGTCCATATTCTTTTGACTTATCGATATAGGTATTAAACGCCGTCTCAGAACTCTCAACACCTTTTGGGATTTCAAGACCGCTAGAAACAAGCTGCGCAAAACCAAAAGGCTTATCAAGCACATATTCAATAGCACGAACGGCCGGCTTTAAAGGGGTTAAGATCTTATCGTCAACCTTATGCCAAAAATGCTGTAACGCTGGTGGAATCGTATAAACGCTCGGTAAGGTATTCCCAAGGTGATTTGACCAGTTGAGGGCACTCGCTAAATCAGTAATCGGTGCAAGTGTACCTTGCGCTGGTGGCTTGAGCGTTTGCGCAAAATCTAAGAACCCCTTAGCTTTAGCATCAATACCGACCGCGAGTTTTAACGCATTTAAAAGTTCATCTCCAGCTTGCTCCTTATTCAAACCCGCGCTGAACGCTTTATGGACCGTCGTCATACTGAATGGGTCCATTACGCCTGACGCTGAAGCTTCGATAACCCCTTTATAGTTCCCAATGGAGTTAAGAATATTAATCGATGGTTGAACACCGTTCGCGGCTTTGTTTTCGCTGGTATAGGGGAGGTTTTTACTCCAATCTAGCCAACCTTTAAACGTGTCTGGTGCATGTTGAAACAGTGATTCTTCAACCGATATAGGATCACCGGACACAATGATGCTGCGCCCTGCTATTGAATAAATCGGTAGGTGTAAGACTTGTTCAGACAAAGAGTAGCAATTGTTTGGGAGGCTTAACTCATCAACTTGGGCTAAACTCTCTTCCAATTGGCGTTTTTGATTTTCATCTTCGAGATCTAGGGTGTCTTCCAAGTAAGCATTAATCGTACTCAAATCTATATCAAAGCGGACTAATTGCTTAATTTGTTCATCATCATCTAGGTGACCGCCCGTGATCCAAAATGTGGCTACATATTGGGTTACTTTATCTGCATCCTTGGCGTCACTGGCTTGGTTGGCAATATCAAAGTATTCTACCTTCCTCACTCGGCTGGTGATTTTATTGCCAATGTCCTTAGCATCCCCTTTGATGATTAAGTTTTCCGGCTGTCCAGACAAAGTAACTTCCGCACCCTCAAAATAGTCGGCTGAGAAGAATAAATTGATGGTCCAAACTTGAGGAATGCGCAGATAATGAAAATTATGTTTATAGTTGCCGTTATAAATTTGTTCATACAGGCGTTTATACGCCCCTTTTTTCTGCCCAAACTGCGCTTCTGCCGCTTCAGCTTTATGGATAAAAAACTCGGCTAATTCGGGCGCTAAAAATCGCCTCTCGGCTGCATCCTTACTCAAATCATCTTTGATTTGCCAGTCTTCTACGGAGGACAAGCGGATCTCTTTTCCTTGCGAGGTGACTACTTCTTTAGCTAATTTAGCTAATCTTTCCGGCCAAGTTGTATTTTCAGACATTACCGCAGCGGGAATTAAGTAAGGTGGAATATAGATGGGTTTTAACTTATCTGTCGTGCTAGAAATCAAAAGTGGCGTAGAAGCAAGCTTGTTCCCAACAAGCTCATTAACGGATTGAACCTTGGAATTCCAACCTTGTAGCCGACCTGATGAATCACTGAAGTATAATGGTGACTCATTCTTACTGCTGCTACCGTCCGCAGCTTGAACAACTGCTAGCTCTGGTAGGGCTAGCGCAAAGCCAGGTAATGGATAAAGCCCATTACCGTCAATTGCATCTCCAGTTGGTCCGACTAATTGCCCCATTAAATAGAGAGAGTGCTGTTCAATCTTAGCCCTAGCCATGATTACGCTCCTTTAGTACCGCTTTAGCTTTTTCTAGGTCAGCGTAGGTTGGCAATGGGTAGAGTGACTCACTCCAATTATCCGTCTCTTTATGTTCAATCACATAACGGCTAAAGCCAAAACCAAACGCAGATTTTTTTACACCTTTAGCGCCGTAAAGGTATAACATTTCTGTCGTAGGGCTATTCTCATTTGGCTGGTGTAACACGCGTCTTATATTTCGACCATTAACAGGTACGAACCACATATCACTATCGTTAAAAGCCAACAGATCGACCGTAGCAGGGAAGTTGCCTATTTTTTCAGATGGTCTTCCTGAACGGTATGCCGCACCTCCGAGGCAATAGAAGCCATCTCCATACGTACCGCCCCAAACATTACAATCGTAGCTATCCGGAGTAAAATCACCGCGATCTACCAGTTTTAAGGTTTGGGCATCAAACACAAATGTATTACCGCATTTGGGTACATCGCTCTCACCAAAAGTTTCGAGGTACTCTTCTTTCCTGCCTTTACAGCCAAACCCAGCCAGTCCCGGTTCGTAACTAAAATAGATAGCTTGCTCTGACTGGCTCATATAAGGCTTGGCAAAAGAAGTCAAGTACTCTGCCCATGAACCATTCACATCGGTAAATTTAACTACCTCTTTTGTGTCTAGCTTAACCAGCAGAAGTTCATCTCGTTTTTTTACGACGACTTGCGTGCTGTCTGTATCCCACATAATATCGTGACGAGTTGAGCCATATACCTCACTAATTTCAGTTATTTCACCACTACTTACATCATACAACACAGTACTATTTTTCTGAGGGATAACAAGGTAGCGGCCGTTTGGCGATCGTGACATATATTTAGCATAATCAATCCCAGTATTGGGCGCAGGCGGCAATACCCCCTCAGGGATCAACAATTGAGGGTTAGTACCATCAATGTTTAATGCCCAGTAACTGACCTTGGATTTGTCTTTTCGGTTTTCGATAGAAAACAACACTTGAGGGAGCTTAACATTCTCAGTATTCCAATCCCCAACCTTCGGGTTCTTAGGTATTTCAAAAGAATAGCGGTATCTCCACTTACTTCCATCATTAAATCGCGTATTAATCCGTGACTCTAATTGGTCCGCCAATAATTCTATTCGAGCTTTTTCGTCAAAATAGGGTTTAGTTGCTATGTAACCAACGCCTGCGACAACAACAGTCGTCAAACCCAAGCCGAGTAATATTTTATTTTTCATTCTTAATCCATTTTCTAGTGAGGTTACAACGACCAATCCAGCACTAATGACTCAAAGCGTTGTTTTTCTTCTGTTGTCATACCTTTAGGCTTGTCGTTTGGCAGAGCTTTTGGCGGAGTTTCAGTAGCGCTCTCAGGCTCAACAAATAAATCGTTATAAGCGACCTGATCAAAAAGTACGTGACGGCTATCAGGATCTTGATCATGTACAAGAGACATAGTAAAGATTCCGTCCGATGGTAGCCCGTTTAGTAACGCTTGTTGCCAATCGTGGTCTTCCCCTTCATAAAACTCTAAATCAAAGACATCTTTATAATCGCTATTGTGATCGATCACATAGAGTGAATTCAAAGCGGTAATGCCGGAGGTGCCAACATCCACTCGGAATAATAGACCACTGTTTTTACCATCCACATAAGCGATCACGGTATTGCTCTGGTCATAGCTGCGTACTATGGCTTGCCGGCCGCTCAGCCATGGCATGTCGTCTTCGGTAACTTTGTGGATGGCGGCACTGTCTACATCAGAGGTGAATTCTTGTGCACCGAATGACTGTCCATCACTGTAACTACTTAATTCATCTAATGGTGTGCTAGATTTCTCTAGTAAAGCAGCATCCGATTCTAAAGCTTCAATTTGGGCAAAGCGCTTTTGTTTTGGTGAGAAAATGATCTTGAGTCCATTTTCCCCCTGTTGGGCTTCACCGGATATTTTGTAAGGTGCCCAGAAATGCGCCATGGCAAAACCGCTTGCGCTTCTTTGTATTACCTGATGTGTGTCTTTTTTCTTTTTTTCTTGCTCTAAGGTACGGTAATACTCGACGTCGACATCTTGGTAGTAACCATTCTCGGTTATGGCCATCTCTCGCCAAAGCTTCCCTTTCCAAAAGACATAAAGGAAGCCACCACGCAGATCAGAAGCTTTTGCTTTGTCGTTGCTTCCATCTAAGTAAGCCAATGATCTCACAGGCACCAACACGTTATCCCACTCATCCATCTGAGCTTCTTTATCAACGGGTTGTAGGTCTTCGGCGAGTTTAAGCAAGATCGGCTGAGGCTGGTCAGAACAAGGGATTTTGATATAAAGCGTTTTACCCTCAGTTTCGAGATCTTTAAATGTCGCTAGGCTTCGGTGTTTATTCTCTCGATCTGGCTTACCTACGGTGACTTTTTCTTTTTGAGCCTCAGTTTTACCCAACATCAAACATGCCGCATTGCTAGACCACTGGCCAGCAAACTCAACGACGATTTTATGCTCTGGGGAAGGTTCAACCGGCGAGAAGCTGTAGTGACGTGCCAAAGGTACATCATCGACAACTTGCTGGTAGTTAGCTTTGTGAACGCGCTCTGCAGTACTATTACTCACCCGATCGACATATAACTTCAGTCGGGGGAAGTTTGCTAGCTGCTTACTCGTTAATGGACTGCGTCTCACATTGGATGAAAGACAAACCCAGTTCGCTTTTACAAGTTCTACTCGAATAGCATTAAGCAGGCTGTGGACATTTTTTTTAGCCGACGCAGTAATCTGCTGAACCAGAGTGCTTGGTAACTGAGCCAAGATGTCTTTAGGGGTACGCACACGCGAAAATAGCCCAATACACTCATCCGGAGTTAGGACATATTGAAGATCGTTCGTACTGAGAGACGAACTAGATATAAATTTGCAAACTAAGTGCATTTGGATTCTCCACAACCTACAGGTATATATAGTTGCGGTGATAACTAAGCTGATAAGGCTTAAAAAACGATTTGGTTAAATAAATTCTACGCGTAATGGTTATAAATTTCAATAGATTAGAAGGAGTATCGTCAAAAACCATAACACTAGCAATAAAGCTAATTAAACAGGATAAATAGTCATTTCGTCTGACCAACTAAAAAGGCAAATCAATTTGAACGGATGTCACATAATAGTCATTTAATTGCGTACTTAAGTAAATACTAACTAGACCAAACACACATATCTGGTGGAAGCATTTCATCGATTTAGAAGGTTATATTGAGCATTTTCTCATCTGTAAAAGAGAAAAAAAGTGGGAATAAATTCCCACATAAACTTAGCCAATATAAATAGGATTTATTTTGGAACACTAAATTGGCTTAAAAGGGTGGTACTAAAGTACCAAAATGCAGAACACCACATCAAATAACGATGTGATATAAACACTATATATATTATGCAGTTAATATCAAGATGGCACTTTTCTAGAGATAACACCAAAAACTACTATGCAAAATATCTATGCAATTGCCATTCTGATTGCATCACCAGTTATATTAGTTATCTGACTGAAAATATGCCTAAATAATGAAACAGAAAAAACAAAATAATTTTCATTTCAATGACTCAGCATCACTAAATTAATCAATATTGGGCACTGGTGTGCAATAATTTTCTTAATAAAATTGAGGGTAATAAAAATGATTAAGCCCTGGATACATACTCAAATTCCAACAACCTGAAATACATTTGCAAAAAAGGTCTGCCGAATAGGCAGACCTTTGTCTAATCTTCCATATAACAATTAGTGTTATGCTGCTAGTTTTGTGCCATTGTCGTAAATAAGCAATTGTCGTAATAAGCTTGGCACTACGACCACTGCAGCGCTCACATCCTTACTTAAGGTAAATGTAGATTCAACCAAAGTAGCATCGGCTCCAAGTCCATTAGCACCACGTAGTGACACCATCACAGTTCCACCTTCGATTGGATCAAGAGTCATTTCATATTGCCAAACTCCGTTTTCACCGACCAGCACCTCAGCATCTGAAACTTTAACTCCCCCACTGTCTGTGACACTTAGGCTCAACTTATCACCTTCAGAAAAACGAACCGTAGTACCATCGAGAATCAACGTTGGTGACTCTGATTCGTTAACATCATTACCGCTGTTGATCGCAGAGATGCTAATAGTTGGCGTAATAGGCAGCGAATGTGTGCTATCCGCACCCACATTACCCGATAAATCTTGGTAATCTTTCACCACCAGATCCACCGTCAAATCAGACGACGCAGGAACCAATACATCCCCTGTCCACACACTGGCATCCACACTCTTCGTCAGCGAGATGACCGTACCACCTAACTCAGCACTGGCCGCTTGCAGCGCTTTATCGAACTTAAGGCTGACCGATACGCTTTGACCTATCGCTTGGTGTGTTGGGTTAAACGTCACGCTCGTTAACGTCGGCACCGCTTGCGCGAGCGTAAAGCTTGCGCTTTCGGTGACTTGCACGCCTGAAGCATTGGTGCCCGTCACAATAACGGTGTAGCTGCCGTTCGGTTGATCGCTGATGTCCACCGTACTGCTCCAAGCCCCACCGCTTGCTACGGTCGTAACGCCATTTTTCAATACCGTCTCATTGTCTTGCGCTTTCACTGCCAGGCGAAGCTCTTGACCATCAAAACGGGTCGAGGTGCCTGAGAAGGCCAAGTTCGCGGCATTGCTGCCGTCCACACTGCCCACCGGTGTGATGTCCAACGTTGGCGTGATAGGCAGCGAGTGTGTGCTGTCTTGCGTGCCCACATTACCCACTAGGTCTTTGTATTGCTCTGTAATCAAAGCCACTGTTAATTCATTAGTATCAGGCACTCGAACGTTACCCTTCCAAACTTTCTTATCAGCCGTAGCAGTTAGTGAGTTGATTTGATTACCACCAAGCATGGCCGTTACTTCTTGTAATTCCTTATCAAATTCAAGGGCTACTTGTACATCTTTGCCTACTTGCTGATGCATTGGATCAAATGTCACGCTAGACAGGGTTGGTAACACACCCTCAATCCCCAAAACCAAACTATCCCCTGTACCGGGGATAGTATTTACGCTTTCGTAACTATTATCACCGACTCGTATGGTTATGTTTTTGTTCTGTTTTTCAGGCGTTATGTAATTGACCGACCAAGTTATATTGTCTGTTGTACTCCATGATGCTTGCTTCAACTCGCCTGTATCATTGCCATCACTTGCTTAAATCTCTACATCTGAAAATTCAAATTGATTAACCTCTTCAGTGAAGGTAAACAAAAGTGGAATTTCAACGCCACCAGCCAAAGGCATTGATGCTGCCGTTGATATTGTTAGCTCTGGAATACTTGCTGCTTCAACTTTTGTATTTAGTGACTTCTCGGTCTGGTGTTCAACTAAATCGTCTGCCGTTACATTTATTAGATAATCGCCAGGAGATAAAAGATAACGTATCAAGTAAGGGTCACCGTCTTTGGTCGGTTCTTCAATTGATTGTGGGTTTACCGGGGCATCGGTACCGTTTTCCGCAGTAGAACCAACACTGCTTAGATTTTTATCGAAGACGTATGCTCTTACATCCAAATAATATAGCCCTTCCTCTGGAATCATCGAATCCTGAGTACTGGTGATACTTGAAATGACCGGTGCTTGGTAATCAACAATGGATGCGATGCCTTCAGCATCGTAAGTCTTGTTGAGCACATTAAAGTCAATAATAACTCGCCCGATAGAATCGGTTACGGTTACTTTTTGCATATACTCAGCTTGAGCATCGATATCAAAAGTCATCGTATCTGAAGCTGTTGAAGAGGCTATTTCCCCAGAAAACTTAATCGTGTTACCTGAAACTGGAACCAAATCTATAGCATAGGAAGCAGCCTTTACATCCTCTCCCTCTTCAGAGGTAATGGTGAACGCTTGGCTATCATTAGTAAAAGCAAGCTTACCCCCTTGTAAACTCGTTATTCCATCAAAAGCCAAATCAATAGTTGGTATCCTAATGTCAATATCAGTCGTCTTATTTTGAGTCCAACCTACATTGTCAGTTGCTTCGACATTGACTCGTATCGAATTCAACTCTTCTAACTCAGTTTTTGGAAGATCAAAATAAAGGTGTGAATTGTCGCCAATGTCATCTTTATCAAATACATATTTAGGATTAACTATTGTGTACTTAACCTTTGCTATACCGCTACCTTCATCCCACACAGAAAACTGAAATCTAACTAAGCTAGAATCATCCGGAGATTCATTGAGGGATACAGTGTCGTCAACATTTGGTAGGCTATTATCGACCATTACGCTGACTTCATCGCTTATAGACTCTCCCCATACATCAATAATTTGAATTTTAGGCTTGATAAATTGACCATCTAGTTTGTCATCTAATGGCGCGGTAAACGTCGAGCAAGAATAGTCATCCTCACACTTAGTGAAAGGGCCAAAGTTCTCTGGGTTATCATTCAAATTATATGACGCACCATCTAGAGTTGCGACGACATTTTCAAGATCAGAATTTTGTCCAACCTTCACCTTGAATTTCATTTCAAGGGTCTCACCTCGAATAATAGTATCTTCAGCAGGGCTGGTAATAGCGATTTCTAAATCGCCTTGGGCTGGAAGCAATAATTCTAACGCATGATCCGAACCTAAGTTTCCGGCGACATCAGACAAGTTCTTAATCGTGTATAAGTGCTGTAACGCCCCCGGAGAGAGGATATCGGCATACAACTCTCTATACGTACATGTCGTTATACCCAATTTAGAGCTACAACTATTTGGTTCAAAAGACACATTTAATCGATTTCTTACCAATAACGGTTCGTTACCATCACTAATATCCACACCAGAAAGATTGTCTTTGAAGCTCAATGTTAAGCTCAGAACTTTCTTACCTTCGGCGTTCAAACCAACGTCATTGCCAGTAAATTGATATGTGTCTTGTTCAACCGTAGGGGCATCGATATCCATCATATTAAAGCTGAATTTATTGACTGTTTCAGTATCATTCGTTCCTACTGTTTTCGTTATCAAAACCACAGGTGAAACAGACATATTCACATCAGTTGTAATGCTACACTTATAATTTTCTTGAGGATTAGTTATAACACCTGAATAAGCATTGTTCGAACCATCTTCCGGCACACCGTCTGAGGTGTAATTCTCTCTAACCCAACATTCTAATGTTTTTGCTTTTACCTCACCCGCAGGGCCAAATTCAACATTAAGGGTACTTCCCGATATATGACTTTGGAAGTCAGTCGGTTTTACGATTGACAGAGCAACACCTTGACGTTGCACATTGATACTTTCTGACCGTTCGGAAACAGGCCTTTCTTGTTCAGAGCTATAGCGAACGTTATTATATACTTTGAATTCCAACTGATAGGCACCATCTTCCGTTAGATCTGCCTCTGTCAACCTAGCTTCCCAAAGGCCACCTTTCTGAGAAAATGAGATATTGTTGGTTTGTTCCCCATATTTATAAGTACCTTCAACTAGCGGGATCCCGCTCTCATCTTCAGCATCAATACTTATAATTACAGGTTCAACACGAGTAATTTGTATCTGGCCACCAGAAGAAACTGGCGTGCCATCTTCATATGTGAAAGTAACCGAGTTAATAGTGGGCTTTGAGTTTTGAACTTTAACCACATAATCTATGCTTGTCGTATTCCCTCTAATGTCGGAACCACCTAATCTGATAGTGCGAATCGCACTATCACCATCGTTTTCACCTCTTAAAGGAATCTTCATATCTTCACCAACTAAGGTGCTTGCATCAGAGGGGTTTTCTTTGAAAGTCCAATACTCTAATGTTTCATTGTTAACACCGTCTGATGATGGTGTTCCCCTATCATTTAAATCTTGGGCTGAAAGATTGAATACATAATCACCAAGATAGAAACTTTCCGGATCAAACGCATTTAACTTTAGTAATGGGCCTTCACGATCTAGCAGAACAGTTCTAATTTCTGTTTCAGATTCAAACCCATATTCGTCTAGGGCTTTGAGGTACAGGTTAGCCTTTCTGTCTTCGCCAATCACTATAGTGTCACTTTGCGTTTCTGTAATTTCGATATCAAAGGGCTGCGTTGGATCTTTGGGGTCAATTGAACGTATTGCAGCGTTTTGACCTTGTTGCCAAAGTTCAACCTTAGATACATCAGAGTCGTCAGATACTGATGTAAGCTTTACAGTAAATGCGGTACCAAGAACATAGCTTTCACCTGAATTAGTGTCTAAAACCCAAGGGTCAGCTAATTCAATTACTGGTCCCTTGTTGTCGACCAAGAATTCAAATTCACCACTGTGTGTTCCCGATGGAAAAGAACTGTCTGTTGCTGTTACGTAGAAGAAGTTTTTCTCATTATATTTAAATGCCTCCGCAACTAGTCTCACCTCTACGTTAGGCTGCATGCCTAATAGATACGGCTCAGTACTCTCTTCAGGTTCTGTTTCGTAATGTTGCAAAGTGAAACGCCTGCCAGACTCTGACTTCATATCGACTTCAACCAAACTCCCTGGACTCAAGCTCCAAGTAATATCAGGTACCCAGCTAGTATTACCACCTAAGTGGTTAATAATTTTAGATCCGTTTACTACCGGACCTTTTGAATCAAGTAATACACTAAATTGAGGGGCATTGGTCGTCTGGCGGTTAACTATATTAGACAGATTGTCTTCAGCATTAACATACACCACCCAATTACCATCTTCTGGACTAATAATATTACCTTGACTGCTACATTTGTCTCCAGAGCATAGTTTTACCTTAAAATGATCCTCTGTATTACTTGAAAAATGTGAGTTAGCGTCATAATCATTAGTAACACCGGTTGCCGAGTTGTAGAAAGTGAGCCCTCGCTCGTCCAATTTGTCTCCTACAATATCGTCAATGTTGAAAGTGAGTTCTTGAACATAATTGGTGTTCAAATAGACATTTTCGTCAATCGGATCACCATTACCATCGCTCGGGGGAATATAAGTCGCTAAAGGATAATCATTATCCACATACAAAGTTTCCGTATGTGGTTCCTCTCCATTGTAACCATAGCTATTTCCATGCTCATCCATTGCACTGGTCACAAGTGCAAACTCGACAATCCCTTTGAGATTTGAAGACTCGGTATTAAGGGTAAATAAATACTCTTTTTTATAATTATCACCACCTGACTCTCGAATATTCAGATCAATTGGGATTTCCGTATTCGGTTCAGTTTTCTTATACCACACTGTAACAAATAATGGCTGACTGCCTTCTTCCACGACAATGCCTGACGGATCTTCCAAAATAATCCGTGAATCTAAAACACCAGCAACGTACCGTTTATTTCCAACCCATGTTTCTCGGCCATTTTCGATACTTAGCGAAGGTTGAGGCGGTGATTTATCAATACTTTCGCCATCACCGTCTATAATCTGTTCGCCATCGAGGCTTGGGTTCGCCATTGATATCTGATCGGCGTATCGCTGAGCTAGGTTAGCTGCTACACCATACTTTTCAGTCATAATGTTATAGTATGATTGCGCTAAGTCATTACGGTAAGACTTTGAGCTAAATTCATATGAATCTAGAACTATTTTTTCACCCCCACTACCAATACCGTTAGCTTGGCCATCGTACTGCAAGTCATCATAGATAGCGGAAGCAAAATCAACAGAGTTACTTAGTAGCATATTGTTTATTTGGGTAATGTCATAAATCGCTTCTACTAAAAACCGATGAATATAATTATTAGGCAGTTTTTCCGGAATAGCACCTTTCAATATTTCATTCGTTGCATACGAAACGATCGTTGGGTCGAAACCAAAGAATGAATCGCTTCCACCAGCGAGAGCATATTGTACGTCGTCTAAAATTCGTGCGGCATTCTCTGGAGTCTTGTTTCCAGCTTCAACTTGATTCCATTGAGAGTCAAACAGTCCGGTTTGGTATGTTGCTAGCTCGGTAATATAAAAAGTCTTAGAACCATTAAGTTTAAAGTAGGCACCTATATTCGCGCTATTTAGGTTCACTTGTTCTGATTGTGTACCTGGATCACTCTCCCACTTGTGGTAATACGGTTGCGTATTACCATCAATACCGATTAACCGCACTCGCATAAAGTCGTAGTTAACTACATCAGTTGTTGTTTCACATCCAGCAACATCGAGTGCTTTATTTGTTCCATCACTTTCTAAGTGCTGAATCGTGGTACATCTTCCTAGCGAGGTAAACTCTCCCTTCGAGTTTAATCCCTCCAATTGCACACTAGCCCCGATAAATGGAGTAACGATCGTCATTGTCGGCAAGTCGAAGCTACTACGAAAATAAACTTCTTGCTCAGCACTTTCATTTTCAGACTCGTCAATAGTTTGAATCACTAGTTTTTGACTGCTGTTCTCGGACGTCGAATCGAAGTTGTCACCAAGTATTTCTTTTACAAAAGGAACATAATAGATAACCTCATTTACGTGTCCTTCAGTATCAGAGATAGTTTCGTGGGGTATGTTAGCGGCAGAGGCTACGGTATCGGTTACCTTCTGAAGCACGTAGTTATTATCATTGTTTGCGCTTACTAAATACTTAACAACTAGCTTAAGTTTGTCGGCACTAGATCCTAACCCCATATCCCCGTTGCCATCTGAGACTCTGACACGAACATATGGAATTTTGTTATCTTTGAGGTCGTTGACATTAAAGTCACTAAAATCGACATCGGGAATTGAGTTTAAAATCCCCTTGCTCGCGTAAATGTAATCAATCTTCAAATAATCACGAGTGGATTGAACCGTTTCTGATGTGTAGGTGTCTTGCGTATAAACATCTTCTTTAGTTACGCGTTCCCCATCAACACTAACGTTGACATAATTCATTGGAGCATTCTCTGGGTAGCTAATCACTTGCGCCGGCGCTTGATCATCACGAACGACTTCGTGAACTTCCTTACCAATATTCCCGTTGCTATCGGTGGCTTTAATTTCAAATGTTGTTATCGATACGAATTCATCGGTTGAATATCCCTTACTGAATTCACAGGCACTGCCTGACTCTAAAGTTATATGACCACAAGAAACGCTATCATCTAAACCGCCTTTAAATGAAACCGTTACCGAATCAATCTCTTGCGAGTCTTCTTTTACAGTGCCTTTAAGCACATACTCTTTTGCACTGTTGTTTATAGAACTAGCCGAGGTTACTTCAATTACCGGCGCATTGTTGTCCCATTCAAAGTTTACATAATGGCCAACATCTCGCCCTTGAACTAATTCGTTACCTAAGACGTCAGTCGTATAAAAAACCAAACGTGCCGCAGTTACATTTGAGAGTCCCGTATCCGAATCAACTTCTACCGCGTCAATGGCTTTTGTGTCTACACTTACTTTAATACTTGTTTCTCTAAGACCAGATTCAAAGCCGTCGAATTCCAAGAAACAAAACTCACTACCCGCAGTTTGTTCATCGTCACACTGACTCTCGAGAGACCAGACACCGTCCAGTTGGTATTCAAGGTACGCTGAGACACCTTGAACACCAATTTCATCATTGAGCTTAATATCCACTTTATCGAGGCTTACCAATACATCACTGTCTGTTCTAGACACTGTAGGCGCTTCGGTATCAATTTCGGTTTCGTCGCGAGGTGGGATCACACCGCCAGTACCGCTATTGGTGCCTTGGTCATTAATCTTACGGCTAAACTCAACATAGTCGTCTGCGTCTGTTCCTGAAATATTTAAGTTAGGATCATTGACGACAATTAGAACATGCTGTGCCAAATCGTGAGTGTAAATATCACTAGAGACTTTTTGTTGACCGAAGGTTAAAGGGGTTACCCCTCCCGACACAGTACTTATTTCCAGCCCATCAAGAAGACCATCGGCAATGACATCTCGATATTGGATATCAGCCAAATGCATCGATGTGTAAATATTACTCTGAGTATCACCGTATTTTTGAATTAGGTCGTACGAATAAGAAGAATAAGCGGTTAACAAAGCACCATATTGGTGACCGGATGTAGCAAAACTACTTTGACCACCTTTGGTTATGTCTATCGGTGTAGTTTCATTGACATCGAAACCATACATATCGTTAATGCTATTTAATGCTTCTGAGATAGCAGTAGAGCCTGACACTCCCTTGCCTACTTTGTATTGAGTTAAACCTGAAACGATGTTCGTCAAAGGGGTCAGCATTAAGTTTTGATCACGCCCTTCTTTGTAATTGAGCATGGCTTCTAAACGCAGTGTTTTGCCGTTACTGACAGACACTGTATTTTTCGTTAAGGGATCGGTATAACTGCCTTCTTTAGCTACGATGAAAAGTGGCATCGATGAAGATTCAAATTCAACCTTGTAGTCACCAAAAGCATCGGAAGTCGTACTTGCTAACTTCCTACCTAGGTTTCCATCCTTGTATTCAAACACCTCAATTTTCGCACCGCTCACAGGAGCGTCAAAAACGTTACCTGAGATGCTTCCGGTATTCCTTGCTGGCGGGGTGTTATCACCTCCGCCTTCCCCACCGCCACATGCGCTTAAGATAAGCGACGTAACAATAAGACCTAATGTTGATTTCAACGTATTTTTAGTGAACATAGTTTTCTGGCAGAGTATATTTTTCCGCGATTATATTATCGTCTAAGATTTTCTCAACATGACATAATAACTACTTATAAAGTACAGTTTAGCTAAATCAAAAGGTGAAATGTTTGTTTTTTATCTCTCTAAAAACACACCCTATACCTTTAGCTAGTCATTACGAAGGAATGAACTAAAATAACATGCAAAAAAAACAAATAAATATTATGATCTAATTCTTATTTTTATCCATTAACCGAATTTTATTGATAATTTATGTATTTGAAAATAAATAGCCATTTAAGTCGCCGTACCCTTTCCTTTGGCCTTTTGATGGTTTTTTTGATCGTTTCAACAGCCATATCGCTAAGCTACAATCATTCAAATACTGATAAAAAACAGGCACCTAAAATAGCCAAGCCCAAAAGCATTCATATTCCAACCCCAGCTCCGACATCTGAAATGGTTTCAGGGGTTGTGAAATACTCTTTTGTCAGTTCTATACTATCCTCTGGTTTGACGAACAATGAATTAAAATCACTATTGAGTCTATTAGGTGATAATTTTGACATTATTAAATCAGTTAACAACGGTGATAAGTTTTCAATAAAAACCCAACATGATGGTACAAAAACAGAATATGTCAGTGCTTTTTACTATTTAGGTAGTGATATAGAATTTTTTGCTATGAGAGGGGCGGATGATAATATCTATAACGAAAATGGATATAAAATAAACAATGACTATGTATTCCCTCTTGCTAAGCATTATCGAGTGAGTTCATCATTCGATTTAAACAGGAAACACCCTATAACGAATCGAATTGCACCTCATTTTGGAACGGATTACGCGACACCTATTGGCACAGAGATTCATTCGTTGTCCAACGGTGTCGTTTTGAAGTCTCGATATAACCGTTTCGCAGGTAACTACTTAACCATAAAACACACTGATGGAAACTATGCGCGCTACCTTCATCTTTCAGAAAGACATGTCTTAGCTGGGGAATACATCACTAAAGGTCAGATAATCGGTCTTACTGGGAATTCAGGCCGAACAACTGGACCTCACTTGCATTTAGAGCTTTCGGTTGCTGGAGTACCAGTTAACTTCGAACAATATATCAACGCAGACAAAAGCTACAACGACCAATTTATATACATTGCTCAAGCTGAACGTAAGCAGCTAATAAAAAGCCTAGCTCAATCTGTACAATCAAACCAACCTCCAACATAGAGTTCCCCTAGTAATATTCGATTTGCCTTTGAGGCAAACCAAGCAAATACTCGCATTATTTATCTCTGAATAGGAGACTCAGATAACGCGTTGTCTCACTAACTCATTTCAAGTTGTTAGCAGTTGAATCAAAGACTTAGCCGCATAAGTACTGCGTTCTAAATTGTAACTTAATAGTCAATTTCAATTGAACTCCCAAGAATCTTTGCGCAAATGTCTTTTTCTGTAGTTCTTCTAGGCGATATAGCGCTTTACACGCCCTATCGAACCCTTACAATGTGCAGCAAATATATTTATCAAGGTTTATCTCTATGTCTATTCAATGGTTTCCGGGTCAACTGAATTAAAATTCCAAGAACAACCAATAAATACCAAAATCAACACAAAATCAATCATTTAAATAGAGAAACCATCCCAGGACATTCCAGTAAATCCCACTCCAATTCAACATTTTGGTACCCCACCCGGTACCCCACCAGACTAGTTTGCTATACAATGGTCTCTATTTTCTCATCTATGTGATTATGATTATGGCTAAACGGATTACAGATACATCAATAAAAGCGCTCGTTATCAAAGACAAGGAATATACCTACACTGTTGAAGAGGGCTTACAGCTCCGTATTCGACCTAAACGCTCTAGTGCAGGAACTGGAACGAAAGCCTGGCAGTTTAAATATCGTCACCCTGTAACGCGAAAAGTAACCAAAATTTCGATGGGAACCTATCCTTCTTTACGACTGGCAGCCGCCAAATTAGAAGCAGCAGAGTATCGGAAACAAATTGCGGAAGGTTTAGACCCTAAGCGCCTTAAAGAAGATAAGAGAATTGAAGAGCTGCGTAAGCACAACGATAACTTTCTTGCTGTTGCAACGATGTGGTTTGAAAGAAAACGTAAATCTGTTAGCCCCTTTCATGCAGAACGAACCTGGAGAACATTGGAGAAATACGTATTCGACCATTTAGGCGCACTTCCCATAAGTGAGATCAGTCGACGTTATGCTATTGAAACACTGAGACCATTGGAAACCGACGGTAAACTATCAACTATTAAAAGAATTTGCCAAAGTCTAAATCAAATAATGGAATACGCTGTCGCAAGCGACGTCATAGCAGCTAATCCCCTAACAAAAATGATCCATTCGTTTGAGAAACACCAAGTTGAAAACATGCCCACTATACGCCCAGAGCTTTTAGGCGAATTTCTGTCTCGCTTGTCACAGAACGAAAACATCCAAGATAAAACCAAACTACTTCTACTGTGGCAGTTACATACCATCGCTCGCCCAAAAGAGGCGGCCAGAGCGCGCTGGAAGGATATTGATCTTAAAAATAATTGCTGGACTATACCTGCTGAAGAAATGAAGCGTAGGCGTGAACACAAAGTACCTCTAACCGAACAAGCAATAGATATTCTTAAATACATTAGAATTCAAAGTGAAAATAAGGAGTTCATCTTCCCGGGAGAACGAGACCCAAACAGTCATATAAGTATCTATACGGCCAATGCAGCTTTGAAGCGTAGTTTAGGGTTCAAAGATGAACTTGTAGCACATGGATTGAGGTCCATAGCTTCTACCGCGTTACATGAACAAGGGTACGATACGCTTCATATTGAGGCTTGCCTATCACACATGGACAAAAATACGACAAGAGCAAGTTATAACAGATCTGACTTTTTCGAAAAAAGGAAAGTGCTCATGCGCTGGTGGAGTGAGTATATAACGCAAGCGCATAGCAGCGATAGAATAACGTAAATGAGGTGGTTGAAATTTAATAACTCTAGTTAACTTTCGGGAGCACTCTCTATTTTAAAGAGGCCAAAACATAGAGAATAGCTGGAGTGACCCAACAACGTCTGCAGGTAAATTAAGCAACTATATAAGCGAGCTTAGGATGGTTCTGCCATATGGCAACTACTAATCTATGCCCGCAAACACATTTAATGTACGTAAAGAAAATGGGAAACAACTTCCTCTGAAAAACCAAAACTGTTTGAACGCTAGTCCAAAGGACAATAACTTAAGCAAACGAAACTAACGTGGGAAAATAATTCCGCACACCATTTTATTATGCCTTAAGGCTTGAGCGCAATGTTCAATATGCGTCCACACGTCAAATAGCATAGCATTAACAGGACAGAAACTCATGGTAGTACTTCTTGTTTCTTTGGCGAGAAGAGCATACCATTTTCAGCAGTTGGCTGCCTCTTCTACACCTTTTCATGAATGTCGCACTTATTATCTAAATCGGGTATAGAAGCTAGAAGACCAAGTGGATACCAAGAACACCGAACACAAATTATGGTAAAAAGAGACTTTGATTACTACCTATAAGTTACTGCACCGACAACTGCCATATTAAATAAATAATGGGTTGTCTCCAGTAAACAAAGAAAAACCGGCCTAAATTAGAACCTAAGTCTATTGAACACCCCACCAAAAATAAGTTCAATCAGTTAAGTGGAATGAGTCGTAGTCAATTCCACTTCTACTTGATAACCTCGTCAATGCAGAAAATTATATTATTATAACGTCATCTGATTCGCTTTAGACTTAAGTACTTTAATGCGATGGATAATTAACGTTCTCTTTTGTTTGTTTTTTATTTGTATATGACATAATTCAAGCGCAAGACCAAACACCATAGCAAAGTATACATAACCTTTATTAATATGAATTGCTAACCCTTCGGCCATCAACAATCCGCCTAAGAGAACCAAAAACAATAAAGCCAGTGTCTTAAACCCGGGATAACGCACAACCAAATTGTTTATTTTTTCCGCGGTCAAAATCATAAAAACAGCGGAAGTCAAAATAGCAGCTACCATAACAGGTATTTCAGACGTTAAACCAACAGCGGTTATAACTGAATCCATTGAAAAAACGGCATCTACCGCTACGATCTGAAGGAGTACTACAGCCAGTCCAGCCTTGGCACGAGTTGAGTAAGACGATGGTGTATGCTTCAACCATGACCAAAGTTCTTTACCACTTTTAACCAACAAGAATCCACCGCCCATAATCATAATTATATCTCGTCCGGTGAACGTTAAATCGGCTAAACTCAACAAAGGGTGAGTAAGAGACATCACCCAAGAAATAGAAAAGACCAAACCTATTCTGGTTAAAACGGCTAAACCGATCCCCAAATTACGTGCGGTTTTACGCTGCTCTACGGGAAGTCGCTCACACAGAACAGAAATGAAGACAACATTATCGACACCCAAAACGATTTCAAGAATCAGTAAGGTTGTAAATACTACCCAGATTTCGGGTTGTAGAAAGAGTTCTAACATTGTCTTGCCCTCTCAATAAAAGAAGACGATTGAATACAACGGCACCTAAAGGAGTCGTCCATAGAAATAAATTACCTCTTTGTTAACGGTTAAAAATTAATTTCTAATATCTTTTCGTTACGAATAATAGAAACAACCAGTAATAACTCAGCTAAATAATAGCTTATTCACGCACCTCGATTAAGACAATAAAAATCACAACACTTAGTCCAATGAAGACCCAATAGATCGACCTAATGATTTAAATCAACAACTTTGCCACAGAGCTACATAGGGGTCATAGAACCAATACGGCTCTCTTAATCTTAATCGCAGCGTGACAAGCTGTCGTGTAGTAAGTGCCATCACCAGACACCTCAAGGATGCTTCGGTGTGTTTGTTTAAGTAAGTTCGGGAGTGCTTCTCCATCTGTAACCGTCGATAAACTTAGCTTAGCTGCAATAATTTCATGAGTGTTTGTCTAGACTACAATATGAAGCTTTCGCTAAACTCTACGCTTGCCATCCATCCCGTGTTTTTGACTTTCCATTCGTCTTCGCCATAAACCTTAAGGCCAGTTGCATCAATGGTTAGGTGTTGGTATCGCTCCTCTCGTTTTAGTCTTAAATGAGACCTCAACTTGCTTTGTTCGATAAATCCTTGCAGAGATCTCAGTGGCATAGAAAACACTCGTTTCACTAAAAGCGTTGTCGTGATGGCCAAATCACTGTACCGACGTGATCTCCAGCGCTTATTCGGTTTACTTCGCGCCCACCTGATTATCACCTCTTCATCACTCCAAAAAGTCAGAATCGAATGAAGCTATTTATATTGTTGTTATTTGTGTAAGAAAGATAACTGATTTTCATCCTAAACCGACATGAGTAAATTAAATAATTCACAGACACCAATTAAGTCCGTATAATTATAAATACAAAGTCAACATGGGAATTAATGGTATAATGAAAAGCCATATTATTGAAATTCGCCACTTTATTACAGTAGCTCAACTAGGTAGTTTTACGCTTGCGGCCCAAGCTCTCGGTATGACAGGCTCAGCCTTAAGTAAAAGCGTTCTTCGACTAGAGAAGCAACTGGGTACAAAACTACTGCATAGAACGACTCGACGCATCGCATTAACCAATGATGGAGATTCTTATTTTGCAGATTGCCTTAAGGCAATGACGATTTTAGAGGAAGCTGAAAAGCGATTAAACAACCAACAATTACTGCCTTCTGGACGTGTTCGTCTCGACTTACCAGCTGTTCTCGGTAGAAGAGCAATTTTGCCCAAGTTGCTAGAATTAACGTCCAAGTTCGAGCAATTAGATTTATCAATCACCTTTAATGACCGTCCTACTGATTTAGTCAGCGACGGGATTGATCTTGCGATTCGAGTTGGCCACTTAGAAAACTCAGGCGATATTGTTGCGCGTAAAATTGGGGAGCAAAAAAGGGTGATATGCGCTTCACCCTCTTATTTAGCTACTCGAGAGCGTATTACCAAAAAAGAGGATCTCGCCCAACACGATTGCATCGTCGGTTGGCCTATAGGACAAAGGCATAGTTGGTTATTAAAGAATAAAAAAGGTATGAATGAATCGTTTCATATTGATGCCCGCCATGAAATAGCCGATTGCGAAGGTATCTTACAGTCAGCTTTATCTGGCACGGGTTTAGCGCAATTACCTGTCTGGCTAGTTCAAGAGCATATTGAGAAAGGACATTTATCCCCGGTATTGGAAAATATCTCAGGTGAAAGTTCACCAATAAGTGTAATTTGGCTTAAGACACCTTATATTTTACCAAAAATTAGAGTCATCATAGATGAACTCGTGGCTTTAGCGAGCTCTCACCCAAATATTTTCAATGCTTCATTAGACGAATAAACCACTCATTTTTAGTAAGAATAGTTGTACAACGTTATATATTTCTCTATCAAGCCCACTTACTGGTAACCCAAATAAAGTGGGCTCCCAATAGTATCCATAACTATTATCTCTTAAAATCTTATTAGCTGTCGTTTGATAGAGAAGCTGCGATCATTTTTTAATATTAAACAGGATTTTTCAATACAGTAATTTAGAGCCCCACATTCAGGCCTCAATTTTTACGTGTGACAATTTAATAAATGGTTTTCTGTGCTGATAAGAGCTTGGTGGTATAGTCATGCTCTTGATAAATAAAGTTCACTTCATTCGAGCATTGCTATTTATTAATATAACGATAGCTATACTTTTATGCCTCCCTCTATCTTGACATAGAAGTCTGAACTCGCGCCCAATCTATTTTCTCTTCTCCAATTGGAACTGGGAAAGATCAAAGCCGTCAATTAAGCTTAAGAAGTAACAGTATTAAATGGTATTTCCTTTATTCTTGAACATCAATCACCGACATTATGGCAGGAGCCTTATTAATATCAACACTTGGACCTGCATTGGCAGTTACAATCATAGTCTCGCCTAAATATTATTTAGCTAAAGAGATTAGTGGAATGAGTAATAATAATCCCATATACTTGAGTAAGTAAGGCTTTAGCTTTATTTTCATATTTTTATCGTGATTAATTTATATTTTCAATCATTAATTATTCAGATTTTCGTGTAGTTCTCTAATCTCAGAAAACAAAGAGACTGTAGTTTCCATACTATCTTGGTTAGTCACTACTGATATTATATCGTTACAAAAATTGTATTTTGACATGATCACGCCGCCCCGATGTGTCGAAAGGTCGTTTTCGATCTTACTATTTGTATCAATTAGCCCCCAATCAGCATTTCGATGACGTTGAAAAATTACCCACAAGTTTGCCCCTATATTTCTATCTAACAAACCATTTATACCATTTGATATAATAACAGTCCCTAAATCAAAATTGGTGGCATTACAAAAATATTGTCCACTTCCCAAAATTAACCCCATAAAATAAAATGTCAAATTATCCGTTATCTCTAGCGCTTTTTAACCATAATTCAACCTCTTTATACAAACTATCAATTGAGTCACAAATAACTGATGACTCGGATGTAACCCCCCAAAACTCGTTACTAAACACACTAATTACTGTAATAAAATACTCAGCAGTAAATATAATATCAAATTTATCCAAAGGTGAATTTAACCCATCCTTATCTCTATTAAGAGTTAATATTTCCTTATCAAAATTTACCCCTAATGCGTATCTATGAAAAATGTCTTTCACACGATCATCACTAATAATTAATGCTAATCTTTTAGCCACACTAGAGTTAAGACCGAGCAAAGTATCATGTTTTTTGGTGCTCTTAACTAAGTTTATACGTTGCTCTTCTACACTTGAACCTCCGTATATTTCAATTTGCCATTTTTTAATCTTCGATATCTCGTCAAATACTGAACTTAGAATAATAGAACTAGATACATACTTCTTCGAAAGAAAAAGTACGTAAGCTGACTCTATCAGTTCACCAACGTAAAAGATTGCCAAATTATACTCTTTACGACTTAAATGCTTCATAACACTAGCCATTATTTCCTAATAATAAACGTTCCAAAAAGATCCCACTAATTAAAAATTTCATATAAAAAAGTCAAACATTTCTTAATGAAAGATTAAAATTATTTATTTCATTAATAGGCATTGGCTTCCCAAAGACAAAACCTTGGAAATTAACCACACCCAAATCTAATAAAAATTTTAGGACTTTTTCATCTTCGATCCCTTCAGCAACTGTTTCAATATTTAACTCTTTATGCGTAAACTCGACAAGCCACTTTAAAACTTTTCTTTTTTTTTCACATTTTAAAATATCATTGGTTAAAAATCTATCCAACTTAATTACATTAATATTCTCAATATTAATTATTCTTTCTAAGGATGTATAATCTCTTCCAAAATCATCAAGAGCTAACCTTATAAAGGGAAATTCTGAGGTCAGGAAATTCATAACTTTATTTACTTTAGAAAAATCGTTTACTCTTGAGCTCTCTAATAATTCAAGATCCAAACTAGCACAATTAAAACCATCAAAAATTTTGTTTTCTGAAATTTTAAAAAATTCAAAAAAGGAAGGGTGTACATTTACACTGATGTTTTTATTTGAGAAACAACTCTCTTTTTTTAGGCTATCTCTTAACAACCTAATAATGAATATATCAAACTCATAGTTATCTTTACACTTTTCAAGTATATCAAGGGGAACATTATAAACCCCATTTTTTTTACAGCGTAACAAAGCCTCATAGCCGTATATGGAGAAAGTACCGTCCTTCTTAGCAGCTACCTTAGGTTGATAAAAAAAGACCAAGTCATTCATTATGATGAATGCACCTCTAAAAAAATTATCATAGTTGTACTTACAATAACCTATTAACTTCTTTGATAGAACTTAAAGAAATACAATTCTCTTAGTCCTAACAAGACCTAATTAGAGTTCAAAACTTGATACATAAAAAATGAACGTTTGAAATATTAACTTGCAAAGCCATAAACAACCATTTTGACAACATCGAAAACACTCCACCAAGTAATAAGGTTCCTATTCTAACCAGAGAAGTGGCACAAAGCGTTAACAGCAAGGCTGGTTTATAGATAACGGTAAGTCGCTGATCTAGTCAAGCTGAAGAGAAATAGCAGCTACATTATCAAAGTTTTTCGGTGGCTTGCTGAACAAGATTATCGTCCATTGTGAGCCTAGCAATCGAGACTGCACTAAAAGCAATCCAAACATGATAACCAACGATAGTGAGATAAATTATGAATCGTAAAGTAATTAATTAGGTAAGCTTAGAAAATAAAGTTTCGATCAAAAGAATGCCACTCTCCTTTGATCGGGCCATGCCTCCCACATCTGCACTTATGGTGGTTATTTCCTCTAAAAGTAAGAACCACCGGCATAGACGGTGGTTTTAAAAGCCAACAAAAAACTGATGCTATCGTTATACGTTTGTTTAAAATAATCTTTAGAAATCATACTTTGTACAAATAATAATCGACTTCTCATAGAGCAACAATAATTCTTTAGATACCTTCAATTAACTCTTTAACTGCATGTGCTACGTCATCTTTCCGCATTAAGCTCTCCCCCACTAGAAAACTATTAAAACCTGATTTTCTTAGTCTCAGGCAATCGTCATTAGTAAAAATACCACTTTCACTAACTAACAATTTATTTTTGGGCGTCATTTTTGACAAATGCTCACTAACGTTGAGGTTCACCTCAAAAGTTCTGAGGTTACGGTTGTTTATCCCTAACAGAGGAGACTCTAACAATAATGCTCGCTCCATTTCTTCTTGATTGTGAACTTCAATTAGTACGTCCATCCCAAGTTCAATAGCCAAACCTTCGAAATCTTTAACTTGCGAGTCACTCAAAACGGACATTATTAACAATATACAATCGCTTCCCCAAGCTCTAGATTCATATATCTGATAATAATCAAATATAAAATCTTTTCGCAACACAGGTAACTTGCAGGCTTGGCGCGCATGAGCCAAATAATCTAAAGAGCCTTGAAAACTTGGCGTGTCCGTCAGAACTGATAAGCAAGCAGCACCACCTACTTCGTAACCATCTGCTAATGTTGCCGGATTAAAATCTGACCGAATCAACCCTTTAGACGGACTGGCTTTTTTTATTTCTGCAATTAGACCAAACTTTCCTTGTTGTTCTTTGTTCATTAATGCTTTGACGAACCCACGCGTTGGTGGCTGGTCAAGAGCTATTTCCCTAACCTCTTTTTCTGGACGCGTTAATTTCGCGACCTTAATTTCTTCAAGCTTATAATTTTCTATCTTTTTAAGTATATCCATAATAACGTTTCCTTAATATAATCCATAGTAGTTTCCATATAAAAACCATTTTAACATAAAATCAAATCATCATTAGTTGTCATATGTACCGTAAGATGCTAATAAATATCAATTTAATAAAATAAAAAATAATCAACCAATCCTATTCTACCAATTGTGAATAAAGTTTAGAGTTATATTTACAAAATTTCTAATTATTCTTAATTCTATTCAGTAAGTTGGAGGGGGGGCATAAACAGTGGACCGAACCCTACCATATCAGTTAAATCAGACTCTATTGCTATTCTGGCCTGTTCGGAATGATATCGACCAGTAGAAATTATTATTCCTTTATATAAATCTCGAATAGCTATTTTAAACTCTATAGGGATTGCTGGGTCATCACCCGAATCAAATTCATCTATATGAATATAGACAACTCGCGATTTATTGAGAGATTTAACTGCTGATATATAAGTTTTTGCTGTATTTTTATCGACAGCTCCGTTTAGAGGTGCAAATGGAGCCAAGCGACCCCCTACACGGTCTTTTCCTATAGCACTAATAAGAGTATCAACAACCACATTCAAAAAAGCAGGCGATTCTCTGTAAAACCTTCATACTCATAAACGAAGGTATTGCCCTCTGATTCTATGAATTGATGAGCGAAATAGCCATTTTCTACATGTAGTTCGACACCATCAAAGCCAGACGTCATAGCAGTCAAAGCAACTTGTCGATACTTTTCAGCGATGTCGAAAATACTGTTTGTAGTTTCTTTTGGTATTGCTGCCCCGACAAACTCCTGATTACGATTTTTAGTATCAACAAAAACCTTAACACTATCTTTTTTGACTACGGAAGAAGTAATAGATTGTCCACCATCGATATTTTCGGGGTGACCACCGTACCATAATTGAGCGAAAATCACGCCACCACTTTTGTGAACTGAATCAGTGATTTTTTTCCATTCCATAATCTGTTCTTGAGTATCGAGAGCAGAAGGCAACGAATACTCTTGTTCTTTCGGATAAAACAGATTTCCCACAGCGATTCTCAATCCCGCAGATGAACGTCGAGAATAATATGTTGCCATCATATCGTTAACGAAGTTTCCGGATTTAGTGGCTTCAGAAAATGCTACAGGTGGCATAACGATACGATTTTTTAAAACAATTGAACCTAAATTAATAGGATGCAATAACACATCAACCATATCAATCCTTTCTTTTAATATCAAAAATTTAAATGCCTATTATTAAATTGACATAAAA
>NZ_JBFRLG010000048.1:0-35302 GCF_041469785.1 Vibrio sp. 10N.286.48.F5 | reverse complement strand
AGCTATGATGTTAAAGATGCCCACGGTGGTGTGACCCACACTGGCGCATCAACGACGCTCTCGGCAGCTGGCGATGCTGCGATCTTCACCGGAGATAAAAGCGGTCAAATTACAGAAGATCGCCATGTACAAGGTGATGCTCAACATACGATATTTGTCACTGGCGTGTTGAATGTTATAGATCCTGATGCCAGTGAAGATCATTTTTACGCCACTCGTAATGCCCATGCGGTCAGTGATCCCTATGGCGGTCATCTGACCATTGGAAAAGCCGGTGATTGGGCTTATTCGGTTCCCAATGCCAATATTCAGCACTTAGCGGCAGGGCAAGTCGAGCAGGTTCAATATGAAGTAACGACCGCTGGTGGTGATAAACAAATTATTACCATCAATGTGCATGGCACTAATGATAAACCAACAGTTTCTGAAGTTATCGCAGGTGCACATAACATTGATGAAGATGCTGCAAATGCGACCTCTGGGCAAATTATTATCAGCGATGTTGATCATAGCGATCAACATTCTGTCAGTATTGATAGCCAACATCAGCCACAGTATGGTTCTGTTACCTATAATAGCAATACACAAACTTGGGTCTACACACTTAATAACAGCAATAGCCATGTTAATGCTTTAAATAATGGTGAACAATTGACCGATAAGTTTTCTCTATTAGTCGATGATGGACACGGGGGCATTACAACTCAAGAAGTTGAAATGCGCATTGATGGACACAGCGATGTTCCACCAATGCCAACCCTAGTTGCCCCTGCAAAAATTACCGGCAGTGCAGGCAATCAGGACCTGCATGCCTCAATCGGAATTCCTCCAATTATTCACCAAGGAACGCCTACGCCAATGACAGGCTGGGGAATATCAGATCACCACGGACACTCTCTCACTGCATTACACGGTCAATTTGGTACTTTGCATGTCAATCCTGCAACCGGAGAGTTGAGTTACGATTACCAACAAACTTCATCAGGCGTCGTTAAGACACATACAGGAGGCTCTTACGGTAGTGGTACAGACGAAACCGACTCGTTTGTTTTAACCCTAGGAGGCGATCAAAACTCACAAGTCGCGGTGCACCTACATTTGCACTCGCAATCCGTCCATGGAAACAGCGGACATCACATTGACCAAACCACACTAACTGGCATGGATTTATCGCCAATCGCTCCATCACCTCCTCCAGCACCCGGCATGAGCCAAGCGGATGAACCGGATGCCTCTTTCAGCACCCCTGATGAAGTTACTCTTAATTTTGATGAGGTGACGGCAAACCTAGAACATACAGCGATAGGCGAACACGAACAGCGTTCTGGTGCCCATGCTTACCTAGACGCTCTGGGTATTAATGCTGACTCGCCGTCTATAGATTCACCGTCACACAATGTACCAGTAGCGCATGATATCGATATCATTTTCAGTGATGCCGAGAGTGCTTATGGGGCTGAGCAAACTGACGATGGTATGAGTGATGGGCTGTCTCACCATACCGATAACCCATCTATTGATGATTCTTTACACCATCATAATGACGTTGACGGACTGCCTGACATAGACCCAAATAACTAGAACATCACCCCTTCGGTTAGATAAAAAAAGGAGCACGGCATGTGCTCCTTTTTTATGCAAGCCAGAGTGGAGGACTTTACCTCTCTCCAAACGCCACGCTAACATTGGTATAAATCGGTTTCCATAAGTATTGGAACACCGACTTCTCGCCAGTTGTGATGTCTACTTCACCCGTCATACCCGGCAGTATGGAAAAGCTTTCAGGGTTATCACGGAAGTAAGGCGTATCAACCGACACTACAACTTCATAATAGATCTCGCCACGTTCGCTTTGACTTGTGGTCGGTGAAATACTCTCTACCGCCCCTTTTAAAGCCCCAAAGCGGCTGTAATCAAACGCATCAATCTTGACTCGAGTGGGCTGCCCAACACTCACAAAACCAATATCTCTTGGGGACAAACGTGCTTTGAAGTCAGCGTTCCCTCCGACAGGCACAATTTCAACTACCGTGCCACCCGGCTGAATAACACCACCATCCTGCGTGCTTGGTATGCTTTGCACCAAGCCTTGTAGCGGTGACACTAACATAGTGTTCGTCAATTTAGCTTGGCTTGAACGAACTCTAGCATTCAATGCTGATAAGTCAGATACGGCTTTAGAACGATCATCGCTCACTTTAGCTTTCGCTTCCGCCAGAAGCTGTATGATTTTTTGGTCATTACTGTCAGCTTGTCTAATCAATACCGACTTCTTACCACGAGCTTCTTCGATTTTCTGTTCGATACTGGCCAATTTTTGTCGCATTTCAAGCACACGTAAACGTGAAATGTTACCCGCTTTATAACCCTTCTCCAGTATGTTCAACTCTTGCTTAGTCGCATTTAACTCTTTCTCATAACTCGGCAAGGCCTTTTCTACGCTACGAAGCTGCTCTGCAATTTGCTCGCTCTCTTTCTCAAGCACCACACGCTTTTGGAAGTAGAGGGCTTTTTGCGCGTTCAGCTGAGCTTTTTGCTGGCTGACGATCTCTGGGTAATCGACCTCAAACTCAGCAAGGTTAGGCTCACGTTGCTCAAGCAACGCATTCATACGTTCCACACTGGCTAGAAGCGTCACTTGTTGGGATTTTAGCTCTTCAAGGGCGGTACGCTGGAAAGTGGCATCAAACTCAACAAGCGGCTGGCCTTTCTCTACCAACTGGCCTTCTTTAACAAGAATTTGCTTTAACTTACCGCCAATCGCACTTTGTAATACTTGCTTCTCGCCTTCCGGAATCACAGCACCTTTGGCTTTGGCGATTTCATCAACTTGAGTGACTACAGACCAAGTGGCAAAAGCAATAACACATAAGGCAACCGACCATGTGGCCAGCGCCAATGTACGAGCCGTATTTTGTGATTCAACAAGCTCACCGTAGCGCTTGCCCTTCTCGATAGATTGTTTAGTCATTAGCGACTCCTTGCTTAGACTCTGATTGTTCTTGTTGGGCTGCATTTTGTTGAGCAGACGCCTCTTGAGTTGACGGCTGTAGCTCTTGAGATAACGGTTGCTCAGATAACTGCGGTTCTTGAGAAGCTTGAGGCTCTGAAGGCTGTTCCTGCTTCGAAGACTGCTCCGGCTCTAATGGACCGGCATAAACCACTGCACCTTCATTTAATACCACCACTTTATCGGCAAGCTTGATTAAATCCGGATCGTGGGACGTGTAAATCACCGTTGCTTTTCCTTTTTTCGACTGCACAAACTCACCAAATATACGTTTAGCATTTGGGTGAGCATCAGGCACAGGATTATCCATTAAGAACATTGGGTAGTCATAAACCAGCGCTTTTGCATCAATTAGGATCTGCGCGACGCTGCCAGACAACATGTCAAAAAGGCTGTCCGGCTGAATACTGCTGATGGAAGTATCGAGCCCACCTGATAATGTCTCGAACCAACGCTTTCCGCCGACCATTTCAATTGCAGAGATCATTTTCTGATCTTCGACTTTGTGACCGTCGTTTAGCCACTCTCGAATACTCAGCGTAAGCAAATCAGGATATGCGGCTCGAATGAAACACCAGTGGCGATAAAGCTGCGGGTCGTATTGAACGAGGTTAACGCCTTCAAGCTCGACCATGCCATTTTGGATAGGCTGCAAGCCAGACAGCACTTCAATTAATGTTGATTTACCGCTCCCAGAAGGGCCGGTAATCGCGACAACTTCACCGGCTTCAATATCAAAACTCACACCATTCAAAGCGGGGCGACTCTGTTTGGGATAGCGCAGCGTCACTTGGTCTAATTTCAAGTTAGGCGCTACCACGGGTAACGGGTGATGCTGGTAACTGAATTCACGCTCAGACGGCTGAGACAAAATACGGTTCACTTGCAGCTTGGATTGATTAAAGCTATTAAAACGCATCGCGCTGTTTGCCAACACCTGAGCAGGACCCGTCACCTTAGATATCAACATCATTGAAGCAATCAAACCACCGGGCGTCATCACTTGTTCAAAAATAAGTCCTATGCCTAACCCCATCACGGCGAGTGTCGAGCCCACACCAATGAAATAGTAAATCGAGGTGTACCGACTCTGGAGAACCGATTGATTAAAGGTCACTGTTGAAGCAAGAAGATTGGCTTTTTTGAAACGTTGAATCCAGTGCTCTGAGAATCCAGCACTGCGAATAAAGGCAAGCTTGGATGACAGCTCATTAGTCATGTTTTGACGATTCGTACCTGCGACTGTCGATTGCATCGAGCGCTTGCTGCTAGAGCGTATCGAGCGTTTTGCTATCAAGTAATAAAGGATTAAAGAGACGACTGGAACCAGTACCAACCATCCGCCTAAAACTCCTATCGCTAGTACAAAAATTAGAATGAATGGTAGGTCAAATAACGCATTTCCTAATGGCCCCGATAGCACACCTGAAATACGCTCTGACAACATCACTTGGTTTTGCTGACTAGAAGAAGCTGTTTGCTGATTTTGAGCATAGCTATTACGAAGCAGACGCTGCACGAGGGATTGAGAAATCTCACGACTTACTCGGTTGGAAACTGAAGCAAACACTCGGCTACGTAATGTTCTCAACCAACCCATCATCACAAACAACAACGCCGCGCCAATGGCGATACCTTGCAACTCATGCCCTGCATCACCACCAATCACATGGTCATAAATCGACATCGTGATGAAGGGAACAGCAAGCGCAAATAAGTTAGTGATAAAGCTGACCAATAACAATTTAGGAATGATGGGGCGAAACGCATGTAACCTTTCACCAACCCAATCAGGAGAGGCCTTCTCTAATGGTGGCCCTTCGATAACAATACAAAACTGAGGGACATCGGTGATGTCGTTATTGGCATTAAAGGCAACAAATTGCTTGGATTCCAAATGACCAGAGACCAGCTCATGTTCACCAAGTACCAGTAAGACCAATTTATGTTCACCAACTTCATCTAGGTTGGCAACCAAGCGATAAGGCAGTGCAAGCCTGTCGAACAAGGCAAACATATCGTCGATTGATTCAATGCCATTTTCATCGACCCATTGATGTGCGAACAACTGGATATTAGCATTAACTTCCAACTGCTTAAGAACGGAAAGGCTCTCGGTTTCTAAATGATTCATCACCTCTTGTCGACCGCTGGTATCTGCACGGTTGTTCGTACCTGAAGGGTTACCAATATCTAAACGATTCATACGACGGCCTCCTGATTGCTCTCGCTGTCGGCCGTAATAGCTCGACTTTCCACTGTAATGATTCGATTAGCAAATTCGCGAAGCTTCGAATGGTAGCTCACCATCAGTATCGTGCGTCCTGCCGTTACTTCTTCTTCCAACACCTTAGCTAGATTCCCAAGGGCGTCTAAATCAAGTGAAGAATCCGGCCTTTCCAACATGATTATGGGTTTATCACTTGCCAATTGAGCCGCGATATTGAGCATTTTCACGTTACCCATACTCAACAAAGAAGCACTCGTATGGCCAATTTGTGTCTCTAGTCCATCGGGTAATCGAGTAATCTCTTTGGTTAAACCCAAACGCTTTGCATAGTCACTGGCGCTTTGCGTTTTCTCAGGGTCAAACCCGCACAAGTTGTCGAGAATAGTACCCGACACCAACAGCCCTTTAACGCCACAGTAGGCAGCAATATTGGTTACGGATGCGATTGAAACTGCAGCTCCGTTAATGAAGCACTCACCCGCTTTTAGATCATCAATACCTGCAATCGACGACAATAAATGACTGTTGGTGTGGCGATCCTCACTCTCTAACAAAACCAACTCACCTTTATTCAGTGTGACATCTGCATGAGAGAGTTCACCATATCTTTCAACGGTCGCTTGCTTGATTTCCAACGTCTCAAAGTCAGATAAGTGGTTCTCAACTTGCTCAGAATCTGAAGATTCCGATAATGATAAGTCACTCAATTTTTCTATTGCCTGATTGGCACTGTGTATTGAATTAAGCTTGATTCTAACCCCAACCAGAGCACTCAAAGGCGCAACCGCTCTGCCAGATAAGATAGAACATGCCGCCAAGCCACCAGTAGTTAACTGACCATCCAACACCCACAAGCTCCCCGTAATTACGAGTAAAACTGACGTGGCTAATGCGGCAAGCTGAATACATTCTTGGGCAAAGGCGTTCTGTTCTTCTTCTCTCGCTTTAGACTGAGAGCGAACGTTATTGAGGGATTTAAACTGATTGAAGATTCGAGACTCAACAGCCTGACGTTTGATTCCTTGAATGGTTTGGCTCAGTAAAATCAAGAACGCTTTTCGCTCCTGCTCATCTTGGGAAGCTTCTTCACTTAAGCTTTTAACGCGAATAGAAGATAACCAAACGATTCCGAGAGTAATCAGCCAAACTGCCAAAGGTATCGCCACCAGCTCACCGCCGATGTAAGCCACCAAGCCCAAGAAGATCAAGGCAAAAGGCAAATCAATAAAGCCTGCAATCACACCACCGGAATACCAATCTTTGACTTTGGATACAGAACCAAGCCCCTCTTCCACGCCGCCAACACCAATGTGGCGGAGATGGCCTGATGAAGCCGTTGTTACTCTTTCAACCAAAGTTTGATAGGTCGCTTTCTCGGTATTGCTGGCCGCGGCTGACAAAAGCCAAGTACGCACAAACCGGATCAATGCTTCCATGGCAACAGCCAACGCTGCACCCGCCAACAACAAAGTGGCAGTACCGTAACTTTGGTTAGGTAAAATACGATCGTAAATTTGCAAAACCGTTAACGGAACGGCGAGAGAGAGAAGATTTATGAGTAAAGAAGGCAGTAAGACTTTCCCCACCACCCCTTTGTTTTTCATTGAACTTGCGGGCATACACAATCCTTATCCATGCTTATGAAATAAGATTGGTACACCATGTTGAGTATTGCAAGGTAACGGACTGATTTAACGTGTTTTTCAATATAAATATGACACAGATCTTTCTACACAAATCTGTGGCTATACCCGTACCTTAAAAACGCTCCTTACAAACGCTCGTTACAAGTGCTCCTTACAAACAATTGTCGTAATCCGTTATCGCCTGCTTTAACTTTGAAAAGTCTGAGTTACATAAATACGGTTTCAGCGCTTCAAATTTATCTGAGGGCCACTCGTATATTTTGAATGACATGAGTTCGTCAATAACGGACTCATCAAAGCGGTATTTGACGACTTTAGCTGGAGAACCACCGACAATGCTGTATGGAGCGACGTCTTTAGTCACCACACTATTCGCTGCAACCACAGCGCCTTCGCCAATCGTCACACCGGGCATCACCATCGCTCTCATGCCTAACCACACCCCATCTTCAATGTGAGTGTCACCTTTGCCAATGTAGGCATCGTCGATTACATCCATAAATGGATACAGCGAAAACCAATCAACTCTGTGGGTATGGTTGCCACCCATTAAAATCACAACCTCTGCGCCAATGCAGACATAATCGCCGATATGGAGTTCGTCGATTTCCCATCGAGGCTCCCACTGGCGGCTGACTTCGTCGCCATGTAAATAACGGACGACAGATTGCTCGAACCCATTATCCCAGCAATCGCTGTAATAACTGTGTTGACCTTTTACGTGAATATTGGGGTTGGTTACGACTTCATGCAGCAACTCGAATTTGGACCAATGCTTCTTTTGCATTTTTACCTCTGAATGATCTATTAAGTTTTATTCGTTAACTATCAAAATGTTCGACGATGCAAATCCAAGGTGCACAAACTAACGCCCTATAAACACAGGGTTCACTGGGATGAATAGTGAGTATCACGCTTAAATCATAGCAATATCGCTAAAACTAAAGAGACGTCAGTGGATTCGAGGTTGCTTAAGAAGAGGAAGTAGTTTCAAAGTTTGCTCAGTTTTTATCGATAACTTGGTTGGATAATTTACAGGCGTAGTGTAACTGTTTAGTCGCGCCAATTTGACAGGAAGATGTGATTAATAAGGTTTCAAATTTCGTTTCGTGGAATACGGAATGAACAAGAGCCTGCGCGATTACACAGGCTCAAACTTAGACTCAGCTATAAACTTCGGAGCTCGCTTGGAGCTGGGCTCAGCGACTACATGCGTGCAAGCTGTACTTTTCTGTCTTTATTCACCACGCAGAAGTTACCGCGCTTAGTACGACACTTAGAGCATCGTTCGCATTCAACAGGGCTTCTATCCCCTTCCTTCCAACGCTTCACTAAATGGGGTTCAGAAAGCAGCGGTCTTGAAAGCGCGAAGTACTCAATGCCCGTGTTGTTTGCAATCGCTTCGATAGCATCAAAATCCGTTAGACCACCAACCGTGATCACTGGGATATTAACGTCTTGGCTAATCGCGTGACCATACTCATGGAAGTAGCCTTCAGCTTGAATGGTAAAACCATCGTGCGACTCGCCAATCATAGTGTCTGCTTTGCCATGAATATTGCCTGACACGACAATGCCATCCACACCCACTTGTTCAAGCTTTTTACAGACAATACGTGTTTCCTCAAAGGTGACGCCACCTTCAAAAAACTCGGATGCCGTGAGCTTAACCAAGATAGGGAAATCATCACCCACCAGCTTACGTGTCGCGGTATAGATCTCTAACAAAAATCTCATGCGGTTTTCTAAGCTACCGCCGTATTCATCTTCACGTTGGTTGTAATAAGGGCTTAGAAATTGGTTAATCAGGTAAGTGTGAGCGGCATGAATTTCAACGCCATCAAAGCCTGACTTCTGTGCTCTCAAAGACGCTTGAGCAAACGCATCAACAATGTAGTCGATCTCGTCTTTGGTCATCGCTTTGCCTAGAGTTTGAGTTCCTTTTTCTGGAACCTCACTTGGTGCGTAGATTACTCGCTCGCCAAGGTCATGCGTGGTTTTGGTGCCACCATAAGCCAACTGCATCACGATTTTAGAGTCGTTGTCGTGCACCAGTTGAGTCAGCTTTTGATACTCTTCAATGAATGAGTCGTTATACATACCCATCATGCCTGCATTCGGCTTTTCTTCTTCAACAATGTTCGCGTAGCCCGTCACGATCAGGCCGACTTCACCTTGAGCCAACTCTTCATAGATAGCGTACAGTTTATCTGTCATATGCCCATCTTCGGTGGCCATATTTTCCCACGTTGCACTTCTCATGAAGCGATTCTTTAGTGTCATCTTGCCAATGTGGGTTTCTGTAAACAAAGTGCTCAAGTGTCTTCCTCTCAAAATCGTGTTACGCAAGTTACCCATTAAGCATGGGCACTGATTCAGGCGGATACTACAGAGAATAAGGCAGCGAAAACTTAATCTAGATTAAGAGAGCGGCACTCTCATGTGAGAAAGATATAGAAAGCATCAAAAAGAGATAAAAAAGATTGGAGAAATGGTAACAAAAGAAAGTCGCTAAGTTTTAATAAGCGACTTTGTTCAATTTAATCTGGACTAAGTCAATGGTTCTTACGAGAGGTGTCCACCTGCGAATTTCTGCCTGCTAACAGTTATTTGAACTCATAGGTGTAAGACGCGCCAACACTGTTATTTTCACCGAAATCGTCCTCAGCAAAAATAGTGAAGAAGTTGAATGATTGAGCATCACTCAACTTGTAGCTCGCGCCGACGCCAGCCCAATACCCTGAATAATCATCAGACCCCATCGAACCACCACCGAAGCCCATGATAGACCATTCATTCGTAATCGTTTTTAAGCCAAACGCACCAATGTAGCCACCGTGTGTTGAACTCGGCATCAACACATAGTCAGAACCAACATTATCGTCATCGAAAACAGCTACTTCGCCGTCATTATAGCTGTAACCAGCCATAGGGAAGATTTGCCAACCGAACGGCTCAATATCGAAATAGCTCAGTGGTATAAATGTGCCAATACTGTAGTTGTTCTTATAAGCATCGTTGTCATATTCAGAACGGCTAAAGTTGAAATTCACGATACCCATAGGCAACAGCCATGAACCGCCTAATCGCCACTCTTCACCGTCCGCATTGACACGAGCATTGATCATTCGCGCTTCATCTAAACCAATAGAGCCTGAGAACTGCAAATCTTCGTTATAAGCAACGCCAGCTTTTGTCACGATTTTAGTCGGATCATCAGGGTGCTTCTCTTCAGCAAAAGCACCCGTCGAAAATAAAGACACTAAAGTAATGATTAGTAGATTACGTAATGTCATTAGAAGGTCGCGCTAACACCAACAAAGTGGATACGGCCATCGAACGAACCATTCAACAGATTAACTTGACCAAATCGACCATATCGATCCATCTCAACTGAACCCAAATCAGCGTATTCATAGAACACATCAATTAAGATGTCGTCCCAGTAGGTAGATGCGCCAACTGAGTAGCGGTACTGTTCACCCACAGGAAGGTCAACCCATTGCATTGACGGATCGTCTTGCGGAGAAGTTTCGTAAGAGAAGCCAGCTTTCAAACGCCAGTCTGAATTCAATTGATAATCCGCACCTACAGCAAATTTCCAAACGTCATCCCAGTCACGCTCAATCGGAACACCATTAATTGGACTTCCTGCTATTCCAAAATCAAGAACGGTTGTATCCCATTCACTCCAACGGTGGAACTGAATACTAGCAAGCAGGTCAAGTTGAGAGTTCAAAGCATAGCTCGCACTGACATCGATGATTTCAGGTAAAGCAATATCAGTTGATAATGAATTCAATACGCCTTGGTTAATAACGCCATTTACATCATTGTTAAACTCATGCTCTAGCTTAGAACGGTAACTTGCGCCCAGCTTAAGTTTATCTGTCGGTGTGTACATTACGCCAAGGTTATAGCCGTATGCCCAGTCAGTATCTTGCTTCGCAGTAAGCATTGACGTTGTTTGTTGGAATGCAGCCCAACTGAATTGCACACCCGCGCCTACTGACCATTGGTCATTCAGCTTATAACTCAGTGATGGATTCACTTGCATTGCTGTGAGCGTGATATCTTCTAGAAGTGCAGCACCCGCCCAATCACTGCCATAATCGAGGCTTGAACCGCCGACTGCACCCAGCGCGATACCAAGGTGCAATTTGTCTGTGACTTGATGAGCATGAAAGGCACCAAATGAGGGAAGAACTGAGTGCCCTTTTCCATCTGGATTACCACCGTTATCTTGATACTTCATTTCAAGATCGAATGCCATGGTGTTGATGGTCGTTTTGCTTTCGCCCATGTGAGACATAGTGGCAGGGTTTGTCCACATCGCCGCTGCAGATCGAGTGTAAACACCATCACCAGCGCCAGTAGTACCAGCGTTGGCAACGACAGCTTCTTGCAAAAACAGGCCACTTGCGAATGCATTTAAGCTCGTAAAAATTGCAGTGGCAGCTAGAGAGTAAGTAAAAGTTTTGTTCATCAGAGCGCTCATTTAGCCTTAGACATTAAATTGCTCTAAGGTTACCGCAAAGCTCAATAAACAAAGGGAATATCGATTATTCCTGTACAAACATTATTTGAACTTTCTTGCTAAGTAAGAGCGTGGCTTGTCAGGATGAATTTCACGCTGTGCTGCTATCGCTCGGTTCTTACCTAACCCTACTTTGATCTGATACCAAGTTTCGTAGAACACAACCATTCCGGGGCTTGACCACCAAATCTTGTTGTAGAGCTTCTTGTTAGCAGCGACGACATCTGGCGACCGATTCGCACACTCAAGTGCCAACGCATAGGCTTCAGCGTAAGGATCTTCGGCAATCTTGGTCACCAACCCATATTCTTTAGCGGTTTCACAGTCGATCACTTTGGCCGTCATCGCCATTTCAAGGGTGTGATCTTTACGCATCAGCTCTCTAAAAGCGATAGCGCCTCCCATGTCTGGAATCAGACCCCACTTTGCTTCCAATATAGAGAAGTTCGCATCCGGGCTAGCAATTCTAAAATCACCCCCACTGACCAATTGCAGGCCGCCTCCCCAACAACGACCATGAATCGCAAAAATGACAGGGCATGGAATATCTCGCCAACCCAATGAAAAGCGTTGTGCAGCGTTAGGCAATGTCGGTAGCCATTTAAACAAGAGCTTCATCGCCCCAGATTTACTGGTTAATAGGGACTTAACATCAAGCCCTGAACAAAAATCAGAACCCTCACCTTTTACTATTACGGCACGAATCTCGGTGTTCTTTTTCAGCTGAGTCACCATGTTATTCACGCCTTGAAACATTGCCATATCAATAGCATTGAGCTTATCGGGTCGATTCAACACAACCGTCGCAATTTGGTTTTCATCGATAGAACAAGTAATACGATCGAGGTTTGGCATGGTGGCTACCTTATCAGTGGTCAGACCTTTAGGTTATACATTTTATTAACATATGCCAAACTTGCACATTAAGAAGCGAGACCTGTGTTGCTTAACGTCTTTCCCTTTACACAAACGACATCAACAAAAAAGCAGTGATGGATCGCTCCATTCACTGCTTTTCATCCGTAGCTTTTATCGCCAATGGCTTTGATTGCCAGTAGCTTTGATTAGCAATGGCTTTCGGTCATGAGCAAAACCTATGTTCTTCGAGATTTCAGTAGCAAGAAGATGAAGTAGCTACCACCAATAATTGAAACTAACGTCCCTGCTGCAAGCTGCGCTGGGAACACCACCACTTGCCCTAGCCAATCGGCGAATAGCATCAATGCTGCACCAATTAAAAACGACAAGATGATCTGCTCTCGAACCAAACGAGCCCCCACCATTGCAGCGATATGCGGAGCTAACAAGCCGACAAACGCGACAGGCCCCATGGTTGTTGTCACGACCGAGCATAAGATCGCAACAATACACAACAGTGCCACGTATGCGATATTGATATTCAACCCTCTGGCACTCGCGAACTGTCGTCCAGTCGCAATTAAGGTCACCCAACGGCTCAGTAACAGAGCAACACCAATACAAGCCGTTATCACTACTGCCATTATAGTGGCTGATTCAGGCTCCACACGGTAAGTAGAGCCGGCTAACCAAGCCAATAATGTGTATTTCCCCTCACCCACTCGCGTTAAAGAGAATTGCACCAAAGCTTCCAAGACTGCGGTCAGCGAAATACCGGTAAGGATCAAAATCGATGGCGCAAACTGATGCTTCTTGCCAAGGAACAATAATAGACAGAGTGCAATCGCACTGCCTAAGAAAGCAATCCAAGGGCTCAATGAGTGAATCGAATATCCCATAAACAAGCTGCTGAAAATCAAAGCTAGAACCGCACCCGCCGACACACCAAGAATGTCTGGGCTTGCGAGCGGATTGTAGACCAACCTTTGTAAAATCACCCCAGCCACCGCTAAGCCACCACCAGCGAATATCGCGGTTAACATTCTCGGCCAACGAATAGACCATTCAAATGCATCTGGGATAACAAAGTAGCCCATATCAGAAGAAGGCTGTGACAATGCGCTCAACGCGAACAACCCGAAGATCATCAAGCCCAACAAGAAGTAAGCCAAAGATGAAATAGACTTCGGACCTTTAGGCATTGAGAAAAACAACTGATCTTGAGCAGACATTTGCTTTCTCGCAATAATGATCAACGCAGGAGCACCAATCACTGCGGTTGCCGTCCCTGTTGGAATCATGTCCAAAGACCATTGCGCCAAGAAGATCGCCAAGCTGTCGGTGACACAAAGTAATAGCGCACCTAATACACAACTCGCGATGAGTTCAGATTTAGCCTTTAGAAAACCTAGATGCCTAGCGATGTTCGGAGCAATCAAGCCGATAAAGCTGATCACGCCCACTTCGGTAATCGACACTGAAACCAACCAAACGCCGATTGCCATTAGCACAAAGAAGGTCGTGCCAATATTGAGCCCGCGCGCCGCAGCCCCTTCAGTGCCGATGGAAAGCAAAGTCAGAACTCGCGGAGCTAAGAAGAATATGGCAAAAATCGGCAACAGCTTAGGCATCAACCAAAGCACTTGTTCCCAGCCATTTTGCCCTAGGTCGCCCGCTCCCCATACAAACAGATTTTGTGCGTACTGATCGTTGAGCAGAATAATCGCCGTTGCAAATGCCCCTAATAACAAGTTGACCGCCATACCCGCCAATACAATTGGCAAGCCGCTCATGTTTTTGATTCCGACAATCGAAACAATCAGCCCCATCGCAAGCAGCGCACCGACCAAAGCAAACCAAACTGAATACTGAGCGACCAACATCGGCGCCACCACATTCAGAATAACCAGACCAAGCCATGCACCTGACGATGTACCTAAGGTTAACGGGGACATCATGCGATTCTGTGTCAGTTGTTGAAACAAGCTGCCGATGGTGCCAAGTGTTGCGCCAACCAAGATCGCCATCACCAAGCGAGGTAAGTTGACATAGGCTAACGCCATCAACTCAAATGAATCATCAACCATTGAGTTGAATGTCGCGATGTCACTGATCTGTGAGACTTGCTGAAGCAACTCACCAATAGGACCAAATTCCGACTGCCCTAACCATAAATGAACAAGGGCAGCACAAAGCAGCGCAGCCCCCATCATAAAACCACTGGATTTCATTACTGCTCCGCTAGCGTCAACAACGATTGCGCCATGGCTTCTGCGTTATACAAGATCGACATAGCACCGCCGTAGCTCCAACTTGCCGCTACTGGGCTAAATTGACCATTGCGAACAAAGGGCATGCTCTTCCAAACCGGAGAACGGTTTAGCTTGTCTTGATATGGGAAAGGTTCAAAGTAAAGCGCAATGCCGTTCTTCACGTTCTTAAGCTCGGTCATGCGTTTTTGACTGATGCCCCACTGACTTGCAGGAAGATCCATCGCATTGTCAAAGCCAAGCTGCTCAAGTGCGTATTGTGGAATCGAGTTATCGCCATAAATGAACACCGATGTAGTACTCGCAAAACGGAAAGAAGTGACTTTCGGTTTGTCGCCCGGATACGCTTTATCTAACTCAGCTTTTAGAACAGCGATACGCTCATCCATTGCGGCCAGCTTTTGGTTCGCTTGTTCTTCTTTACCAAGCAACTGGCCGATCTTCTTGAAATTCTCAATAGCAGCCGCTGCATTGCTGTGTTGTTCGCTGTACGTTTGGTAGTAAAGCACGGGCGCAATTTCAGAAAGTCGTTCCTGAAGATCTTTCTGAGGAGAAGCGATAAGAATCACATCAGGGTTTAGCTTTTTAAGCGCCGAAAAGTTAGGTTCAGTTCGAGTGCCAATATCCGCCACGCCTTCTGGAATCGCAGGCTGAACAACCCAATCGGTATAACCTGCAATATCAGGTACCGCTACTGGTGTAACACCGAGTTCAATCACTTGTTCGGCTATGTCCCAGTTCAGCGCAGCCACTCTAACAGGCTGAGCTTCAAGGGTTTTAACACCCTCACTGTCTTCAACTTGAAAGTTGGCCATCGCTTGAGCTGATAACAACAAGCTCAATGAGACAATGAACGAACTCACTTTAGGAAAACGAGAAGTAAAATAGTTGGCTTTCATATAATCACTGTCACTTTTTAATTGTTTATTTAACGACAAAAGCAGCCTACACAGGCTGCTTAGATTTATGTATTCAAATGAATTAGAACTCGTAGTTCACGCTGAGTTCTACTGACTGCTCTGCACCGAACCAACAGTTCGATTGGTCGTAGCAGGTGTAGTACTCTTCATTAAACAGGTTGTTAACCAGCAAGTTAGCCGTTGCACCTGACAGAGTTTCACTTGCTTCCCCTAGGTCATAACCTACGGATAAATCGACAACCGTATATGATGGTACTTTTCCTTGAGTATTCGTTGCATCCATCTCCATTTCACCCATGTAACGAGCACCTGCACTGAAGCGAGTTCCCGATAAAGCACCACCATAGACATAGTAATTGCTCCATAGATTAGCGGCATGTGTCGGTACATAGATTGGTGTCGTTCCTTCAAGGTCAGGGTTTGCATCTTCCGTTACTTCCATATCGACGTATGTATAGCTCGCGTTCACATCCCAATCTTCCGTTACAAACCATCTGCCTTCGACTTCGACACCTTGAGAACGCACTTCGCCTAACTGAATCTTAGAGCGATACGTTGGATCCGATGGATCGGCAGCAATTGAATCTTTCTTAGTAATGTAAAAGTATGATGCTGTAAGTTGCTGTGCCATATCAGCAGACAGGTATTTCACACCTAGTTCGACTTGCTCACCCAGCTGAGGTTTTAAAGAGTTACCGTTAATATCGGTACCAGCAGCTGGTTCAAAACTCGTCGCGTAACTTACAAATGGAGAGATGCCATTATCTAACTCATACAAAGCACCTACGCGGTAAGAGAACTGATTGTGATCCGCTTTTTCTGTGCCATCGCTTGTTGGATAAATGCTCGTTTTTTCGTCACTCGCTTTGAACATGTCGTAACGTCCACCAGCAAGTAAAACCAGCGCGTCGTAGCGAACTTGATCTTGGAAATACAAGCCCAGTTGCTCGGTCGTGATGTCATGTGATTCACGATAATTCTCTTGTAGCTGACTCTTATCAAGCAAGTCATTATTTGGGTTGTATGCGTTAAATCCGTAGAAACCAGCGTTCGCGGTGAACTCTTGATACAAAGAGTCGCCCGTCAGTTTTAGGTAATCGAGACCAAACAATAAGTTATGCTCTAGCCCAGCAACCTCGACGCGACCTGATACTTGGTTGTCGATAACAAAGCTTTGAGAGTCTTCATCCGTGCTATACACATTTCGAATTAAGCTACCAGTTGCGGCGTTAAAATTCGTACCGCGATGGTAGGTGTTTTCTTGATATAGCGACGCATCGGAATAACGAGCGTTCTGAAGGAAAGTCCAGTTGTCATTGATTTGGTGGTTAATTTTGTAACCTAACATCAAGACTTCACGTTCAAAAGTACTCCAGTTCTTGTCGCCCATCGACACAGATGGATCACTTGCCTTCAATACTTCGAGCGGCATTGCAGAGTTAGTACCCATTGACGGATCATTCTGATAGTAAAGATTGAAGTTAATAAGTGTTCGATCAGATACCTGCCAATCTAGCGATGGAGCAATCACATAACGCTCTTCTTCAGCGTTATCAACTTGGCTGTCTTGTTTACGAGCGAGTGCAACTAAACGATATGAAAAGTCACTGTCACCTAACTGACCTGAAGTATCAATTGACGCTTCCATCAAGTTTCTTGAGCCTGTAGATACACCCACTTTTGTCGACCCGTCTTCTTGCGGTGCCTTCGCGATCATGTTGACCATACCACCCGGCGGCATCGATCCATACAACACAGACGTAGGGCCTTTAAACACTTCAACTTGCTGAATCGCAATAGGGTCGATCTGAGGTTGCAGGTTCCATCCAGTCAGGAACGGCAGAATCAAGCCATCGTAGTAACTCTGATTGTTACTAAACCCACGAATCGAGAACGTATCGTACATGGTTACTGATGCGCCCTTTTGCTCAGTCACAACACCCGGCGCGTATCTAAGCGCTTGGTTAAGAGACTTTACACCTCGTTGCTCTAACTGTTCTTCATCAATGACTGTAATACCTTGAGGTGTTTCTTCCGGCTCAAGTGCCGATTTTGTGGCTGTATTACGATAGGCTTTACCCATAATAGTGACAGTTTCTATATTCGAATCTGCCGCAGTAACGGTTTCTTCCGCCAATGCTTGCGCTGAAAACGCAGTCAGCAACGCTACTGCCAATGATGAATACTTAAAACGAGTGTGAGTGGTCATAATTCCCTCGGTACCAATGCTTAATATAAATAATAATAAATCTCATTTGCATTGTATGTATCTAGAGGTGGGATAATTAACAATTTGGTGCAAATTCAAAAAGAACTTGACCTATTTTTAGTCGAAAACGGTCAATTGACGATTAAAAAGACAATTGACCCTATTGATAGGAAGGCTTTGCTAGAAGAGAGTGAGCGAGAATATGACTACGATTTAATAATAGGAACCCAGTACTCCATTTCAGCGTCAGAGGCATGTGCTTGATAGGCAAACGGGTACACTTCAAGCTCATATCCATCGACGCCACGATAACCTGAACTTGGCATCCAATTCAGCACAAACCAACTCAAGGTGTGTCGTAAATTCTCAATTGGACCACAGTGCTTCACTACAGCATAAGTTTGCTTAGGAACCGTCAGTACCTCTAATCTTTCAGAGATAATACTCGGTAATTGCGGGATTGAAATTCCTTCCTGAAGTTCTACCCCTGCCCAATAGTGAATATTAGTCCCGTCAAAGCAAGACTGAGTCAGGTCAACCACGCCAATGAACTGGAGCACGTTGTCGTCAGGGATCTCAACTTCACCTTCTAAACGTGACCATAGCTGAGGGACTTTCTGAGCGAAGTCTTGCGTGAGTGAAAACAGACCACTGATTTCTGATGTCATGCCTTTCACTAGGAAAGACTCTCTTTCATCAATGCGCACTTCCACAAAGCTTAACGCCCCTTTTTCAGAAGTACTCGCTGTTTCAGATACTTGTATCGGCTTTCTTAGCCCGACTCTTTTGCCTGCTTTTCTATACTGACTTGGGCTAGACCCAAACATCTGCTTAAACGAGCGGCTAAAGCTTATTTCTGAATTGAACCCGAGCCCAAGAGCAATATCTATCACGCGATCTTTTCCATCAAGCAGGTGTTCTGCAGCTTGGCTTAACTTTAGCTCTCTCACATAGTTAGCCACAGTAAGCCCTGTTTCGGCTTGAAACACTCTCTGAAGCTGCCAACGAGACCAACAGCTTTGTGTCGCAATATCTTCTAACGATAGCGAGGAGCTAAGGTTCGAATGGATATAGGTTAAAACGCGACTGATACGACCAAATGCAGGTGTGTTCATATTTAAGCTTTCATATTCTCTATAGTTGACAGCGACATATTCGATTCACCAATACTTTTATCATTTAAAACGGCTTTTATCACTCAAAAAAAGAAGCGCTCATGTGTGTTCTATAAAATGACTAAAAGATAGAGGCACCGAGTAGATGCTCCATTTTGTATGGTTATCCTCGATTATGTCCGTTATGATAACGCTACTGATTCTCATTTAATGGTTTATGATGCTTTCCCAGCTGCACAATATTATCACTCGTCGGAGAGCCCCGTCTCTACATCAGAAAATCTTCGCTCACTCAAAACAAGTGACACCTTATTTAAGTGGAAGCTTTGGTGTTCTGCATAGCAAGAGCATTGCAATAACGAATGATGATAGCCATAAAGAAATCAAACGAGTTTACGATGGCCTTGCGCAGAGCCACCCTGAAGCAGGCAAAGCCTATTGGTTAACCCGAACGTGGGATCTGGTTTGCTGGCAACCAATCTACGTGACCTTTATATCTATCTACGGCCTTCATTCACTGCCTGATATTAAGAACATCGGCCAGTTTAGGTACAAAGAATTTGTCACAGGCTACCGTTTCTTTAATGGTGATCATCAACACGGTTCACCAGAAGAACTGATTCCACAAGCAGGCGAAGCTATTCTTGCACTCACAGAGTTTTATCGTAGCCAGATTAGTGAGTGGACACGTATTCGTCCGGGGTTTACCAATCATCTACTTGCTGATCTATTATTAGGCAGCTTGATAAAACTACAGCAGCACGAACCGAGCCTAACCAACGATTATATCACTGAACAAGCTAAGCTTTGGTTAGAAGCATGCCAGTTACCTGAAAATCATTTAAACAGCCTTAAAATAGACGCTGATTCGGGGATGCTAAAACTGATCAGAATCAGCTGCTGCTTAGTTTATAAGTGCGACTCTAGAAAGTATTGCGACGATTGCCCAAGACATCCCGACAACAAAAAAACAGCTCAATAACACCCTCTATTTTTAAAAGCCAATAAAGCTCGTTTAATTTCACTGAAGCGCTTTATTGGTCTAGGCACAGGACTGACATGTTTCAGCTTTCAAACATCAAAATTGTTCGTGATGAACGAACGATTCTCTCAATCGAAGACCTCTCGATTCCGACCAACGAACTGACCGTCGTTCTTGGCCATAATGGTTCGGGTAAATCTACACTCGTTAATTTACTCTCAGGGCAGATGTCACCAGATCATGGCAGCGTGGAACTAGACGGCGCTTCCCTCTCTTCATTCAAAAGCAAAGACTTAGCCAAGCAGATTGCTTATTTACCGCAAAAACTCCCCGCTTCTGCTGGCTTAACTGTCGAAGAGCTGGTTCGTTTAGGGCGTTTCCCATGGAGAGGCGCACTAGGCCGTTGGAATTCAGAAGATAAGTCGATCATCCAGCAAGCAATGGAAAGAACCGGTGTTACTGAATTCTCACAAGCATTAGCGGATGACTTATCTGGTGGTGAACGTCAACGAGCGTGGGTCTCTATGTTACTAGCTCAACAGTCACCGGTATTGATCCTTGATGAACCGACTTCTGCACTGGATGTTCATCATCAATTTCAGCTAATGGGCTTACTGTCTGAACTCAACAAAAAAGAAGATGTTGGGGTGATCGTTATTTTACACGATTTGAACCTAGCGCTTCGTTACGCGACGCATATTGTCGCCCTGAAAAAAGGTCAGATTGCGTTCGAAGGCAGCGCGGATAAGTTACTCGATGAAGAGGCTTTGTCAGCACTGTATGAGTCCCCTATCCGACTGATCGATCATCCAGTGCCAGCCAATACTGCAGCAAGTGAGAAGGTTGCAGTCGTCTGTGAATAGTTCGGGCATTTCAGTCTAAGCTCTAAGCTCTAAGCTCTAAGCTCTAAGCTCTAAGCATAATAAAGGCCATTGAAATCCTAAACTTCAATGGCCTTTTCGTTTTTCACTCACTAGCTAGCTAAATAATTAAATAACTAGCTAAGCTGGGACTCTCTCGCTTCTTGACTACTGAAACCACGTAAAATATTAAACAGGGTAATCAGTGTGAACAACATGATGACAAGCGATAGATGCCACGCTTCTCCTAGTCCTAACTGAACCAGTCCCATGCTCACCATTGAAGACACCACCATCTGCCCGCCACCAGACATCGCAGCCGCCGCGCCAGCGTTCTTCTTATAAGGCAACATCACTAACGCCTGAGCACAAGGTAACGCAATACCATTACCAAGGATCATCAAGAACTGGCCAAGCATGAGATACAAAGGTTCGAGTGGACAGAAGAACAGCCACAAGGCCGCAGCAACGTGCAATACAGGAGTGCATAACAGAGTTTTCTTGTTGCCCAGCATAGGGCGAATACGGTTACATAAGCTTGTTCCGCCAAGCATGCCTAATGCAGGAATCACCGCCCACATCGCGTATTCATCTGACGTCATGCCAATCTGATTTTGCATGATAAACGGCATCACTGACACAGTAGTGATCATCAAGCTAAAGTTAAGCCAACCGATACTCGCAAAGCTCATAAAATAACGAGAAGTGAGTAGCTCTTTATATTGAGAAACCATTCTCTTAGGCGAAGGGATCGCCGAAACCTGAGTGACGGTTTCCTTAAATTTGAACGCTAACACCACCCAAGCTAATGAGACATAGCCAAGTAGCGAGATAAACACCATGCTCCAGCCAAAATGGAAGTTAATGAATCCACCGATAACGGGCGCGATCAAAGGTGTTATAGACGCAACCATCGCAATATAAGACATAGCCAAAGGCAAGTCTGCCCCACTGAATCTGTCTCGCGTAGAAGCACGAGCAAGTACCGCGCAACAACCGGTTCCTAAGCCTTGCAGGAATCGCCCCATCACCATGCTAGTAAACGAATGGCTGAAGAAGATGATCATCAATAACCCAAGCATGGCAATCAACAAACCGCTTAGCAGTACCTTCTTGCGTCCCAAAGCATCGGAAATAGGGCCATAAATAAACTGGGAAGAACCAAAGCCCAATAAATACACACTCACCAAAAGCTGAGCTTGCTCTAGCGAGACATCAAAGTCTTTGGCGATCCAAGGTAAAGAAGGAAACACCAGTCCCATACTGAGCTGGCCGATACTGATGACCAAACACGCAAGTAAGATCGATTTAAAATCAAATCCACGACTCATCGTTTAATAGGTCCGTTCGAAGAAAAATCGTGCGTATCTAACTCACAACATAAAAACTGAGAAAATAGCGAAAATGCTGCTGGTGAGTTGTTCATAATGCTCCGACAGGATCAAATAGAGAAAGGCAGAGTAAACATACGTGAGCTTGTATAATCATACAATAGGCGTTCAACTAAATATGTGAATAGTCACTTTTCAGCAACCTCGGCTTTCCGCCTATCGGCCACAAGCGCTAGACTAACACTAGATGCTCATAATCAAGGGACTTCAATGAACACTCATCACCGTATTTTTTCATGTGCTTTGGCGCTGCTTGCCTCAGGTCCTGTAACGTCAGCCTTTGCTTGGCAGGCAGAGAAGATCACCGACGGACTCGTGATCCCTTGGGGACTGGCTTATGTCAACGATAAGTCCATGCTAGTCACAGAAAAATCAGGCGTCATTAAACATGTCGATTTAAAAACTGGCGATCAACACACACTCTTCAGGCTGCCCAATGTATGGGCGAAAGGCCAAGGTGGATTATTAGATATCGCACTTTCCCCTTTTGAAAACGGAAAGTTCTACGTCACTTACAGTAAAGACATCGATGATGAAGGCGTAACAACACTGGCTTCTGCTAATTACAGCAATAATGAAGTCATCAATTGGACAGATGTGTTTGTATCTAAATCTAGAACGGACACCGGACGTCACTTTGGTAGCCGTATCACCTTTGATGATAGCCACCTGTATTTTTCAATCGGCGACCGTGGTGATCGAGACAACGGCCAAGACACCATGACTCACGCCGGATCAATATTACGACTGAATGCCGATGGAAGCACACCAAGCGATAACCCATTCACGGATAACAACAAAGTGCTCAATGAAATTTGGAGCTTTGGCCATCGTAATCCACAAGGTCTGTATTACGATTTCCCGACTCAAAAGCTTTGGTCGATTGAACACGGCCCTCGCGGTGGTGATGAAATTAACCTAATAAAAGCGGGTGCCAACTATGGGTGGCCTGTCACCTCACACGGAAAAGAGTATTGGGGCCCTATCAGCGTTGGCGAATCGGAAACCAAAGATGGTATTGAAGCGCCAAAAAAAGTCTATGTTCCTTCAATCGCTCCGGGCAGTTTGATTGTTTACCAAGGAGACAAATACCCAGAGCTGAAAGGCAAACTGCTGGCTGGCGCACTAAAACTTACTCACATCAATATTGTGACAGTCAATGAACAAGGTGAGGCAATCGAGGAAGAACGCATTTTAGAGGACTTGGGCGAAAGGGTAAGAGACATCGAAACTTCACCAAACGGAGACATCTTCTTCAGCACTGATAATGGCAACCTGTACCGCTTGAAAAAGTAGCCGAGACCTCGTTCAAGTAAAGGCACTTACCTTACAACGACATTTATAAATATAAGCCGTTAAAAGTGGGCTCAACGCCCAGTTAGCGGCTTTAAATTTGCAAAAATGAATGCGCTAAAACAGTGCATTGACTCCAAATTCGTCATCAATTTCGACCACCTTTTTCACAAAAACTACAACAAATCACCATACAACTGTAACTCCATGATATTTAAGGAATGCAAAGTTTGACTACCCCCAAGTTTCTGCAACCTTTCCCTATGTATTCGATTGACTATCCCCTGATTTGATTTAGACTCGTTCCCGGCTAGAAAGAAAGTTCTTTGTATATAAACATTTCGTTGGATTACTAGTAACCCCGTTGTGTTGTACGCAATAGCAATAAACTTTTCCACGCTATCAGTGCCACAATTGGCTCAAAATAAAAATTTAATTTTAGGATATCATCATGTCTAACACAGTTACTGGTACAGTAAAATGGTTCAACGAAACTAAAGGCTTCGGCTTCATTCAACAAGAAAACGGCCCAGACGTATTCGCACACTTCTCTGCTATCACTGGCGACGGTTTCAAAACTCTTGCTGAAGGCCAAAAAGTTGAGTTCGTAGTATCTCAAGGTCAAAAAGGCCCACAAGCTGACAGCATCAAAGTACTTTAATTTAGTATTTTAAAGCTTTCTAAAAATAGCCAGCCTCTGCTGGCTATTTTTTTACCCGCTATTCAGAGATTTAAGGTAATATTCCCCTTCACTATTTCTACCTAAGACACCCTCTCAATGGCTCTTAAACCCACAATCTACAAGTTTCGTATCTCTTTAACCGATATGAATCGCGACTATTACGACTCTTTCAATCTAACGGTTGCACAACACCCTTCTGAAACAGAACAGCGAATGATGGCTCGAATCATGGCTTTCTGTATCAATGCGTCTCCTGAACTTGAGTTCACTAAAGGGTTGTCTAGCATTGAAGAACCCGATTTATGGCAGAAGTCGTTAGACGATCAAATCCTAGAATGGGTTGATGTAGGCGAACCTGATCCAGAGCGTGTTAAGAAGGCAACTCGCCTATCTAAATCAGTACGCGTATTCAGCTTCAACACTAAATCAAACGTTTGGTGGGAGCAGAACAAAGGTAAATTCGGCTACCTAAAAGCTCAGATCGTTCGTCTAGACAACGATGGTATTGAGCAGCTAGCAGCGATGACACAACGTACGATGGATCTTTCAGTCATGCTGACGGGTAACTCTGCTTTCATTAACAGCGATACTCAATCGGCAGAAGTAACGTGGGAAGAGCTACAGAGTAATGACTGAGCGTCCAACCCCGAATAATTCGCAAACAGAAGCTAGCCTGCAAGAAGAAGCCAAGCAGCAAGCCGACGCGCAGCAAGAAATCAAAGCCAAACAACAAGCTAGAACCAAGCTTCACCAGTGTTTAAAAGAAGCAGGTTTAGGTTCAGTCAAAGCGCTCTCGACAGGCTACGAGAAAGAGCTGTCGTCATTTATTGATGAAAACCACGCTTTGTTTAAACACGCTTGCGAGAACAAGCCGGAGAACTCTGCACGTCAGACGTTGCTTGGCTTGCTAACCAAGGAACATATCGATGCAAGCTATCGCTTTGAAAGCAATAAAGAAGCGAATGAGGCGATGCAAAATGTATTCGATAATACAGTGGGAACTGAGCACAGCGACAAGTTTCAAAACTCTAACGCTCAACAGTTAAAACTAGTCACGCATTTGTGGTTGTTCATTCAAGGACGACTAGGAATGGATTACAGCCTAGCCAATGATCACGCAGCTGTAGCCGCTACGCTACTGTCTCGTATATCGAGAAGCAATGATGATGAGATTCGCATAGAGTTCATGGCGAGTTTTTACGATGGTTTGAGCATCTATCAAGCCGAGAACAAGCCATCCGGTATTGTTCACCACTTAAAGCGTTTGTTTAACCTTTCTTAAGCACTCCACCAGCGACTGATTCTAGTTACGCTCTATATGCTTTCAACAAACGTTAAGATATAGAGCGTGCTTTTTCTGCTTGGCCGCAACAGATTCCCTATTACGTTCATTCCTCACTTTAGGGAATGGCGAAAGTGAATAAGTCGCTCATTCTTCACTTTAGGGAATAACAGCATTCTCAGCCATTACAGTTGACTTCATTGCAGGCGTAAAAAAGCCCCGCATAAAGCGAGGCTTAGAATATTTTCAACGAACTTCAATTTACAAAGGCTAAATCACGTGCATCCAATAACGAAACGTATTAACGCAGGCCGTGTAAGAATTCGTGGCGCGTTGCTGGGTTTGATCTGAAGATACCGCCCAGAGCTGTTGTTGTCGTTTCGCTAGTCGCGTCCATTACACCGCGTGATTTTACGCAGTAATGAACCGCATCCATGGTGACAGCAACGTCATCAGTTTCGAGTAGCGTTTGCAGTGCAACAAGGATCTGCTGCGTCATACGTTCTTGAACTTGTGGGCGCTGAGCAAAGAATCGAACAATACGGTTAATCTTTGAAAGGCCGATGATTTTCCCACGAGGGATATAAGCGACCGCAGTCTTACCATCAATCGTCACTAAGTGGTGCTCACAAGTACTGGTCACGGTAATGTCTTTTACTCGTACCATTTCACGAACGCCCATCTTGTTTTCGATTACCGTAATTTTAGGGAAATTGGCGTAATCCAAACCAGAGAAAATTTCATCCACGTACATTTTAGCAATACGTTGCGGTGTTTCTTCCAGACTATCGTCCGTAAGATCAAGTTCAAGGAGAGTGAGAATCTCACGCATATGGTGTTCGATTCGTTCCTTTTTCTCTTCTCGGCTAACCTGGTTTGGACTCATTGGTGTCTCTAAACCACGGCTTGCTAGCGCATCTTTAACCAACTTCGCTGATTCGCTAAGACCTGACATTGAACTTCCTCTTTTATTACCCCTTCTGGATGGCAAACAAGGATACTCGGAATTTTGAATAAATACACCCATATTTTAAGGGAGGTCATTATTTACGGGGCTTAAACTGTGCTAGAGTGGCTAGAATTTCGTTGGCGAACCATCATGATTTGATAACTATTGAATCCCTATTGCCAACCGCCAAATCAAAATAATAACGATCAAAGGATTTCAATTATGGGCTGTTGCGACGCTCCGGGCTTGATGCCAATTGAAGAAGCACTAGATAAGCTGCTATCACCAATTCAACCTATTCAAACGACCTTATCACTGCCATTAGCAGAAGCATTGGGTTACGTACTTGCTGAAGATATTCTATCCCCTATTTTCGTCCCTCCTTTTGATAACTCAGCAATGGACGGCTATGCACTGCGCTTAGCAGACCTAGAGAACAGTAAAGTGCTGCCTTTAGCGGGCAAGTCCTTTGCAGGTCAACCTTTTGAAGGTGAATGGCCAGCAAACACCTGTATTCGCATTATGACTGGCGCAAAGATCCCGGAAGGTTGTGACGTCGTAATCATGCAAGAAAACACTGCTGAAACTGACGCTGGCATTGAGATTCAGCAAGACGACATCAAGCTGAACAATAACATTCGCCCTACCGGTGACGACATCAAGCAAGGCGATATCGTTCTTAGCCGTGGCGAACGTTTAACACCTCGTGACATTCCAATGATTGCTTCGCTCGGTGTGAGTCATGTAACTGTGGCACACAAACCTAAAGTCGCTTTCTTCTCTACTGGCGATGAGCTCAAGCCATTAGGTCAGCCTCTTGAAGATGGTCAGATCTACGACAGCAACCGCTACGGTATCAAACCACTGATTGAAGCGTTTGGTTGCGAAGCAATTGACCTAGGTATTATTCCTGATTGCCCTGCAACGCTTAAAGAAACCTTTGTAAAAGCGCAAGAACTGGCAGACGTAGTTGTCACTTCTGGTGGCGTAAGTGTCGGCGAAGCTGATTACACCAAAGACATTCTTGAAGAGCTTGGCGAAATCGGCTTTTGGAAACTAGCAATCAAACCAGGTAAACCATTCGCATTTGGTGAGCTAGACAACGCTTGGTTCTGTGGCCTACCGGGTAACCCAGTGTCAGCAATGATGACTATGTATGTGTTAGTTCAGCCTATGCTGGCTAAATTAGCTGGTCACACAGCATGGACAGCACCAGAGTCGATTCCTGCTATCACTAAATCTGCATTCAAAAAAGGCCCAGGCCGTACTGATTATCAACGTGGTATTTACTCGATTGAAAACGGTAAGTTTGTAGTAGAAACAACAGGTAACCAAAGCTCTGGCGCTTTCCGCTCAATGAGCTTAGCAAACTGCTTTGTGGTACTAGAGCGCGAACGTGGCCGTGTTGAAGTCGGTGAAACGGTTCAGATTCAACTGTTTAACTCCACGCTTTACTAACGAGGCTTGCTGATGGAAATACTGTCTGACGCAGAGATGCTTCGCTATAACCGCCAGATCATTCTCAAGCAGTTTGATTTTGAGGGTCAAGAAGCGCTGAAACAGAGCTCGATTTTGGTGTTAGGTGCGGGTGGTTTAGGCTGTGCCTCTGCTCAATACCTTGCGACTGCGGGTATTGGTAAGCTAATGCTGATCGACGACGATGTTGTCGAGCTTTCAAACTTGCAACGACAAGTGCTTCACACCGATGCTGATATTGGTAAGAAGAAAGTCGTTTCAGCCGCTGAATCATTACAGGTGTTAAACCCACACCTTAGAGTTGAAACGGTCGACCACAGACTTGATGACGAGGCACTAGCAAAGCTCATTGAAGCGCATTCGTTAGTACTTGATGCCAGCGACAACGTTGAAACGCGCAATCAACTTAACCGTTTGTGTTACGCCTCAAAAACGCCACTTGTATCGGGCGCTGCGATTCGCATGGAAGGTCAGATTAGTGTCTTCACTTATCAAGATGCTGACGCACCCTGTTACCAGTGTTTAAGCGCTCTATTTGGCAACGCTGCTCTAAGCTGTGTTGAAGCCGGTGTGATGGCACCTGTTGTTGGCATGGTAGGCGCGGCTCAGGCTTTGGAAGCTATCAAGGTTATTGCCAAGTTTGGACAACCAAAGCAAGGCAAACTTTTGATTCTCGATGCCATGTCTCACAGCTGGCGTGAAATGAATTTAATAAAGATGCCTAATTGTTCGGTGTGTGGTAAGTAATAAAAAGAGCCAAAGCCCATTGAGTTGGCTTTGGCTCGTTACCCTAATACGTTGTTAATGATTAGAAGTATATTCAGAAGCGACGTAATCTAGCTCCTTTTGCTCTGCGAGCATCTCAACTGCAATTTCAGGTAGTGATGGAACCCCATGAAGAAAACCTTGTTGGTTAAAGCCGCCTAGAGTTTCCAGAAATGCACAGGTGTCTTTATTTTCAACACCCTCATAGATAATACGTGCGTTTTTTACCGAAACGAGCTTCTTAACTTCATCGATTTTTTGCATGTAATCAATGTTATGGCAAAGTCCCCATGTAATGGTTTTATCTATTTTTATCTCACTAATAGGCAGTTTGACAATACGTTCAATATTCGATGCTTCCATCCCAAAGTCATCTATAGAGATCTCAAAACCATTCAACCTTAGCCGTAAAATATTTGCCAACAATTCTTTTTCAATATTGCCTGAAAGCCCCTTTTCAGTCAGCTCTACAACGATAGTATGCTCAATACCTTGCTTATAGATCTCGAGTAGATTATCGACAACAGATTCATCAGTCAGTAAATTAGGATCGATATTAATTGAGAACCTCAACGATTTATCAAGTTCACTGAAGTGGAGATGATAATCCTGAATGAATTTATTTATCACGATATTGGTAAAAACCTTTTGCTTTCCTAGCTCTTCAATTACTGGCAAAAAATAGCTCGGTGGAAGTAAGGTCCCGTTTTCATCAGACCATCGTGACAACACTTCAAACCCCGAAATAACATTTATATCCGAAACAACTTGCGGCTGATAAACCAGATTGATGGGAAAATCGTCATCGATGATTGTTGCACGGTTACCAAAGCCAAGCTCGCTTTTGGTTATGGTTTCAACTTCAAGTGCTTTATCAACCAACTCACTTATTTGGTTAGCCCAAATAGGCTTTTCTAGTGAAGCGACAACATTTAACTCATAGAGCTTTCCAAGCATACTCACCGAGCTAACAATGGATTTATCCAAACCTGAAATAATGATTATTTTAGACTCAACATTTTGTTTCGACATCATACTCAAGAGTTCAAATCCATCGCCATTGGGCATCATGATGTCCATAATCACCAAATCAAATGATGCGTTTTGCATTTTGCTCATTGCATCGAACGCATTTTCTGCAAACTGTACAGATGTTTTTTTATTAGATAAAGAGACCGCATTTTTAATGACCTCTCTCGATAGTTCAACATCGTCAACAATCAATACTGTGTTATTCATTCTCTTCACCTTTATAGTTTGCAATAATATCCATCCAAGTGCGTTGTGATTTCATTTTCTTTGAATCCAAGTTCATGACCTTCATTGATCTATCGTTACTTCTTACACTTCGATACTCGCAGCCCAATGAAAAAAACAGATCAAAAATCCTTTTGCTTTTCAGTAGTATATAAAGCTCTTTATCTGGATTTAAGCTTTGTAGATACTTGTACGCCTCTCTGCCCATTGTGTCTGTAAATGACGAATAATGAGTGCAGTTAAAAGTAACAACTAAATGTGCTCTATCTTCTTTAGATACTAAGACTTGCTCCAAAAAATCTGCTGCAAGATTATAGTTAGCACTTAATAAGTGTCCGATTAATTGCCCATTAACCGTGACGAGCGTTAACTCTCCAGAATATTGATTTATTATTTTTTCAATAATTACCTTTCTACTCAGATCTAAATCTTCTAAATTACTGAGCATAACGTTATCCTCATATTCAAAGATGACATCAATTAACTTGGTAATCTTCCCAAGAAGGAATGAATTATTTGAGTTAATCACCGTAACTTCTGTTTGGACGTGCATGTTCATATCAATATAACCGTTATTATTAAATTTATTCGTTAACCCTGTGAGAACTGTTTGTGAGTCGTTTGCCTCCCAAACATCAAATATGTTGACTCCAATAAGGTCCAGTAACTCGTTTTGACGTTTTAAGTGGGGAGTTGTTACTCCTCTTTCCCAACGGCTTAGTGTCACAACGTCCAGGTTGTTAAAGTTAGAGTTACTTCTTTGAATCGCATCAACAAAATTAGTTTGAGACAAACCATTATTAACACGAAACGTACGTATAATATTTCCAAACATAGCTTTATTTTCTTATTCGTTATTGTGATTTAGCTTATTTTTAATTAAATACGAACAAAAGCTAAGGGCAAGCTGTGATTGAATAATTTGAAAATGCCCAGCTACTCTCAACACTTATTGGATGATAGTTATTTTCATAACAGTTTGGGCATTATCTTGATGACAATGCCCATAACTCTCAGAAAAACAGATGAAAATAATACATGAAGATCCGAAGATGGCTTACCCTCAGGTTATAGGTAGGAGTATTTAACTAAGTTAGCAAGTACCACCTGATAAAGCGCAATGAAGCTTTAGCTTTAGATCGCTCGGGTTGAGCGGTTTGGTTAGATAACACGAAAAGTATTGGTCCATTCGAGCCTCTTCTTGAATGGTAGCTCGTGCCGTAACGGCAATTATAGGTAACGATGGCTTACGCTTTCCCAACTCAGAAGCAAGCTCAATGCCATCCATAACCGGCATTGAAATATCCGTCAGTACAACATCAAAGTCATGTTCAGAAGCGAGTGCTAAAGCCTCCAAACCATCATTCGCGGTCATGCATTCACAACCTAGCTCGTTTAAGTGGAACTCTAGAATTTCTCGGTTGAACTCAACATCATCAACGATCAAGGCTTTTTTACTTGTGCAGTCTAAGCGCTCTCTAACGTTATATACCTGTTCAGCAACACCGTTAGAACACTCAAGAACATTCATAATTTCTTGAGCTGGGAGTGAGATAACAAAAGTACTACCGGTGCCGAGCACACTCTCAACACGCAACGAACCCTTCATTAACTCTACGATGGTTTTAGTTATCGCCAAGCCCAAGCCAAAACCAAACTGTTGGTCTTCTTGATTAACCTGTTCAAAGCCGTTAAACACCGCATCCAATTTATCTTGGGGAATACCGACTCCAGTATCGCTTACGGAGATATTGAATGCTCTATCGTCGGTTGAAACTTCTATTGTCACCCCTCCCTTGTTTGTAAACTTCAATGCGTTCGAAACTATATTATTGATTGCTTGCTTAATACGAAGCTCATCAATCATCAATGTTGTCGAAGCATCGACATTGCATATAATATCAAGCGACAATTGTTTAGACTCGCTAAGCGGAAAACACGTATTTTCAATTTCGCGCATCAAACTCATTACTGACAGGCATTTAGGGTTTAATGAATAGCTTGCTGCTTTTACTCTTTCAAAATCCAATAGGTCATTCACAATGCCTAAAATAGTATTGCTCGCACTCGAAATACCGTTCAGCTGATGGCGATATTCGTCAAAGTTTTTGCTATGGCTTAGCATATGTGTATAACCAATAATCGCGTTCAGTGGCGTGCGAACCTCATGGGACACATTTGAAAGCAGCACCGATTTCTGTTTATTGGCCTCACTCGCCTCTTGCGCTGCTATCTCGTACTGCTTCGTTCGCTCTTCAACTTCATATTCAAGCCCTTCAATCAAATTTTGAATCTGGATCCCAGCCTCAGAATAAGCCTTTGAAAGCTGTTCAATTTCGTCTCCATTACTATAAACAGTATGTCTGGATTTATTAAAATCACGCTGCTTTAGATATTTAGCTTGTGCGATCAATTTAGAAATAGGTATCAGCATCTTATTCACCGCGATTGAGTTAATAGCTAAAAACAGACAAAGCAAAAGGATATAAGCAAAGAACAGGCGTTTGATCAACGAGTTATCACCAGATAAAACCAGCTCTTTGGTGGTCGCATAACTGGAACGAATCACATGCTCTGGCGTGACTAAAATCAACCTCCAACCGGTTTGACGGTTCTGAACAAAAGTGACATTGAAAACACCTTTTTCGCCACTTACCACAAAACTACCCAAGTAATGTGACATGATATGGCTTCCGACACTCTTTTGAATTTGTTCATCAAAAACACTTTCAGACATCAATTGGTCGACATTCTGTTGTAGATTCGACGCGATATGCTTGCCGCTGTCGTCTACTAAGAAATAACGGTATTGGAATTCATCGATCATATTTTCAAAAGTCAGTGAACGAGAAAAATACTCTAAATCTAAATCAAATTTGAGTAACGCGTTATCCCAGTGCTCTGGACGGATATAAATGGCAAACTTAGTGACGTGCCCCACTTTAACTTCTTTCCCTATATAGAAATTCTTGTAGTGGATCATGCGACTAAAATCGACAGAAATAGAGCGGCTTACAATACCATTTTCGGTGATAGAGACTTCTTGGTTGCGTTCAGTGTCAATAAAAAGCACCTTTTTGATAAAAGGCTTACGCTCTGTGTTGATATAAGCCAGTTGTTTATTACGAAGTGCCTCGTTTTTCGATTCATTAACAAAATCATGAGCAAAATCAATCGCTACATGCTGCACTTCCTCAGTGATCAGCTCGACCTCTTTATCAAGGGTTACACTTTGAGCTTTCACAAAGGTAAGTAGAAGCTTTTTGTTATTTCCCGTAATGCTCTCCTTTATCTCTTCAAATTGGTTTTGTGAAGAAACCTGAACGATTTCGATAGCGGAGTACGTAAGCAACACCACAAATAGAACCAGTATTGTTGCGTTGGTGAAAATGATTTTATTTTTAAAAGACACGTTCATATCCTCCAACTTAAGCGTCAAAAAGTTGAATCATGGCGTTAGACACATCCATCAAAATCTTTTTTCCGGCACTTTCATTGATTACCGCGTCGTAGTGCTCCAATTTAAGACAAATTCTTGCAACCTCTGTAGCCCCGCAAGATAACGCAATGCCTTTCACTTTATGGGCGAGCGCTCGATTGGACTCACCTCCTTGAAGAATATCATCATTAACCTTGTGCAAACTTCTAATAGCAATCTGACGAAATCGAACGCCAATATCCGATTGAAAGTTACAACCCGTCGCCATTAAAAATACATTTGTGTCGATGCTATACATACCAATTTCTCCCGCCTTCGTGACCCCCCTTAATTTTGACCGTCTGTTACAAAACTGATATGGCAGATCGAGAATTTAAATAACCGGAATGCCCAATGGCATTGTCTGTTTTTTAACTTGGCTTATGCCATATTCACTGCTGGCTACATTTGGACAATAGATCACACTTTTTATGATTATCGAGTGAAAATAATGGCTCAACTTTTCAGACATACTTTTAGACGCTTGGAACAATTAGGTCGAGTGTCTATAAAACAAATATTTGGCGTAACGGCCTTCTATGTAGATCACGTTTTGCTCGTTCTACATAAAAGTGGGGAGCTGTACCTCAGAGGAACACCGGCACAAAAAGGCTACTTTATTAACAAGGGCTACCCCAAGGTGAATGCGAGCGTACTTGGAGTAAGTCAGAATGCGGATTATTACAAGTTGCCAGCAAACCCTTGGAGCAAGTATTCTTTGACTCTATGTGAAGCAGAAATCGCACTAGAGCAAATAAAGAGATCACGAAGCAGTTATATTTCTGCTGCCGAAAGGCTCAAAGACTTACCCAACATGCGATTCTCAACTGAGCAACTTCTTGAGAAAGCGGGTATAAACTCCATTGAGAAACTCAAAAACCTGGGCACGATTGGTGCTGTAGAGGCTATCCAACAGCATACCCACCATAAACCAACCATCGAGTTAGTTTGGTCGTTAGAGGGTGCAATCCAGGGTATACACCGTTCACAACTGCCGACGAACCTAAAAAATGCATTGCGCACCCAAGCTCAAAGTTATTGTTAGCCTATATTGTTTTAACGAAGCTTAGATTCTTGTTAAATCCAAATGCGGTCAATTTGATGCCGTGGCTATTCCTAGCTACGGCTCATTAGGCTAACCCGCTGTCCTTAAGTGATTTCACTCAAGTTTAACGTCTTTAAATTAGCCTCCCCTTTCATTTGATCGCCCACTCCGTTTTAATTTTCACTGCCAGCCTTTATTTTGGTTTCCTACTATTCCCTCTGCTACAAATTACCATTCAAGTTTTAATGCAACTGAATTTATAACTATTTATTTTACAACCTGCCCTATCGCTACCAAACTAGGCATATCAACACAACACTAATAAAAGGTGCCTAAATATGCGTTCATTAATCTTTATTTCAACAGCAGTATTAGCAACTCTTATCTCTTTTCAGTCGGCGGCCGCAAATGTCACTGTGCGTTGGACAGGGAAAGTACCGACTTCTGACTGCGCTTCAAACCCTATTAGCAATCAAGTCGCGTTCAACTCACAAAGCGAACGTTGTAAGGTTGAACTTAAACAAACTGAAATAACTAATACAAAAACAGCAAATAAAATGGTTTCGTTTGATGTGTAATATGAAAGGAAAACCCATTAAGTAGGCATAATAGCCAGATTAATATTCAACCTGACCTTGCATGTAATCGCAGCAAATAAATAATACGGGTATGATAATTAAACTGGCTGTTTGTTTATGCACTTAATCTTACATAAAGGGTCGCTAAGAATTTCGCTAGCCGACCACCCAACGATAAAACCCATCCAGCTCACACTCAGTGAATTTTTAGTTCTAAAAGAGTTACTCACTCATCAAGGGGAGCATTTAACCAAACACCATCTACTAAAAATGGGATGGCCCAATTCATTCGTCTGTGACAATGCATTGAATATGGTGATCATGTCTTTAAGAAAGAAGCTTCTTAGGCTCGGTGGATGGATAGAAATCAATACCATTTACAAGATAGGTTATAGTTTAAATAAAACTGACAAAATATGTGTTTTGCAGTGAATTTAAACACTCCCGTCGCTTTGTTTCCTAATTGGAT
>NZ_JBFRLG010000047.1:0-5125 GCF_041469785.1 Vibrio sp. 10N.286.48.F5 | reverse complement strand
ATTTTTACTTTAATTGGTATCATTGTTAATAATGTGATTTTTCATATTATGGCAAGTAAAATAAAGATAAAAAAAGGGCCAACTCTTTCGAGTTGGCCCTTTCCAAACGTTTGGTGGAGCTGGCGTAAGTTGAACTTGTCTTTTAAGGGTCTGATATTATTCAGTTTGTTTTGGTTTGGTTTTTATGTTGGTTACCAAGATGGTTACTAAAGTGGTTCATACACAAGTTTTGATTTAGATTTTCTAGATTCATTGGATGATATGTGGCTCATTCCACCACACTGTAAGTTTGAGAAGTTACGTATCCTTTTGGTCTACATAATCAGCAAGCTTTTCAAAAGCGCCAATCAGGGAAGCATTTTGCTTTTCAAGGACGTTGATTCTTTTTTGCATTTCCGTAAGTTGAGACGCCTGCTGGCGGAGTTTGCTTTTGTCATCGTTTAGCTTTTCTAGCTTATTACGGAGAGATATGTTGGTATTTTCTAGTTTCAATATTTCTCTTCTGAATGCAGAACCGTCAATTAATGCCCTGATTGACTGCCCTAGATTATCTAATCCATTATCTGCCTTTATCTGTTCCAATTGGTTGTAGATATCATTCCTAACCATTACGGAATGTTCTTTTTCTTTCGCGTTTAGTCGTCGCTCTCTCTGATCCCAAGCTCTTTTCATTTTAATCAAGTTACGTTGTCTTGTTTCTTCTGTATCCAGACTCGAAAAGTAGCGTGATGCTTGCTGCATAATATTTTCTTTCGAGGGATACCTTGCTCCTTTTCCGCCAACGACCAAGCCTTCTTCAGCTATTCCGTTCTTTAGGAAATACTGCACGACCCATACCGACATTCTATGGTTACCAAATGTCATCCATTTTTTGAACTCATACTCTTCTGATGTCATTACTATACTCAATATTTTTGTGTTACATGTAGATTTACATGTAGTTTTTAGCATGTCAAAAATTATGGTATTATGATTTTAATAGGTATTATAAAGTAAAATATTGATGGTTATGAATATGCTGCTCCAGCCTTGGAAAGGTTTGAAGCCTCAAGATAAGGTCATATATATGCGGTGGCTCTTACTTGCTAATGGACAAGGGCATAGTCAGTGCTCAATCGCATTATTGGCTGAAAAGTTAATGATGAAAGCTTCGATGGTCCGAGCTTCGGTTACTCGGTTATGTCTAAATGAGTATGTGACTCGAAGTAAAGAAGGAGGACAATATGTCATTGCTCAACCTGAAATTGGCGATAAAAATCGAGAGCTAAGTGAAGCGAAAACATCCTATATAAAACAGCTTTTGGGAGAAGGTGAGGACTTGTATGGTGTGCGAGCCGAGAGTATCTCTAAGCGGTTACTAAAATCGGCACTAGTCGCTTTGAGTGACGACATCGGAGTGGTCAATGTGATTAGTTTTTCTCAGCTTTCAAATGTTACAGGAATGACGGTGCAACGCTTACGTCGGTATAGGGACGAGCTAATAGACTCGGGCTTTATCCTAAAATTTATCAACGGATGTAATGCCCCAACACTTTATAAAAAGGCCTATTCTATCTTTATTATTGACCCAGAGGGATTCGGTGGGGGTAAGGTTTGTGTAAGAGACTACCTTACTCAAGATTGCTTCAGTTACGACCCTTTACGCGCTATCCAGAAAGGGGTCAAAGCATGGATTTGGGAGGTAGACCAGAAGCGTCGAAGTGAAGTCTCACGACATAACAGTGATATCAGACTCTATCATATGTTTGATGAACTGATTTCACGAAAGGTCAGGGGGGGATTAGAACAAAACTATCAAATAAGAGAGCGGAAGTTTAACGTACTTACCGATGATCCTAAATTGAATCGCGAAATCGCAAAGAGTTTGAGAGATCATGTGAATGAGTACTCCATACCGATCTGCAATATTATACCAACCCTTATCCCAGAAGCTTCTGAAAGCCAAGAATTGGATATCTATTGCTTTCAACGAAAGCAATCCATGATCATTTTATTGAACTTGCCTTTAAAAGTTCGAGGGCGTCTAGTTTTGAGTCACTCTGAAGAAAAGATCATAGAGTTTGAGTCGAATGATCTAAAAGTGGATATCCAAGGGTTTGTACCACGTTTTCTCGATAGCTAGTCGTTTATATGTAACTAAATGTCGAGTTGAACCCTGTCCTCTAGCCTAATCAGTATCTATTGTCATGTGATGTTTCGGTGTCGGACCTGTTTAATATATTACCTATTATCTATTTCAAGATAGAGGACTAGCCATACCGTAAGTATTTACATCATTACTACTCATATGTTCATAAATTAAGGAGTAGTATCATGGCAAGACGTAGCCCATCAACGACGAATGTTAAGAGGTTTAGAGGAATACATCTTAGAACCAGGGAGCTTCCGTTGATTACTAAAAACCTAGTTCAAGTTCACGATGTACTGATGGATGCGGTTGAGGACTTTTCACGAATAACGGCTATTAGGCTCGATTTACGGTACCCAAAATCATTTGAAGATGATGAAGTCTCCAATGCGATTACCAGTTTTTTTCGTTCATTAAACAGTCAAATCAAAGAGGAGCTTAAGCGGCGAAAAAGACGAAAAACCTCTGTTAGTAGAGAGCGCTTACGGTTTATTTGGTGTAAAGAAATCGATTCTTCATCATATCCTCATTACCACATTGTGATTATCTTAAACAAAGATAACTTTCGTTACCTTGGAGACTACAGTGATTTTAGCCTCTTAGAAAATGTTGGTAAATGTAAAACGCTTTATCAAATGGTGGTATGTGCATGGTCGCGGGCGCTTAATATTGACTTTAGGGCGGCACATTGGGGTGTAAGAGTCCCAGCTAATCCAACTTACTATGTGGTAGAGCGTCATCCTTTTGATGATTATGACGATGAAGATTATGAGGGGCAGAGTTTTAGGGCAATGTTCAATCCGTTATTTAACCGTGCCGTATATTTGACTAAGTTAAGATCGAGGGCTGTCGGTAGAGGCAGAACATTTGGTACTAGTCGGCGTACTCAAGAAGAAATAGACAATCAGTTCTTTAGAGAATTATTGCAAGAGAGCTTACTTCCTCGCGTTTAAACAAAAAAAGGGGAGAGAACCCCCTTATCCTTTATGGCGATGCTTCAAGTCCCACACGCGCCACTGACTCGCTTGAATATGCGCACGAGCGTCACGTTTAAGCTGAGTCAATGTGAAGGTGCTTGAGAAGATGTCACCGTCTAGACAGTAGCTACAGAACTGATGGCAGTTTTCATTTAGCAGGGAGTAGTCTGTCTGCACACCAAGTATAGCTTCCGCACTCTGAGCGGTAAACTCACTGCCAGTTGCTCTCCCTTGAGCATTACAACTCACGTAAATGGAAATGGCTGATGTATCAGCAAGGAACTGATGAATTGATACGGCTTCAATAAGACCTTTGCCATTACGATGGATGATACGTCCATTTCCCACGTAGACACCTGAATGTTCAGCATAACCAAATGCGAGATCGCAATACACAATGCTCCCTCTAACTGGACCGTCGGTTTTCCAGAATAAATTTTGGATTAAGCTTTTCGATAAGCTGCCTACAACAAAGCTTCCTATTGCGTGATATGGATTCATGTTATTCACTCTCCAATGTGATGATAACGAAACTCAAAAGGGCTCTGAGCTTAATGTTTATAAGGGATTAGCGGCCCCGCCCCCTTAGTAAATGATCATGCTTAAAGCTCAAGAGAAACAAAGTCTTTATCGACTTCATCTTGAGTGATACCGATATAGCGAAGCGTGACGCCCTCAGATGTGTGACGAAGCATTTTCATGACACGGCCTATATCCTTTGTAGATTGGTAAAGAAAGTAGCCTCGTGTCTTTCTCATCGAATGAGTACCTAACGCAATATTTAGCTCTTGGCCTACTTGTTGAAATGCCATAGACACGGCGCGTCGCGTGATTGGCTGGGGTGATTTGTTTTTCAACTGTTGGCATCGGTAGGATTGAAACAAGTAGATGTGGTCGGGATGTTGCTCCCTTAATCTAGCAATATGCTGCTGCGCTTTGGTATTGAGCTGAATGTTTGCCAGCTTGCCAGTTTTACTTTCACGAATAATAAGTCGGTCACCATGAATGTCTTCAAAGCGGATCGATAACAAATCAGAAATCCGCAGTGCTAGGTTTAATCCGATATGCCACACATCGGCCATTTGTGTATTACAACGAATACTCAGTAAATGTCCAACCAGACGTATGGTGTCATCGTCTTTGATTGCTTGTACCTCAGCCATAATCTGCTTCCTTTTTTGTCTGTAGAAGGGTGTTTTGGGAAGCACAGAGCAGACGATATTAAAGAACCCTTATACAGCAAGGGATGGAAGCTTCCCGTTTTAACAATATGGGAAGCAGCCTCGTTTTAGCTCTGTGCTGGTGGTTGTGTTGAATATTTGTGATATGAAGTGGAGCGGGACGGTTAGTGGCTAGGGTTGCTACGAGTGATGATTAACTGTACTCAACCTGAACTTGGTCGTAGGCGTTCATTTCTACATAAGCTAAAAAGTTACACTCCCACATTTCATATAACTCGGTTGTTTCTTGCAGGTACATACCAAGCCATCCGCTGAAACGAGCGAAAGCGACGTTGTTAGCAAAATCAAAAGCCAAGTCAGGAACGAGCTCTGGCGTACCGGTTCCCACATAAACAAGGTCAGTGATTTCAATAAGAGCGATATGGCTATCTTTGATATCCACCGTAATAGAGACAGGGTGAAAGCCGCCGTCTTTTGGGTGGTAATTGGTATCTTGAAAACAGATGGTCATTTTTCCTCGGTAATTAACATCATTAATAGAGCGTTTGATTAGGTCTTTCAGTTGATGTGAAGGCTTAGCTCGCTTGCACGCGAACATAGCCAGATTGGCTGCTTGATTCATAGGAACCTCTTTGAAATAAGTTAGGATTAACGAACGGATGTGATGTTGATTGAGATAGCAGGTTGCGTGATGAGAGTGTGAGTGATGGCTTTAAGCCAGCTAGCAAGTAAGGTTTGAACTTCTGGCCGTTGTAAGTTGCACTGCTTAATCTCTGGGTGGTAGAACCAACACCCTGCGAAGTTGAAATACAGCGATAACTCTTTTTGTGGCTTACCAG